>NZ_JBFATS010000023.1:0-111217 GCF_040678435.1 Streptomyces sp. NPDC052682 | reverse complement strand
GACGGGGTGGTCCGCGCCCCTTCCGCGTTGCTGATGACGGTGGGCTCACCGCCCTCCAGGACGGCCACCACCGAGTTCGTCGTGCCGAGGTCGATTCCGACCGAGCGCGCCATCTGGGATCTCCCTCCTCCTAGCTCCGGTCGTACCTCAGGGACCGTTCACCTCCCGCGCTCCCACCGCACCGGCCCGGCCCGCAGCGGCGGCTCGGGCGGCGCCGGGGTGCCGAAGAGCCCGGGCGTGCGCGACGGGGCGGGGGCCGGGCGCGGTGCGCGGGCCGGACGGGGGGCGGGGGCGGCGCGCGTACGGTCGTACGCCGCCCGCAGCCCGGGATCGCGGAGGGTCTCGTAGGCCGCCCGCAGCCGGCCGAACCGCTCGGCGGTGACGGCGTCGACGCGGGTGTCGGGCCGCAGTTCCCGCACCAGGCGGCGGAAGGCCGAGGTGATCGCCTCGGCGGACGCCGAGGGGTCCACGCCGAGCACCGCGTAGGGGTCCCCGGGCATGTCGTCGGTGTGCGGCATCGTCACCTCCCCGCCCCTGTGTGACCTGCGGTTCGGACTCAGGTTGCCTCATAGCTTGAATAAAACTTGAGCGCCCTCATGTCAAGTCTGACGGCCCGGGGGAACGAGGTGGCGCGGCCGTGCGGAGCGGAGGCAAGGTGGGAGGAGCAGGCCGGATCGGAGGTGTGCCGCAGTGATCACCGAACTTGCCGTCGAACGAGTCGAGTTCACCTGTGGTGCGTGCTGGCACCGCTGGAGCGTCGACTACGACGTCCAGCGCTACCTGGACGACCACGGCGACGAGTGGGAGTCGTTCTACCGGGACAACACCGCCGTCGCCTCCCCCTACACGCCCGAGGGGGCACCGCCCTGCGAGCACTGCGGGCGCCACTGGGTGGGCCGCCTGGTGGCCCGGCGCCCCGTCCCCCTGCCGGGCGCACCGGACGCCCCGCGCAGCCGCGTCCCCACGGAGGACACCCACCGCCCCGAACGCCACACGGCCCCCCTGCTCCAGTCCGCCGACCACCCACAACCGACCCCCCAGGGAGCAACGGACAACACCTGACAGGCACCACTACGGCAGCCAACCCAAGGGGCGCGGGGAAGTGCGCGACCAGCCACGACGGCGCCGCAGCCACACACAGCACCCCCTGACGGCCCACCGCAACCATCAACGCGGCCCTGCACAGCCAACCCAAGGGGCGCGGGGAACTGCGCGACCAGCCACGACGGCGCCGCAGCCGCACACACCACCTGCGCGCCCCCACAGCCCCCCCGCCCCACCGGCGGAGCCATCAGCGGGTCAGCCACACCGTCGTGTCCGGCCCGAGCCGTCCGTCCTCCAGGGGCGCGCTGGCGAGCAGCACCTCGCCGGCCGGCAGGGGCACCGTCGTACCGGAGAGGTTGGCCACGCACCGCCAGGTGTCGGTGCGGTCGAACTGCAGGACGCCGTCCGGGGCGTCCTGCGCCCACACCAGGTCCTCCCCGTCGAGCAGCTTGCGGCGCAGCTTGAGCGCCGCACGGTACAGCTCCAGGGTCGAGCCCTCGACCCCGTCCTGCGCCTCGACCGCGTACGCGGCGAACCCCGGCGGCTGCGGCAGCCACGCCCCGCCCGGCCCGAAGCCGTACGACGGTCCGCTCCTCGTCCACGGCAGCGGCACCCGGCAGCCGTCCCGGCCCTTGCGGACGTGCCCGGTCTGCTCCCAGATCGGGTCCTGCAGCACCTCGGTGGGCAGGTCGGCGACCTCGGGCAGCCCGAGCTCCTCGCCCTGGTAGACGTACGCCGAACCGGGCAGCGCCAGCATCAGCAGCGTCGCCGCCCGGGCCCGGCGCAGCCCGGCGGCCTGGTCGACGGCCGGGGCGCGGCCGCCGGACAGCAGCCAGGCGTCCAGGTCGGTGTCCGGCGGCAGCATCAGCCGGGAGGCGTGCCGGATCACGTCGTGGTTGGACAGCACCCAGGTCGCTGAGGCGCCGGCCGCGCGGGCGGTGGCCAGCGAGTCGGTGATGACCTGCCGCAGGGCCGGGGCGTCCCAGGGGGTCTGGAGGTACTCGAAGTTGAAGGCCTGCCCCAGCTCGTCCGGGCGGGCGTACAGCGCGCGCCGGGCGCCGGGCACCCAGGCCTCGGCGACCGCCATGCGGGGCGGGCGGTAGGAGTCGAGGATCTTGCGCCAGTCGCGGTAGATCTCGTGCACCTCGTCCCGGTCGTAGAAGGGGTGCGTGCCCGGTTCGAAGTCCGCCAGCGCCTCCTCGCGGCTCAGCCCGGGCGCCCCGAGGTCGCGCAGCGGCTCGCCGAGGTCCTTGGCGAGGGCGTGCGCGACATCGACCCGGAACCCGTCGACCCCCCGGTCCGACCAGAACCGCAGGGTCCTGCGGAAGTCGGCGCGCACTTCGGGGTTCTGCCAGTTGAGGTCGGGCTGCTCGGGCGCGAACAGGTGCAGGTACCACTGCCCGTCGGGCACCCGCTGCCAGGCGCTGCCACCGAAGACGGACTGCCAGTCGGTGGGCGGCAGCTGCCCGTGCTCGCCGCGCCCGTCCCGGAAGACGTACCGGTCGCGGGCCGCCGAGCCCGGCCCGGCGCGCAGCGCCTCCTGGAACCACACGTGCTGGTGGGAGGTGTGGTTGGGCACGATGTCCACGATCACCTTCAGCCCGAGCCGGTGCGCCTCGGCGACCAGCGCGTCGAAGTCGTCGAGCGTGCCGAGCCGGGGGTCGACGCCGCGCGGGTCGGCGACGTCGTATCCGCCGTCGGCGAGTTCGGACGGGTAGAAGGGGCTCAGCCACAGGGCGTCGACGCCGAGCGCGGCCAGATGGGTCAGGCGGCGGGTGATGCCGCGCAGGTCACCGAGTCCGTCGCCGTCGGCGTCGGCGAAGCTGCGGGGGTAGACCTGGTAGACGACGGCCTGCCGCCACCAGTTCGGGTCCCTGGAGGAGAGGTCGGGCGCGGGGGTGGTCGCGGGGTGGGGCGTGGAGTCGGGCGTGGAGGTGCGGACGGTCACGCGGTCTCCTCTGCGGTGGTGCGAGCTGCGGTACGGGTACCAGCAGGAAATCTGTCCACTACGCCGGAAAAGCGAACACCCGGGTGTACCGGAGCGGATCGTTCCTTGTGTGGCGGAAGTGTGGCGGACGGGCAACTTCCCTTGCGTTCGCGCAGGTTGACAGCGTGCTGCGGCGCAGCCACCATGGGGCGCACTGAGGATCATGTGACCGATGAGCCCAGTGTTTCTCAGACCAACCACCCCCGGGACGGCCGGCCGCCGCGCGCTGCCCTGCTGCCCTCCCCGGGTTCCGGCACACCCAAGATGGGATCCGCATGTCCATAGCGAGACGTGTCACCACGCGCCGCCTGCTGGGGACGGGCGCCGCGACGCTCGCCCTCTGCGCCGCCTCCTTCGCCTCCGCCTCGGGCGCCTTCGCCTCGGGTGCCTTCCTCACCGGCACGCCCGGCGGTGACGGCTGGGGTTCCGGCGGCAGCTACCAGCCCGGGACGGGCGCAGGGACGGAGACCCAGACCGACCGCTGCCAGTTCTCCCTCGACGGCGTCAACTTCTTCGACTCCGTCAAGGTCGACGACCAGAACCTCAAGCCCACCGAGGACGGCAAGGTCCACATCAAGGTCCGCACGGCCGGGGACGCGACCACGTGCACGGCCTCCCTGGCCTCCTACCTCGCCCACGGCGCCACCTTCGCCACCTCCGGCGAGCAGGTGTTCGTCGACTTCGACACGGTGACGGTCAAGCCGGGCCAGACCGAGTCCCTCGACATCGCCGTACCCGACAAGGGCTGCTTCGGGCAGATCGACCTGTACCGGGGCGCGGTGAAGTTCGACGGCAAGCTGGACGCGAAGGACGGCTTCGAGCACGGTGAGCTGCCCAAGGGCCCGGACCGCCCGGTCATCAAGGAGAAGCTGATCGCGGCCTGGAACGGCGGTACGAAGGACTGCACGACGGCCACGCCGCCGTCGTCCCAGCCGCCGTCCACCCCGCCGGCCTCCCAGCCGCCCGCGCCCTCGACCCCGGCCGGGGAGACCACCCCGCCGGCCTCCGAGACGCCCGTCGAGCCGTCGGAAACCGCGTCGACCGACGCGCCCACCCCGTCCGCCTCCGAGTCCACCACCGCCCCGGCCCCCGCGCCGAACGGCGGCGGCGACAACCTCGCCGAGACCGGCGCCAACGGCGCGACGGGCCCGATCGCCGTCGGCGCGGCGGCGCTGCTGGCGGGCGGCGCGGCGCTCGTCGTGGTGACCCGCAGGAAGCGCGCGACGCGTTCCTGACCGTTGCGTGGAAGCCCGGGGCCGGCGACCGCCCCGGGCTTCCCGCTTTTCAGCTGCCGGCCAGGGTGCGGTCGAGGAGGGGGATCAGGCGGTCCCAGTGGCGCCGCAGTCCGGCGGGGTCGAAGGCGTCGGTGTCGGACATGGTGAACCCGTGGACGGTGCCGGGGTAGATCTCGGAGGTGTGGTTGAGCCCCGCGGCGTCCAGGGCCTGGTTGAGCTCGCCCAGCGCCTGGGGTGTCAGGTCGCTCTCGGCGTGGCCGAAGTGGACCTCGGCGGTGATCTCGGCGAAGGCGGACGGCCCGGCCGCGCCCACGGGGGCGTGGAAAGCGGCGAGGGCGGCCACCTGGCCGGGGTGGGCCGCGGCGGTGCGCACGGCCAGGAGGCCGCCGATGCAGTAACCGGTCACCGCGACCGGTCCGGCGGCGACCTCCGGCCGGGTGGTGAGGAACGTGAGGTAGGCGTCGGCGTCCCGCAGCACGCGTGCGTCGGTGTGCGCTTCGAGCAACGGCATCAACCGGGCCACGAGCGCGGTCCGGGCCTCTTCGCCTATGTGCTCGGGGAGGTCGACCAGCGGTGCGGGACCGTGCCGGTAGAAGACGTTGGGGACGAGGACGTAGTACCCGTGCCCGGCCAGTTCGCGGGCCATCTCCCGCAGCACGGGCCGGATACCGAAGCCGTCCGCGTACATCAGCACCCCTGGGTGCCGCTCACCACCGTCGGGGAAGGCGGCGAAAGCGTCGGCCAGGCCGTCCGCGGTGGGAATCGTCAGCGTCGTGGTGGCCATGAATTCTCCTGTCGTGGTCGAAGCGGGGAGCCTGTGGTCGACACGACGGAGGCGGCGCACGCGCGGCAGCGCGGGCCCCTCGGCAGCCTGAACCCCCGTCCGGCGGATCGCGTCGGCCCGGTGTGCCCGACAGGCGGACGAGGCAGTGCTCGACGGGATCCCGCTCATTCTTGATCAAGATACCGGTCATTAATCCCTGGACCGCCTCCGCGATCTGCGGAAGACTCCCCGCGATGACGCGACGAACCGATACGCCTCCCGCCCGGGACGAGCGCACGCAGCTGATGACCTTCCTCGACTACGCCCGTGACACGGCGCGTGCCAAGTGCGAGGGCGTGTCCGCGGAGGACGCCCGCAGGGCCCCGCTGGAGACTTCACCCCTGATGACCCTGTGCGGGCTGATCAGCCATCTGCGGTGGGTCGAGCACCACTGGATCCAGGTGATGTTCCTGGGCGAGGAACCGGCGGGTCCGCTCACGCGGGCGACTGACGACGACCCCGACCCCGAGATGCGGACGGCGGTCGACATCCCGTTGCCCCGGCTTCTCGCCGAGTACGAGGAGCAGAGCGAGCATTACCGTCGCCTGCTGGCCGGCCACGACCTGGACGCCCAGGCCAAGCGCCCCCTCCGCGACGGCCGCCACGTGGACCTGCGCTGGATCATCCTCCACCTCATCGAGGAGACCTCCCGGCACAACGGCCACCTCGACATCGTCCGCGAGCTCGTCGACGGCCGGACCGGCGTCTAGCGCTGCGACCGGAGCCCGGTGTCAGAGCCTCCCGGTAGCGTGCCGGCGACCACATCCGACTCCTGACCGGGGGAACCACCGTGGACATCGTGCTCATCGCCGGCCTGTGGCTCGACGGATCCGCATGGGACGAGGTCGTGCCCGAACTCGCCGCCCTCGGCCACCGTCCGGTGCCGCTCACCCTCCCGGGACAGGGCGACGGCGCCGCCTCCGCGACACTGGACGACCAGCTGGCAGCGGTCGTGGCAGCGGTTGACGCGGCGCCCGGAAAGCCCCTGGTCGTAGGGCACTCCGCGGCAGCGACCCTGGCCTGGCTGGCCGCCGACGCACGACCGGAGAAGGTGGCCGAGGTCGCTCTGATCGGCGGTTTCCCCGCCGCCGGCGGGCAGGCCTACGCCGCTCACTTCGCGATCGAGGGCGGCGTCATGCCCTTCCCGGGCTGGGATCCCTTCGAGGGCGCGGACACCGCCGACCTGGACCAGCAGGCCCGGGACCGGTTCGCGTCCGCCGCCGTTCCCGTCCCCGAGGCGGTCGCCAGGGGAGTCGTGCGCCTGACCGACGAGCGCCGCTTCGACGTCCCGGTCGTGGTCGTCTGCCCCGAGTTCACCCCTGCCCAGGCCGAGGAGTGGATCGCCGCGGGTGAGAGTCCTGAACTCGCCCGCGCCGCCCACCTCGCGTACGTGGACCTGGACTCGGGCCACTGGCCGATGCTCACCCGCCCCCGCGAACTCGCCCGCGTCCTGGCGAAGTCCGCCACCTCCTGCGAGGAACGGTGAAATCCCGTTGGCCCGGCCCCCCACCCGTTGCTACGGTCCCCCCATGCAGCGCGCCCCCCGTTCGTCCCGTACGACGACGCCGGACCCCGTCCCGGCGCGCTGACAGCTGACTGACGTCCGAAGCCCCGGGGCGAGTGCCCCGGGGCTTCGGCGCGTGGTGCTCGCCTCCGTGACCTTTGCGAGGGAGACCGCCATGCACGACCACCGCCGCCTCGGCCGTGAACTCGGCCTGTTCGACACCGACCCGCTGATGGGGGCCGGGCTGCCGTACTGGCTGCCCGACGGGGCAGTCGTACGGCACACCCTGGAGGAGTACGTACGGGAGGCGGAGCGCGCGGCCGGGTACCGGCACGTGTACTCGCCCGTGCTCGGCAAACGCGAGCTGTACGAGATCTCCGGCCACTGGGAGCACTACAGCGACGACATGTTCCCGCCGATGCGGCTCGGCGCCGAGCAGGTGCTGCTGCGGCCCAGTCTGTGCCCCCACCACGCTCTGATCTACCGTTCCCGCTCCCGCAGTTACCGCGAACTGCCGTACCGGATGGCGGAGTTGGGCGGCATGTACCGTTCCGAGCTGTCGGGTGTGCTGGGCGGGCTGACCCGTGTGCGGGCCATCCAGCTCAACGACGCGCACATCTTCTGCACCCTGGACCAGGCCGTCGACGAGGCCCGGGCCGCGCTCGCCCTGATCGCCCGGGCCTACGAGGACCTCGGGATCCGGGCCGCCCGGTACCGGCTCTCCCTGCCCGGGGCCTCGGGCAAGTACGTCGCCGGCCCCGCGCTGTGGGAGCGGGCCACCGCGATGCTGCGGGAGGTGCTGTCCGGTGTGGCGTACGAGGCCGCCGAGGGCGAGGCCGCCTTCTACGGCCCGAAGATCGACGTGCAGATCGCGGACGCCGCCGGACGCGAGTCCACCCTGTCCACCGTGCAGATCGACCTCCACCAGCCCGAACGCTTCGACCTGCACTACATCGGACCCGACGGCGCCCGGCACCGCCCCGTCATGGTGCACCGCAGCATCATCGGCAGCGTCGAGCGCGCGGTCGCCCACCTGATCGAGCAGCACGGCGGCGCCTTCCCGGCGTGGCTCGCGCCGGTGCAGCTGGTCGTGCTGCCGGTCGGGGAGGCGCAGGCGGACTTGGCGTACGACGTCGTACGGCAGGCGCGGGAGCTCGGTCTGCGGGCCGAGGTCGCCGGGCCCGAGGGCGGCAGCCTGGCCGCGCGGATCCGGCAGGCTCGGCTCGTGCCGTACCAGGCGGTGCTCGGGGAGCGGGAGGCCGAGGGAGGGCTGGTGGCCGTACGGCTGCGGGACGGGCGGCGGCCCGGCGCGATGCCGGTGGCCGAACTGCTGCGGAGGGCCGGGCAGCAGGTGGCCGCCCGCGGGAGCCGGCTGTGGGAGGACGCGTAAGGTCGCTCGCACCGCCCGCCGTGGAAGGAGCCCTGCCGTGCCGACCGACACCGACCGCATCCCGGTGATCATCGACTGCGACACCGGCGTGGACGACGCCCTGGCCCTGCTGTTCGCGGTACGGCACCCGGGGCTGGACCTGCGCGCGGTGACCTGCGTGGCGGGGAACACGGACGTGGACGGGGTCGTGCGCAACACGCTGACCGTGCTGGAGCGGGCCGGCGCCCCGGACATCCCGGTCGCCCGGGGCGCCGAGCGGCCGCTGATCGAGGCGCCGCGCTCCGCCCGGCACGTGCACGGGCACGACGGCATGGGCGACCTGGGCCTGCCCGCCCCCGCCCGCACCCCCGCCGACGTGGACGCGGTGACCCTGCTGCGCCGCGAGATCCTGGCGAGCCCCCGCCCGGTCACCCTGATCCCCACCGCGCCGCTGACCAACATCGCGCTGCTGCTGCGCACCCACCCGGAGGTCACCCGCACCATCGAGCGGATCGTGTTCATGGGCGGCGCGGCGGCCACGGGCAACGCCACGCCGGTCGCGGAGTTCAACGTCTGGCACGACCCGGAGGCCGCCGCCGTCCTGCTCACCGCCGGGGTGCCGATCACCATGTACGGGCTGGACGTGTTCTCCCGGGTCGTCGTCCCGGCGGCGGACGTACGGCGGCTGCGCGCGAGCCCCGAGCCCGGCACGCGGCTGGCCGGCGACCTGCTCGCGCACCGCCCGGCCCACCCGGGCAGCCGCCCCGGCGACCCGGACGAGACCGCCGGCGGCCTCGGCGACGCGGGCGCGGTGTGCGCGGTCGCCGACCCGGAGGGCCTGACCACCCGCCGCCTGCCGGTGGAGGTGTCCCTCGCCCCGGGCCCGACCCGCGGCATGACGATCGTCGACCGCCGCCCCCGCCCCGGCGAGTCGGAGCTCCACGACGGCACCCGTGAACAGACCCTGGTGGACGTCGGATTGGACGTGGACGTGGAGCGCTACGTCAAGCTGTACCTGGCCACCGTCGAGGAGACGGGCGCCGGGTGATCCGCTCCGGCGGTGGTGACCGCCGCTCGATCAGCTCTGCACTGGCCCCTCGTCCTTCGCTGTCACGGCGTAGCCGGGCACGGACGGCCACCGGACGGTGAGCACCACCGAATCCTCCTCCGCGAACCATGAGTGATCGACTCCGCGCCCCCACACCACGTAATCACCCTGCTGTTCCAGAAGAACGCTGCGACCGGGGAGTTCGACGCGGAAGCGGCCGCTGACGAGGACCAGGAGAGCTGTGCGTTCCTCACCCCTCACCCACTGCGGTCGTTCATCGCCACGGGGGTGCACACCCCATTTGATCTCCACAGCCTCGCTGTGGCGCGGATCGCCGATGTCCTTGAAGTGCCCGAGGAGCCATCCCCGGTCCAGTGCCGCGTCCTTGCCCGCGTTGCCCACGTACACGCTGTCGTTCACGTGGCCGGACGCTAGCAGCGCCTCAGTCCGGCCGCGACTCCTCGCCGAGCTCGGTGAAGAGGGTCAGCTGGAGGGCGGCGGGGGCCCGCAGGCGGGAGTTGAGGGAGTTCCAGGGAGTGCGGGTCGGCTCCGCGAGCACCTCGGCTCCGGCGGCGGCCAGTCGCGCGGTGGCGGTGGGGGAGTCGTCCACCTGGAAGGCGACCCGGATCGGTCCGGCCACGCGCCGCCCGACCTCCACCTCGTCGATGAACGCGGCGTGGTTCGGGTCGGTGAGCTCCAGGGTGGCCCGGCCGGCCTCCAGGATGGTGACCCGTCCGTCCGGGGAGCTGAACGCGCCCCGTTCGGGCAGGCCCAGGACATCGCGGTAGAAGTGCAGGGCGGCGTCGTAGTCGGCCGCCGTGACCACCAGGCGCAGTTCGCGGACGGCGGGCTGCTGCTGCTCGGGCATGTCGGCTCCCCTCGTCAGGCCGGGCACCACCGTCAACCCGGGGCCCGGCCGGGCGATTCCCGCCGCCGCCCCGCTACGGCGTCTCCGCCGCCCGTACGGCCCAGCGCTCCTCCACCCGCGCCAGCTTCCAGTACGCCACCGCCGCCGCCCACACCACCACGAACAGGGCGACGATGACGTACCCCACGTGGTCCAGGTCCAGGCCCGCGATCCAGCCGGTGACCGAGTCGTGCAGGTCGAGCTTGTCGTGCAGGACGCCGACCAGCTCGATGGTGCCGATGAAGAAGGCGACGGCGATGGACAGGCCGGTGATGGTGAGGTTGTAGAAGACCTTGCGCACGGGGTTGGAGAACGCCCACTGGTAGGCGAAGTTCATGAACGTGCCGTCGAGGGTGTCGAACAGGCTCATGCCGGCGGCGAAGAGCAGCGGCAGGCACAGGATCGCGTACCAGGGCAGCCCGGCCGCCGCGCCCGAGCCGGCCATCACCAGCAGGGTGACCTCGGTGGCGGTGTCGAAGCCGAGGCCGAAGAGGAAGCCGAGCGGGAACATCTGCCCCGGGCGGGAGATGGACCTGGTCAGCCGGCCCAGGATGCGGTTCATGAAGCCGCGCGCGTCCAGGTGCGCCTCCAGCTCCCGCTCGTCGTACGCGCCCGCCCGCATGGCCCGGAACACCTTGAGGATGCCCACCAGGGCGACCAGGTTCAGGGCGGCGATGAGGTAGAGGAACGAGCCGGAGACGGTCGTGCCGAGCACACCGAGGACCTGGTGGGTGCGGGAGTCCTCGTCCATCACCCGGCCGGCGAGCTGCGTGCCGCCCGCGATCAGCAGGGCCAGGACGACCACCACGCTGGAGTGGCCGAGCGCGAACCAGAAACCCACCGACACCGGGCGTTTGCCGTCCGCCATCAGCTTGCGGGTGGTGTTGTCGATCGCGGCGATGTGGTCCGCGTCGAAGGCGTGCCGCATGCCGAGGGTGTACGCGGTGATGCCCAGCCCGATGCCGAACGCCTTGTCGCCGACCTCGTAGTGGCCGGGCACGACCAGCAGGAACAGCACCCCGAACGCGACGACGTGCAGGGCGGCGACAGCCGCCATCAGTCCGGCCGTCTTGACGGTGTCCTCCCGGCGCCAGCGGAAGGGGGCAGGGGTGGGCAGGCTCATCCGGTCACGCTCCAGCACCTCGTGGATCACTTCGTGAGATGCCGTGGCCGGTCTCCTGGCTTACGGGTGCGCGCGCCCGGCCCGCCTTCCCGGCCTGGCGGCCAGTGGCTGTCCCTGCGGGACGTGGGTCGGGAACTCCCCGATCACAGTGGCGAGGGCCGCTCCGGACTGGGCCCCTGAGGGCACGTCACCGGCTTCCCGAACACCACGGCCCGGCAACCGTAGGCCGTCGCCGGGGCCGCTGCATAGCCGCCCGGTCCGGAAAGGTCCAAGATCACACCCCGGAGCGGTCCGGGCCGCCCTCACCCGGACGGCCCGCCGCGGTGGAAAGCCGCCGCGTCAGGTGGTGCCTTAGGAACACGCACCGATCTTGGAACGCGCTGATCCCGGACGGCTCCGTCCGGCTCCGCAGGGAGGCACCCCCGATGACCCACCCCCCGGCCGCCGCCCGTGTCCTCCTCGCCGCCGGGCTGTCGGCGTCCGCCCTGGTGAGCGCCGCCTGTTCCGTCCAGGCGCCGCCGGCGTCCCGGCCGGAGCACCGGGCCTCGCCCGCGTCCAGCCCGGCCGGGCCCTCCGCCGAGCGGTCCGCCGCCCTCACCGCCGAGCAGGTGCGGGCCGCGCTGCTCACGGAGGCCGACCTGGGCGAGGCGTGGGTGCCGACGCGGGGGGCGGCGACCTGGCGGGACGGGCTGCTGAAGGCCAGTACGGAGGACACCGAGTGCCAGCGCCTGCTCGACGTCCTGTACACCGAGGACCTGTTCGGCACCCCCACCGGTCCGCGCGCCACCTCCGCGCTCGACGACTCCGGCACCGAGGCCCAGCTGCGCTACCAGGTCGCCGCACACCGCCCGGCGGACGTGGACCGCACGCTGGACTGGCTGAGGTCGCTGCCCGGAAGGTGCGGGGAGTTCATGGCGGCGACCACCCGGGGCGGAGTGGCGTACGTCCAGGTCTCCGACCTGCCGCTGCCGGAGGCCGGGGACGCGCGGCAGGCCCTGCGGGTGGTGCTCGGCGGGCAGACGGCGGACGGGGAGTCGGCGTACCTGACCGTCGACGTGGCCGCCGTCCGGGTCGGCGATGAGGCGATCACCCTCACCCACGGCGGCTTCGGCGACCTCGCGGCGGAGGTCGCGCAGACGGCCGTCCGGCTCGGGGCCGAGCGCCTGACTCAGATCGGGGAGCAGGGGCGGGCCGACGTGTGAGCCGGGCGGGTCAGCCGAGGCGGTCGACGGCTTCCTTCGCCTCCGCCAGGCCGACGCCCGTCGCCTCCCGGTAGACCTTGATCGCCTGGATGCGTCTGCCGTCCCGTACGAGCGCCTCGACCTCGTCCCGCCACGGCTCGTCCTCGCGCAGCCCCAGGTGGTCGAGGATCCGGTCGAGCTTGCGCTCGACGCGGACGGCACGCCGCTCGGCCTGCGCGATCCGGCTCTGCAGGGTGACCAGAGCCAGCAGGAGGACGAGCGCGAAGAGCACAGTGGTGATGTCCATGACCGGGAGCCTACGAAGGTCACCACGCCCGGTGCACGGCGGCGCACGGCTGCGCGGATCACGGGTCCCGTTCGAACCGCCTGCGGCGGGCGACCACGTCGCGTGCCACGTCGAGGGCGGTGCGGCCCCGGGCGAAGGCGTCGCCGCGCAGGCGGGCGATCGCCTCGTCGGCACCCACGCCGAGCTGCGCCATGATCATGCCGATGGCCTGGAAGAGCTCGTCGTGGTCGGCGGCCAGGCCGCTCAGCCAGGGTTCCCCGCCCAGCGTCTCGTGGTCCTCCCCGTGCGGCAGCGCCATCAGGGCCACCGTCATCGCCCCGGCCACGAGCCGGGCGACGTACAGCTGCCGGTCGGTCAGCACGCCGGGGGTGTCGCGGTAGAGGTCGAGGGTGCCCAGGCACACCGTGTCGTTGCCGAGCGGCATCACGTACACCGCCCTGACCCCGGCGGCCGTCGCCTGCTGGGCGAAGACCGGCCAGCGCAGCGGGTCCTGACCCGTCGTCAGGTCGCAGGCCTGCACCGGCGCGCCGGTCTCCAGCGCGAGCCGGCACGGCCCGTCGCCGAGCGTGGCCTGGATCTGCGCCAGCCGCGCGGCCCGGTCACTGCTGGCGCTCAGCTGGACGGGCATGCCGTCGCTGCGCAGCGACACGCTGGCGCCGGTCACCGGCAGCAGCTCCACCGCCACCGCGCACAGCCGACCCGGGATCTCCCCCGGCGCGGCGCCGCGCACGCCCTCGGCGATCATGTCGGCGGCTCGCGCCCGGTCGATGTCCTTGGGGTGTGGGCCGGGGGCGCCACTGGGGTCGTCCCTGGGCCGCACGGTCACCGCCTCCTTCGAGCACCGCGCCTTTCACCATCGACGGACTCCCGGGGCGGGCCCTCGACAGGGTGGTCCGGCCTGCGCCGCCCGCCCGGAAACGAGCCCCGACTACCCGTGGCCCGCAGGGCGAAACCCGTGCGCAGAGGGCCTTCACGGGGTATCCGCGACCGGCCGCTCAACGCCCCTCGTACGGATTGGCCGGCGCCCTCACCCGCCGCACCCGCGCGGCATCGACGACCGGCGACCACGCCACGTCCCAACCGGGCGCGCCCTCGCGGTGCACCGTGCCGCCGACCGACCGGTCAGCGCCCTTCGTACGGATTGGCGGGCGCCCTCACCCGCCGCACCTCCGCCGCGTCGACGACCGGCGGCCACGCCTCGTCCGAACCGGGCGCGCCCTCGCGGCGCACCGTGCCGCCGACCGACCGGTCAGCGCCCTCGTACGGATTGGCCGGCGCCCTCACCCGCCGCACCTCCGCCGCATCGACGACCGGCGACCACGCCACGTCCCAACCGGGCACGCCCTCGCGGCGCACCGTGCCGCCGACCGACCGGTCAGCGCCCCTCGTACGGGTTGGCGGGCGCCCTCACCCGCCGCACCTCCGCCGCGTCGACGACCGGCGGCCACGCCTCGTCCGAACCGGGCGCGCCCTCGGGGTGCCAGGTGCCGGTGACGGTGACCCAGGTGTCGGCGGGCGGGCCGGCCGCGCCCCGGACCTCGGCCTTGACGGTGGTGGCGTCGGCGGCGCAGCAGGAGACGAGGAGGCGGGTGACGTACCAGGTGCCGTCGCCGTCGCGGGTGACGAACCCGGTCAGGCGGACCGTACGGCCCTGAAGCGAGCGCCTGCTGTCGTAGAACGCCCGGGCGGTGAACTCGTTCAGGGACATCTCCAGCACGTCACCGGCCGGCAGGGCGGGGAAGGTGACGACGCCCTGGGACGACCGCTGGGCCGACTCGCGCTCGGCGCTGTAGGAGCCGAGGGCGGGCGGCGGGAACAGCAGCAGGGCGAGGGCGGGGAGGGTGAGCAGCCAGGCGGCCCGGGGACCGTGGGAATGGGCCTGCCGCTGCCCGCGCGCCAGGGCCGCCACCGCCGCCGCCAGCAGGATCAGCAGCGCCCCGGACACGAGGAGGAAGGGCCGCAGACCGGGGCGTACGTACCGCAGGTACAGGTCGCTGAAGAGCGACACCCGCCAGATCGCCGCCCCGGTCAGGGCGAGCAGGACGGCCGGTCCGTACCGCCTCACAGCAGCCACCACCCCACCAGGACGCTGCTCCCGACCGCCACCAGCCAGGTCGCCGCCGAGAACCGTACGGCGAAGGCCCGGCCGAAGGTGCCCGCCTGCAGGGCGATCAGCTTCAGGTCCACCATCGGGCCGACCACCAGGAACGCCAGCCGGGCGGTGGGCGAGAAGCCGCTGAGGGAGGCCGCCACGAACGCGTCGGCCTCACTGCACACGCACAGCACGACAGCCAGGACGGCGAGCAGCAGCACCGACAGCCAGGCCGATCCGGTGAACACGTCCAGCACCGACCTCGGTACGACGATGTTGAAGGTCGCCGCGGCCGCCGCGCCCACCACCAGGAAGCCGCCGGCGTGCAGGAAGTCGTGCTGGAGGCCGGAGACGAAGGCCCGGGGACCGCTCGCCGCCTGCCGGGCGGACCGCCGCGGCATCCGCAGCCACTCCTCCCGCCCGAACCGGGCCCACAGCCACCCCATGATCACCGCCGCCGCGAGGGAGGCGGCGAGCCGGGCGAGCACCATGCGGGGCTGCCCCGGGAAGGCGATCGAGGTCGCCACCAGCACCACCGGGTTGATCGCGGGCGCCGACAGCAGGAACGCCAGGGCCGCCGCCGGGGCGACACCCCGCTGGATCAGGCTGCCCGCGACCGGCACGGAGGCGCACTCGCAGCCGGGCAGGACGGCCCCGGCCGCGCCCGCGACCGGCACGGCCAGCGCCGGGCTGCGGGGCAGCAGGCGGGTGAAGACCCGCTCGGGCACGAACGCGCCGATCGCGGCCGACACCACCGTGCCCAGCAGCAGGAACGGCACGCCCTGCACGGTGATCGCGGTGAAGACCGTCCACCAGGCGGCGACGGGCGGGGTGTACAGGTCGAGGGCGAGCATCGGCCCGAGCAGGGCGGCGACGGTGACGACGACGGCGAGCGCGGCACCGCCCAGGGCCACCTGGACGAGCCCGCGCAGGCCGAGCCGCAGCCCGTCGGCCACCGTTCGTTGGTTCTCCACAAGCCCCGCCCTGGTCGTGCACAAGTGCCTGCAGGTTACCCGGACCGGCTGTGCGACGGTCCGTCGTCCGTGGCCGGGGGTAACTACTCGGCCAGGGTCAGCCCACCCGCCGTTGCCAGTCCCGCCGCGCGCACGGCTGCCTGGGGTGCGAGCAACTCGCGTGCGTCACGCCTCGACGACCAGCTCCCGCTGCGGGTCATACGTCACAAGTCCCCGACCCTCGCCATGGCGATGAGAGCCCCGGCGACCTCGCTTTTCCGGGACCAGGCAATGTTGATCAATACGCACTCTCCGTTGGAATACACGGAAGAAGTCCAGGGGGATTGTTTGGCCTCCTCCATCGCGGACTCTCCACGAGACAGGAGCCCCGCGAGCCTACGGCCCGGCGGGGCTCCCGCTATACGTGCTGTTTCTTCGTGGGTCGTGACTACTCGGCCAGGGTCAGCTCACTGACCGTTCCAAGTCCCGCGGCGCGCACCGCTGCTTGGCAGAACTCCTCGGGGGGACAATAGTGGTGCCCCGTTATGTAATGGAGCACCAGATCCGGTGCGGCGTAACACGTTCCGTCTGCTCCCTCCACTCGGATTTCCGCCGAGCCGAGCAGGACCTTGGTGTCGCCAGTTGTCCCACCGAAGACGAACGGCCGGTCGGCGTCGCAGAACTCGCAGTGATGGATGCCGCGCATCTGGTTCTCGTAGGCGGCGCAGAGGATCTTCAGGGCTTCAACCACCCGCTCGTCCACCACGCCCCTCGTGTAGTCGTGCTCTGGCGAGAGCCACCCCACGTTGAGCATCTCGCGAGAGGACTCGTCGTAGGAGTAGGGGGACAGGTCAGGGTAGTAAGTCATCTGTTGCTCCTCAGTGCCGTGGGTCGCAGTGTTTCCGGCAGATCGCCAGGTGAACCGGGCCCATGTTTGGCTTGAGAATCTCGCTCAGCAGGGTGTCCCTGCTGACGGTGATCGATCCGCTCATCATCCTGAGACCGGGGGCACCGCGGGTGACGGACGGTCCGTCACCGCCGCACACCGTCCGGTACGGCACCCGCCGGGGGTGGGCCGGGGGGCCGCCCAGGGGCTGGCCGGTGGTCACGTCCCACCGCTGGACGGCGCTCGTATCGCCGCCCACGGCCAGAGTGCGGCCGTCGCGGCTCAGGGCGAGAGCCGTGACGGCCTCGGTGCCGTGCGGTGGCCTACGCCCCCGTCCCGGAGCCTGGTGGGGCAACGCCGACTTCCCCCTCGCCCCGTCGGCGGCTGCCTGCCCGCCGTGGGGCAAGCGTCAGCCGGGCAGCGCCCTGCGCAGCCCCTCGTCCAGGCTCTTCGCCAACTCCGTGTCGTCCGGCGGCCGGTCGCCGAACAGGGCGCCGAGCCGGGCCGTGAACGTCTGCGTGAACGCCCCGTACAGCGGGGTGCGGGGGCGGTGGACCGCGTCCTTCAGCGCCTTGTACAGGGTCGGCTCGGCGTACAGGGGGCGGCCGGCCTTGTCGCGCGGCATGCGGTCGGCGCTCTCCCCGGTGGGGGAGGCCGTCGGCGTGGTGGCCGCCACCGTGCACCGCACCCCGTCGTCCTCGTACGCCGACGCCCGGGTGGCCGCGAACCCGGCGTCCAGCAGGCAGCGTTCGCTCTCCCTGCCGGTGAGAAACCGGATGAGGTCGGCCGCCTTGGCCGCCCGCTCGGACGTCCCCGTCACGGCGAGGTTCTGCCCGCCGAGCACCGCCTTGCCGGGCAGCGGGACGACACCGAGCTGCCGGCGGTCGAAGGTCTGGTGCAGGGTGCCGTAGGCGTACGGCCAGTGCCGCAGGAACGCGGTGCGGCCGTCGGCGAAGTCGTCCAGGGAGGTGTCCTCGTCCGAGCTCTCGGCCTCCGGGCGCAGGGTGTACGACTCCGCGGTACGGCGGCGCAGTTCCGCCACGCCCCGGGTGAGCTCGCCGACGGTGGCCGTGTACCTCCCCCGGGCGTCGGTGAGGTGGACACCCGCCGACGCGAACGCCTCCATCGCGTTGACCGTACGGCCCTCGTAGGCGGCCAGCTGGGTCGTCCAGCCCTTCTCGTAGCCCTCGGGCCGGCGCTCGTTCACCGTCTCGATCAGGTCCTCCAGCCCGGCCCAGTCCATGCCCGGGTCCAGGACGGGGTCCTGCACTCCCGCCTGCTCCAGGTAGTCGCGCCGGTAGTAGAGCAGTCCGACGTCGCTGTTGAACGGCGCCGCGTAGACCTGGCCGTCCCACCGGGCCGTCGCGGCGACCGACGGGATGACGTCGGCGTCGAGCAGCTCCTTCGGCAGCGGCCGGATCAGCCCCGCCGCCGCGAACTCCGGCACCCAGGTCACGTCCAGGTTGACCACGTCGTAGGTGGCGCTGCCGGACTGCAGGGCGCCGAGCAGCTGGCTGCGCTGTTCGTCGGCGTTGCCGGGCAGTTCCACCAGGCGGGCCCGGTAGCCGGTGTCCCCCTGCCGCCGGTTCCAGGCGTCGATGAGCTGCTGACGGATCCCGTTCTTGCCGGTGACGTCCCGGCCGCTGGCGACCACGATGGGGCCGGGCCCGGCGTCCGAGGGCGGGGGCGCCGCCCCGCCGGGGTCGTCGCCGGTGCAGCCGGCCGTCAGGAGCAGGGCGAGGCACGCCGCCGAAGCGGCGAGCCCGCGCAGCGACCACCGGCCCATCAGTCCTCCCCCGTCCCCGTCCGCGCCACCTCGTCGTGCAGCGCCGCGCCCAGCTTCTCGCCCGCGTCGATGCAGCGCCCCCCGCTCGCCGCCGACACCTCGGCGTCCGGCCGGCCCCGGTCACAGCCGCCGGCGGCCAGCGACACCATCGCCACCGGCACCTTCACCGCGCGGGCCCGGGCCAGGACGTCGGCGAGGTCGGCGCCGGCCAGCCGGCCCACGTCCTCGTCGTCGGTGATGTACACGATCAGCCGGGGGCGTCCGGTGCCGTGCCCGTCCATCGCGTCGAGCGCCGCCAGCAGGGCCGCGTGCGGGTCGGCCTCGGCGTCCCGGACCCGGGCACGGGCGCCGATGGCGGCCCGGGCCTCCTTGCGGCTGTGCTGCCCGAACGGCAGCAGCGTCTCGTACGACCGGTCACCGAGGCCCGCCACCGCCCACACGCCGTACTCGTCCTGGCCGCCGAGCCCGCCCAGCGACTGCTGCAGCAGGCGGGGGCCGCCGCCGGGCCCCTCCCACCGGTCGGTCATCGAGCCGGAGCTGTCCAGCAGGAACAGCACCCGGCCGGGGCCGTTGGCGTTCTTGTAGCGCGTCAGCGCCTGCTCCATCTGGTCCCGCCCGGCGGACCGGTCGAGGCCGGTGGGATCGGAGACCAGGCCGTCGTCCGGGCCGGCGTCGGGCGCGGTCCCGGGGTCGTCGGAGTCCATCAGGGGCCGGTCGCCGGTGGCCGCGCGGAAGCCGTCCCGGGCGAACACCTCGCGCCCCCGCTCGCCGGTGAGCCAGGCCCGGAAGCCGTCGGCCGCCGCGTCCCGGTCCGCCCTGTCCCGGTCGGCGCCCTTCCAGCGGACCCGGACGAAGAGCGGTTCGATGCCGGGGACGTCACCGGGGTACTGGGCCATGCGCGGCACCCGTTTCGCGCTGTCGCAGCCGACCCCGCTCTTCATGAGGAACTCGGGCACCAGCGCGGCGGTGCGCAGGTCCACGGACTTCGCGTCGGGCAGGACGCACAGCAGGTCACCGGCGGTGGGCGAGGGCGCGCCCGGGGCGATGCGGCGCTCCGCGCGGGCCGGGTCGACGCTGTCGGGGCGGTGCAGGCCGACCGTGGCGAGCAGGCCCGTGTCGGTGAACTCGGGGTCGGGGCGGCGCACTTCGGCGCCCTTGGCCCGGGCGCGCAGGTCGTCGATCATCCGGGTCAGCGGCGGACCGACGCGCTCGTACAGCGGCTCGACCGCGAGGTCCTGCGGAACGGCCAGCACGACCGGGGAGTAGGCGAAGGGATCCGTATCCGGCTCCAGGGCCGCGACGGCGTCCGAGTCCTGGCCCCCGGTGACCCGGGCGGCGTCGGCGGGGGAGGCCGGGATCCACACGTCCGGCTGCGGGCCGACGTCCCGCTGCGGGTTGTCGGCGTCGCCGGGCGGCTCCTTCCACTCGGTGGACTGCTTGCGCAGCGCGTGGACGGCCCGGGCGGATCCCGCGCTGTAGACGGTGATGCCGCTGCGGCGGCAGCCGTCGGTGGTGTTCTCCTCAGAGGCCAGATACGCGTCGGCGGCGGCCCGCACGGTCCGCTCCAGGTCGGGGTCGGTCAGCACGCGTAACTCGACGGCCGGGGCGCAGACGGTGTCGTCGTCGCCGCGGTGGTGGAAGAACAGGTACAGGGCGGCCGGGACGAGCAGCAGGGCGGCGCCCAGCGCGAACGCCCGGCGGGGGTGCCGGCCGAGCCGGTGCAGACGGGGCAGCCGGGGCCGCCGGAACCAGGCGGACACGGTCCCCCAGCCGGACAGCAGCGCCCCTGGAATCTCCCGGAGCCGCCGGCGGACTGAGTGCGGGGCGGGGCCGGGGTCCGGGTCAGGCTTCGGACCGGGGCCGGGGTCCGGGTCAGGCTTCGGACCGGGGCCGGGGTCCGGATCGGGGTCGGGATCCGGGTCTGGGTCGGAATCCGGGCCCGGGTCAGGCTTCGGACCGGGGTCGGGATCCGGATCTCGGTCGGAATCCGGGCCCGGGTCAGGCTTCGGACCGGGGTCGGGATCCGGATCTGGGTTGGGGTCCGGGCCCCGGTCGGAGTCCGAGTCAGGGTGCTCCTCCTCCGGCCCCGGCGGCAGCCGCCGTACCCCCCGCGCCGACACCAGCACGTCCTCGTCGTGCGCGGCCCGCCACTGCGGTTCCCACGGCTCGTCGCGCAGGGTGCGGTGGCCGCCGGAGGCCATCCGCTCGCGCAGCCCGTCCGCGAGGTCCCGGAACCACTGCTCCCCGTCCTTGCCGAGGAGTTGGACGAGCTCCGCGGTGAACGGCGTGGGCGTACGGGCGTCCCCCGCGTCGATGCGGTGGTTGGCCTGCACGCTCATCAGCAGCAGCACGCGCCGCCGTTCGCGCGACTGCTCCCAGATCCACGCGGCGTTGCCAGCGTTGCAGCAGTCCAGGACGACCACGATCCGCCGGGCCCGGCTGGTGGCCAGAACGGTGAGCACGTCCGTGAACCGCTCCGCCCCGGGGAACACGGCGTGCCCGCCCGCGATCACCCGGGCGTTGCGCATCTGCAGGAACAGTTCGTCGCCCGCGCTGGGCACGGCCCCGTGCCCGGCGAAGTACAGCAGCAACAGCCCCTCCGCCTCGGCGGCGGCCGTGCCGAGCGCGCGGCTGAAGTCGTCCAGGGTCGGCGACCGCGCCAGGGTGATCTCGTGGTCGCCGAAGATCCGGCCGCGCTGGAGCACCTCGCGCAGCCGGTTGAGGTTGTGCTTGACGGCCGGCAGGTCACCGGGCACGCCGTGCGGCGGGTCGGTGAGGTCGTACTCGGACACCCCGACCAGCAGCGCCCGGTTCGCCCACCCGCGCGGGTCGAAACGGCTCACCGGCTCAACCGTCCACCCGGGCCGCGGGCGGATCACCGTCCTCCGTGTCGCTGCGGCCGGGGTCGCCGGCCTGCGGGTCCTCCGGGTCGACGGTGACCGTGGGCGGATCGCCGTCCTCGACCCGGGCGCGGTTGCCCCGCCACGCGTCCACGGCCCGCCTCACCAGGTCCAGCACCTCCACCACCAGGACGGTGGTCTCCAGCACGGTGACGACGATCTCCATGTCGACGCCCATCGGCGTCCCGGCCGTGCCCCCGTCGGTGTCGTCGGTGCGGCGCCGCTCGTGGATCTGGAGCTTGCTCGTACGGACCATCTCGTCGAGCGGTCTCTCCCGCTCCAGCCACTTGTGCAGGGCCCCGACGTCGCTTTCGGTGGCGGTTTCGTCCAGCCGCACACGTATGCTCCGGGCCGCCACTCCATCCCCCTCAGCCATAACTCACCATCATGACACCGCCGTTGCGCACTGGGGAGGGTCCGGAAGCGGGTGGTTCGGCCGGTTCAGCCCTGGGTCTGCAGCTGCCGCAGCTGCCGCTGTACGTGGTCCAGGGCGCCCTGCCGCCGCCCGGGCACCTTCTCCCGCAGCTCCGCCAGGGCGAGCCCGAGTTCGCGGGCCCGCACCGGGTCCGTCACCTGGCCCCACTGGTGGTGGGCCCGGTCCACGGCGGCCTCGACGGCGGGCGCGTCGGGGGCCTGCCCGGCGCCCAGCCGGGCCCGGGCCACCGCGAGCCACGTCCGGCAGCTGCGTACCGCGTCCCCGGCGAACATCGCCAGGTCCGCCCGGACCTCGGCCCAGTGCAGCGCCTCCTGCGAGCCGGGCCCGTGCGCCCGTACGGCGGCCTGTTCGTACCGCGCGGCGAGCGCGTCGGCGTCGGCGTGCCGCCCGGCCTGCACAGCGGCGGTGAGGGCGGCGTGCGGGTCGCCGCTGCCCGGCCCCGCCACCGCCAGCACCAGGTCCGCGCCCGTGCTCTCGGGCGCGATCCGGGTCAGCGCCTGCTGGTGCAGCTGCTCCACCGGCGGCCGGAACCCGCTGCGCAGGATCGTCGCCACCGCCCGCATGTACGCCGGTGCCGCCACCGTACGCCGGGACGGCGGCGGCGCGATGCGACCGTAAACGGCGGCCTCCCGGCCGCAGTCGAGCCGGTGGGCGCGCAGCCACTGCCAGCTCTCGGTGTCGGCGTGCAGGTCGAGCACCAGGGTCGTGGTGCCGCCGGGCCGCAGCCGCAGCTCCTCCCGGAACCAGTGCCAGGGGAAGGCGGTGTAGCGGACCGTGGCGGGGGTGGTACGGGCCATCGCCAGGTGGGGCAGGTGCTGGCGCCGGTCGAGCTGGAGCTGGCCGGTGACGTACACGGTGAGGGGGCCGGGGGCCGCCGCGGCGGCGCGCAGCCGGGTCAGGACGGCCTGCGGGTCGAGCGGGTCGGCGAGTTCGACCACGTTGGCGGTGTCCGTGCCGGACAGCACGGCGGGCGGCACGGCCGCGAGGACGGGGAGCACGGAGGCGGCGTCCACCAGGCGTCCCCTGCCCTGCGGCGAGGCCGCCACCAGCAGCACGGTTCCGGGCATGGTCCCCTCCCCCTGTCGATCAGTTACGGCAGCACGGTAACCGCTGCGGCTGCAAAGGGGGGCCTCAGGACTGCAAACCTCCCCGTTCGTGGCCTTCGCGCGCGCCCGGCCCCGTCGCCGCTCCCGCCCACGGCACCACGTCCTGGCCCAGCGGCCCGCCGGCCCGCCGGACGGCGAAGACCGTGGTGTCGTCGCCCAGGTGACCGCGGCAGTGGCGCAGCGTGCCGTCCCGGACGAAGGCGACCAGGCGGGCCGGTTCCGCCAGGCGCGGATCGTGGGCGACGGCCCGGCGCACGTCGTCGGCGAGCCGGTAGAACGCCCCGCCGGCGTCGCGGGCCTCGGTCACCCCGTCGGTGACGATCAGCAGCGTCTCGGACGGGGCGAGGGACAGCCGCCGTACCGGGGGCGGGCCGGCGCCCAGGTCGCCGAGGCCGAGCGGGAGTCCGCCGCCGGCCGGCAGGGCGCGCACGCCCGAGGGGCCGACGGCCAGCGGGGGTTCGTGCCCGAAGAACACGGCGTCGACCGTGCCCGGGGCGTCGTCGCGGAACCCGACGAGGACGGCGGTGGCGAACCGGTCCCCTTCGCCCCGGCCGAGGGCGCCGGTGTGGGCGCGGTGGCGCAGCATGCGGGTCTCCAGCCGGTCGGCGACGGTGGCCAGGTCCGGCTCGTGGTACGCGGCCTCCCGGAAGGTGCCGAGCAGCGCCGCCGCCGTCTCCACCGCGCCGAGCCCCTTGCCCTGCACGTCGCCGACCAGGACCCGGGTGCCGTGCGGGCCGGGCTGGATGTCGTAGAAGTCGCCGCCGACGCGGGCCTGGGCGTCGGCGGTGAGGTAGACGCCCGCGTGGTCCAGGCCGCCCCAGCCGGCCGGCAGCGGGCGCAGCACGGTGCGGCGGACGGTGTCGGCGACGTCCCGCATGTGCACCGCCCGGGACTCGTCGCGCACCCGCACGGCACAGGCCAGGGTGGCGAGCAGTCCGCCGAGGGCGACGAGCACGAAGTCGGCCGGACCGGACCGGTACTCGGCAGGCCAGAGGCTGTCCACGGCGATGTAGGTGCCGACCGCGAGCGCCGTGAAGACGGCGGTGCCCCACACCCCGCAGATCGCGGCCGCGATGCCGGGCACCAGCACGAGCCAGGAGACCATCCGGAAGTCGCCGGCGGTGTTCAGGTCGACCGTCGGGATCACGGCGAGCAGCAGCAGCGGCGGCAGCCAGGCCACGCTGCGGCCCCGCACCCGCAGCAGGCGGTGCCCGCGCACGGCGTCCCGGCGGCCGGCCCAGCGGTACCGGTCGTGCAGGCCGTGCCCCCCGTTCCCGCTGCTCACGGCCCCAGCGAACCATGCGGCGGCACCCGCCGCATCCGGTCCCGGACCGGGGGACCCACGCCGACTTGCCGACGGCCGTACGCCGATGTGCCCTGGTAGCAGGGGCGGAGAGGGAGGAGTGCTCTCATGGCTCACGCGGCACCCGCGCCCGGCCGGGCGCGCACGCAGCGGCAGCGTACGCCCGACGTGTTCGGCCCACGGGTCCACACCGCCGCGCGGTGGGCGCTGCCCGTGGTGCTCGGGCTGCTCTACGGCTACTGGGCCGCGGCCAACCGCCGCGACGGCGGCCCCATCACCGGCTGGAACGTGCTGTTCGGCTTCGTGACGGCGTTCGCCTTCATGGTGCTGTACGTGGCCGTACGGGCGGTGGCCCCGCGGCTGATGCGCGAGATGCACGCCCTGGCCTGGGCCGTGTTCGCCGGCTGCGCGATCGGCTTCCTGTACGAGCAGGGCGGCGCGACCGTCCTGGCGGCCATCGTGCTCGGGCTGGTGATCGCGGCGGCGTTCTTCCTCGCGCTCCTCTACCGCTTCTCCGCCCGGGAGGACGCCACCGGCCCCGGCGAAGCGTGACCGGGCCCGTCGCCCGTTCGCCGCAACGCCGCTCGCGGCCGGGTCGCCCGGCGCCTTGGCTGGAAGGGTGTCCGTACCCGTCCGCACCACCGTGTCGGCCGTCCTGATCGCCCTGTCCTGCCTGCTGGCGCCGTGCGGGGCGCTCGCGGCCTGGGCGGCGTACGGGCTGGCCGACACGGACCGCTACGTGACGGCGATGGCTCCGCTGTCCGCCGACCCGGACGTGCGCGCGGCGGTCGCGGACGGACTCGGTGCACAGGTCCTGGCCGAGCTCGGCCGCCGCCTGGGCCCGCAGGCCGGGCAGGTGCGTGCCACGGTCGCCCCCTTGGTGCGGGACGCGGCCCGCTCCTTCACCCGGACCGAGACGTTCCGCGTCGCCTGGGACGCGACCAACCGCGCCGTCCACACCGCCGTCCTGCGCGCCCTGCGCGACGACCGGCCCGGCACCGGCCCGGTCACCGTCGACCTCACGCCCGTCGCCGCCCGGGTCCAGGCCCGCCTCACCGGCGCCCCCGTCCCGGCCCGGACCGTCATCACCGTGCTCCCGGCCCGGGAGGTGCCCGGGCTCCGGAAGGGATACCACGTGCTGGACACCGCCGCCCTCTGGCTGCCGCTCGCCGCCGTCGTCTTCGCCGTCGCCGGCATCACCGTCGCCGCCTGCCGCCGCCGCGCCCTGACCGCCACGGGCCTCGGCACGGCTCTCGGCGGCGCCCTCCTCGCCGCGGCGATCGCCCTCGGCCGCGTCCTGACCCTCGCCGACCTGCCCCCCGACCTGAACGGCCCGGCAGCGGGCGCGGTCTACGACGCCCTCACGGCCCCCCTGCGCTCGGCGTCCTGGCTCCTGCTGGCCCTCGGCCTGACGGTGGCCACCACAGCCTGGCTCACCGGCCGCCGACCCTCCACGGAGCCGCCCCCGGAGCAGGAACGCACCCGCGCCTGACCCCGGACCCCCGCATCAGCCCTCCTCGCGCCGGCGGGCGAGGTGGACCGTGAGGTCGGCGATCATCTCGACCCGGTCCGGCAGAACCCGGGAGATCCGGCTGAGCACCCGCTCCCGCTGCGGGGCCGGCAGGACGAGGTAGGCCGAGAGGGTGGAGAGGTGACCGACGTAGTCGCGGGCGCTCATGGTCAGGCGCCGTGCGATCACCGACTGCCGGACGTCGGCGAACCACTCGGACCGCCGCAGCTCCGTCCCCGGCCACTGCATCTCCTGGTCCGCGGGCGTCCCGTCCGGGGACGGAACCTCGTCGCTGTCCAGGAACGGTGCCCGCGCCGCGCGCACCGCGTCCTCCACGGCCGGGTCGGCCGGCCGGGCCGCCCCGCCGCACGAGGCGAACACGCCCCCCGGCTCCAGCAGCCCGGCCACGCGTGACCACCGGCCCTCGGGCTCCGTCCAGTGCAGGGCCGCCGCCGCGTAGACCAGGCCGTACCGCTCGTCCGGCCGCACCTCCTCGAACGCGGCCCGCACCGTCCTGACGTGCGCCGGCACATGCTTGCGCAGCTCGGCGAGCATGGCCCCGTCCGGGTCGCTCGCGGTGACCCGCACCCCCCGCCGCGCGAACAGACGGGTCGCCTTGCCCGTCCCGGCACCGATCTCGAACGCGGTACGGACCCGCCGGCCCGCGTACGCCATCACCCTGTCGACCAGCTCCTCGGGATACCCCGGCCGGAACCGCTCGTAGGCTTCCGCCACCCCGCCGAAGCTCAGCGCGCGCCCAGACATGCCGAGCATCCTGACACGATCCGCACGACCGCCGCCCGCCCTAGGGTCTCCCCGGCCCCCGTGCGATCCCGGCCAGCACCCGCAGCGCCCGCCGCAGCTCCGCCTCACCCGTCGAGGCCAGTCCGATCCTGACCGCGTCGGGCGTGCGGCCGGGGTCGACGGCGAAGGCCGGGCCGGGGGTGAGCGCGATGCCCTGGGCGGCGGCCGCCGCGGTGAAGGGGTCGGCGCGCCACGGCGCGGGCAGCTCCCACCAGGCGAAGTAGGCGCGGGGGTCCGACCGTACGGTGAACCCGGCGAGCTCCTCGGCGAGGAGGCGCTGCCGCCGGGCCGCGTCGGCCCGTTTCGCCGTGACCAGGTGCTCCACCGTGCCGTCGGCGATCCAGCGGGCCGCCGCCTCCAGCGCGAAGCGGCCCGCGCTCCAGCCGCCGGACCGCACCGCGTGGGCCACGGCCTCGCGCCGGTGCGGCGGTACGACCAGGAACCCCACCGTGAGCCCGGGCGCGACCCGCTTGGACAGCCCGTCGACGACGTGGGTGAGCCCGGGCGCGTGGGCGGCGAGGGGCGTGGCCGGGCCGGTCGCCGGGTCGGCCAGGAACGACCAGATGCGGTCCTCGACGACGGGCAGGTCCAGGTCGGCGACGGTGGCGGCCAGGTTGGCAAGCCGGGCCGGGGTCGTGGTCGCGGACGTCGGGTTGTGCAGGGCCGGCTGGAGGTACAGCGCGGACAGCGGGGCCGAGCGGTGCGCGGCGGCGACGGACTCGGGGCGCACGCCCTCCTCGTCGACGGCCAGCGGGACCAGCCGGATGCCGAGCCGGGCGGCGATCTCCTTGACCAGCGGGTACGTCAGGGGCTCGACGCCGACGCGTCCGCCCGGCCGGACCAGGGAGGCCAGGGCGGCGGCGACGGCCTGCCGGGCGTTGCCGGTGAACAGCAGGTGGTCCGGGTCGGGGCACCAGCCGGGCGTGGCCAGCAGCCCGGCCGCCGCCCGGCGGGCCGGCGCGGTGCCGGCGGCGGGTGCCGGGCGCAGGGCGTCGGCCAGCACGTCGGGGCGGATCAGCTGCCCGAGGACCGGGGCGAGCAGTTCCGCCTGGCCCGGCGCGGACGGGTAGTTGAGCTCCAGGTTGACGGGGGCGTCGCCCGGCCCCGGCTCGGCGAGCGCCCGCCCGGCGGGAGCGGGTGGCGCGGCCCGGACGAAGGTGCCCCGCCCGACCTCGCCGACCACCAGCCCGCGCCGTACGAGTTCGCCGTACACCCGCCCGGCCGTGGAGGCGGCGATCCCGCGCCGGCGCGCGAACAGCCGCTGCGGAGGCAGCCGCTGCCCGGGCCGCAGCCGCCCGGCCGCGATGTCGTCGGCGATCCGGTCGGCGATCCGCCGGTAGTCGTCCGCCATGTCCGGGTCCCCCCACTGGATTGCACCGAGGGCAAAGATCTTATTGCACCGAGTAACGGGGCGGACCTAGGGTCATGGCCATGGCACCCTTCCTCGCATACGAGGACAAAGGCCCCGGTTCGGCCGGCCTTCCCCTCGTCCTGGTCCACGGCCATCCCTTCGACCGCACCCTGTGGGCACCCCAGATCGAGGCCTTCTCACCGGCCCGCCGTGTGATCGCCCCCGACCTGCGCGGCTACGGCGGCTCCCCCACGAGCCCCGCCGTCACCGACTTCTCCGACTTCGCCCGGGACCTCGTGGCCCTGCTGGACGACCTGGAGGTCGGCTCCTTCGTCCTGGCCGGGCTGTCCATGGGCGGCCAGATCGCCATGGACTGCTGCCGGCTGTTCCCCGGCCGCGTCCGCGGCCTGGTCCTCGCCGACACCTTCCCGGCGGCCGAGACACCGGCGGGCCGCGCGGCCCGTCACGCGATGGCGGACCGGCTGCTCGCCGAGGGCATGGGGCGGTACGCCGACGAGGTCCTTCAGAAGATGGTCGCCCCGGCCGCCGGCCCCCGGGTCAAGGCGCACGTCCACGGCATGATGACCGCCACCGGCCCGCAGGGTGCCGCGGCCGCCCTGCGCGCCCGGGCCGCCCGCCCCGACTACCGTCAGACGCTGACCCGCGTCACGGTCCCGGCCCTGGTCGTCGTGGGCGCCGACGACACCTACACCCCCGTCCGCGACGCGGAGGCCATGCACGCCCTGCTGCCCGACTCCACCCTGCGGATCATCGAGGGCGCGGCCCACCTGCCGAACCTGGAGAAGCCGGCGGAGTTCAACGCGGCGCTGCGGGAGTTCCTCGCCCGCGTCGGCTGACGGCGCGCTCACCCTCCCCCGCGTACGCTGCCTTTTCAGACGCAGGGACCGGGCGGTCCCCCCCGCGAACGGAAGGCCGGGACGACGTGGGCACTGCGGCTGACCAGTGGACGCACACCGACGGCGACGTGCCCGCGCGCCGGGCCGGGCGGCGGCTCGGCCGCTGGTGCGCCGGGCTGCTGTTCGCCGCGGTGAGTGCGGTGGCCGGCTGCCGGGCCGCCGACAGCGACGGCGTCACGCCCCTACCGCAGCTGCTCGCCTTCCTGCCCTGGCTGCTCGTGCCCACCGGTGCCGGCCTGCTGCTCACCCTGCTCACCCGCTGGTGGGCCGGGGCGGTGTGGGGCGTGGCCCTGCTGGCCGCGCTGGCCTGGTACCTCGACCCGTACGGCAGGACCGGCGACCCGGCCGGCCGGCCCGTCGCCGAGCTGCGCGTCCTGACCGCGAACGTCGAGTTCGGGCAGGGCACCGGCGCGCTGATCGCCGCGGTGCGCCGGGAACGGCCGGACCTGGTGTTCGTCCAGGAGTGCGAGGACACCTGCGACGCGGCGCTGCGGCGCGAGCTGGCCGGCACCTACCCGCACCGGCGGGCCGTGCCCGGCGGCGGCTCCGCGGGCTCGGTCATCCTCAGCCGCCTCCCGCTGCGGCCCGCCGACGCCGTCCCCGGCACGATGGGCATGCCGGGCGCCGTGGCCGACGTGCGCGGCACCCCCGTACGCCTCCAGCTCGCCCACCCGATGCCGCCGCTGCCCGGGCAGCTGGGCGTGTGGCGCGCGGAGCTCGGGAGGCTGCGGGACACGGCCGCCGCCGGCCGGGGCACCCCGAGGGTCCTGGCCGGCGACTTCAACGCCTCCCAGGACCACGCGGCCTTCCGCCGCATCCTGGACACGGGCCTGACGGACGCGGCCCGCCTGGCGGGAGCGGACCGCACCCCGACCTGGCCGTCGCGCACCGCCCGGGCCTCCTTCGGCGCGCAGATCGACCATGTCCTGGTCTCGGCGGACTTCTCGGCCGGCCGGGCGCGGTTCCTGGACCTGAAGGGCACGGACCACCGGGCGGTGCTGGTCGACCTGACGCTGTACCGGCGCTGAAGGGGGCTGGGCAGCGCCTCGATCCGAGGGCGCTGTCCAGCCCCGTACGGTCAGACCCCGATGTCCCGCCCGTCCGCGCGCCACACGGCGACCACGGCGGGCCGCACGATCCTGCCCGGCCCGTCCGGCCAGGTGCTGGCCGGCTTCTCCACCGACGCCCCGTCGACCTCGCCCGGATGCTGCACCGCCACCAGCACCCGCCGCTCCTGGACGATCGGGCCGCAGGTCTCGGCCCCCGTCGGCACCGTCAGGAACTGCTTGAGCTCCCCGCGCCGCGGCCCGCGCGTGGCGACCCCGAACAGCCCGTCGTGCGAGCCGAGCCGGCTGCCGTCGGTGGAGATCCACAGGTTGCCGTACGGGTCGAAGGCCAGGTTGTCCGGGCAGGAGATCGGGCTGACCTGGTCCTTGGGGAAGCCCGCGAAGTAGGTCGCCGGGTCCTTGGGGTCGCCGGCGACCAGGAACAGCGACCAGGCGAACCGCGTGCTCTCGGGCCGGTTCCAGTGCTCGGTCAGCTCCAGGACGTGCCCGTGCTTGTTGGCGTTGCGCGGGTTGGCCTCGTCCGCCTGGGCCTTGCCGCCGGCCCCGCGGTCGGAGTTGTTGGTGAGGGCCACGTACACCTTGCCGGTCACCGGGTTCGGCTCGATGTCCTCGGGCCGGTCCATCTTCGTCGCGCCCACCTTGTCACCGGCCAGCCGCGTGAAGACGAACACCTCCTCGGCGGTCATGCCCGGCACGTGCGAGACGGCGCCCTTCGCGGTCGCGGTGGCCAGCGGGATCCACTCGCCGCAGCCGTCGAACTCCCCGTCGGACGGCAGCTTGCCCGTACCGTCGATCTCGATGGCCGGGGAGTCGCCGGTGAGCTTGGCGACGTACAGCGTGCCCTCGTCGAGCAGCGTCTTGTTGTACTCGCGGACAGCCCGCGAGCTGCCCTTCTTCATCCGCTTGCTGCTGACGAACTTGTAGAAGTAGTCGAACCGCTCGTCGTCGCCGGAGTACACCACCGGACGGCCGTCGTGCGTCAGCCGTACCGTCGCCGCCTCGTGCTTGAAGCGGCCGAGCGCGGTGTGCTTGCGCGGGGTGGAGGTGGGGTCGTACGGGTCGAACTCGACGACGTACCCGAAGCGGTGCACCTCGTTCGGCTCCTGGGCGAGGTCGAACCGCTTGTCGAACCGCTCCCACTTGCGCTCGGTGGCGCCGGTGCCGATGCCGTACCGCTTGTCGGTGGCCCGGCTGCCGTTCGCGAAGTACTGGTTGAAGTTCTCCTCGCCGTGCAGGGTCGTGCCCCACGGGGTGACGCCGCCGGAGCAGTTGTTGAGGGTGCCGAGCACCTTCCGGCCGGTCGGGTCGGCGGAGGTCCTCAGCAGGTCCGAGCCGGCCGCCGGGCCGGTCAGCCGGAACTCGGTGGTGGCGGTGACCCGGCGGTTGAGCTGGTGCCGGGTGACGGCGGTCAGCCTGCCGGTCCTGCGGTCCTCCTCCACCACCACGGCGGACAGCCCGTGCGCGGCCCAGGCGATCTCGGCCTGCTCGCGGGTGGGGTGCGCGGCGTCGTACCCGCGGAACATCAGCACCTCGTCGGTGTACTCGTGGTTCGCGACGAGGAGCTGCCGGCCGCGCTCGCCGGGCAGCGGCAGCAGCGCGAGGAAGTCGCAGTTGTACCCGAACTGCCCGGACTGCGCCTTGGCGGTCTGCCGGTCCGGGTCGAAGGCGGGCGCACCGCGCAGGATGGGCTCGCCCCAGCGGATGACGACGTTCTGCCGGTAGCCCTCCGGGACCGTCACGGCGTCGGCGGTGTTGGGCGCGACGGGCGTGAACCGCAGGCCGCGCGCGCTCCTCGGCGTCCGGGACGCCGCGTCGGCGGCGCCGGGGACCGCGGCCCCGGCGCGCGGGGCGCCCGCGACCTGCACGGCACCGGCACCGGCCGCGGCGACCGTGACGACGGCCGCGGCCCGCATCACCGAGCGGCGGCTGAGGGCCCCGGCGATGACGTCACCGGCGTACGCGTTGGAGCTGGTGTTGGGCACCTCGTGGAAGCAGGCGTCACCACACCGGAAACGACAGGTCATGGCGGACCGGCCGCCGGGATGAGAACCGGACGGCGTTCCGATCAACGGCAGCAGCTTGCGCACTTTGCTCTCCCCTTGGGTGCCCTTGGTGTCCTCGTGACCGTAGGAGCACATATGCGCGAGAGCCGGGCGCCCTGGTGAACAGATGGTGAACCTGCGGCAACCGTAGCGGAGTTGGGGCGGGGACCCGGGGCGGGCGACACGCGGACCGAATGCGCCTCTTGACAAAGGGGACGCCCTCCGCAAGATCGCGGGCAGGGGCCGCTAACCTTACGTGTCCGTCCTGGCCAGGGATTGACGGGCTCCAACTCATGCGAAGGGTTGCGCACATGGGCATTCTCACTCTCCTGCGGAACGCGTTCGGCCGGTCACGCAAAGCGAGGGCCGCCGCCGAAGCGGAGGGTGCGGCGCAGGAAACGACGACTTCGCAGGAGCCTTCCCGCGAGCCGGCGTCTCCGCAGCCGGCTTCCGCCGCGACGGAGCCCCGGACGGCGGCGGAGCCCAAGCTCCCGTCGCCCTCGACGGAGCCGGAGCCCGCCCCGGCCCCCAGCACGCCCCACGTCCCGGAGCCCCGCCCGGCAGCCCGCGAGGAACACGACCTCGTCGCGGCGGCCTTCGACAAGGTCTCGGTCCCGAAGCCGACCCGCTCGGAGGACCACGACGAGCCCACGCCTGCACCGGCGGAGCCGGCGGTGGCGGAGCGTGAGCCGGAGCCGGAGCGTGTCCCTGAGGTGGAGCGTGAGCAGCAGCCCGAGCAGACGGCGGCCGAGCCGGAGCCCGAGCCCGAGCAGCAGCCCGAGCCGGTGACGGAGCCGCAGCCGACGGCGGAGAACAAGCCGACACCCACCGAGGAACCGAAGCCCGAGGTCGAGGCCGAGACCGAGGCCCAGCCCGAGGTCGAGCCTGAGCCTGAGACCAAGCCCGAGCCTGAGGCCAAGACCGAGCCCGAGCCCAAGGCCAAGACCGAGCCCGAGCCCAAGACCGAGCCTGAGGCCAAGACCGAGCCCGAGCCCAAGTCCAAGACCCAGCCCGAGCCCAAGGACGACACCGAGGCCAAGACCGAGCCTGAAACCGCAGCCACCCCCGAGCCGAAGGCCGAGGAGGCCGAAGACGGGGTCGAAGAGGCCGAGGAAGAGGCCGGAGAAGCCAAGGAGAAGGCGGAGGAGGCTACGGCGAAGGCGGAGCCGCGGTCCGCGCAGCCCGAACCCGCGGCCGCCGACGGCGAGCCCGCCCCACAGGGGCCACCCGCACCCGACGACGAAAGCAGCACGGGCGGTGCGGGTGGGAACACCGAGGCCGAAGGCGAAGCCGAGGCCGCCAAGCCACAGCCCGCACAACCCGCCCTCCCCCTCGCCCGCCTCAGGACCCGCGCCCCCGGCCTCACCACCGCCTACAAGGCCGCCGGAGCCGCCCTGAAGAAACACCACCTCACCGGCGCCCGCGCCAAGGTCTACCTCGTCCTGGACCGCTCCGCCTCCATGCGCCCGTACTACAAGGACGGCTCCGCCCAGGCCCTCGCCGAGCAGACCCTCGCCCTGGCCGCTCACCTCGACCCCGAGGCCACGGTCCACGTCGCCTTCTTCTCCACCGAGCTCGACGGCACCACCGACCTCACCCTCACCGACCACGAGAACAAGATCGACACCGTGCACGCGGAGCTCGGCCGCATGGGCCGTACGAGCTACCACGTGGCCGTCGAGGAAGTCCTCGCCCACCACACCAGGACCGCCCCGGACACCCCCGCCCTGGTGGTCTTCCAGACGGACGGCGCCCCGGACGCCAAGACCCCCGCCACCCAGGCACTGACCGACGCCGCGGAGAACCACCCGTCCGTCTTCTTCTCCTTCGTCGCCTTCGGCGACCCCGAGAACAAGGCCTTCGACTACCTCCGCAAGCTCAAGACCCCGAACACGGCCCACTTCCTGGCCGGCGAGACCCCGCGCGAGCTGACCGACAAGGAGCTCTACGAGGCCGTCCTGACCGACTGGCGCCCGTAGCCACGGGAGAACCGACACGGGCGGGGGGTGGACCACGGCCGGTCCACCCCCCGAAACGCATGTGAGTCGATCTTCAGCGGGCCAGTAGGATTTCGACCATGGCGGCCACTGGATCCGAGAAGCAGGCGGGGAAGGCGTACTACGTCTCCACGCCCATCTACTACGTCAACGACGCTCCTCACCTGGGCCACGCCTACACGACCGTCGCAGGGGACGTGCTCTCGCGCTGGCACCGTCAGCGCGGCGAGAAGGTGTGGTACCTCACCGGCACGGACGAGCACGGTCAGAAGATCATGCGCACCGCCGAGGCGAACGGGGTCAGCCCCCAGGAGTGGTGCGACAAACTCGTCACCGAGGCCTGGCGCCCCCTCTGGGAGCACCTGGACATCGCGAACGACGACTTCATCCGCACCACGCAGAAGCGGCACACGGACCGCGTGCAGGAGTTCGTCCAGGATCTCTACGACAAGGGCGAGATCTACAAGGGCGGCTACGAGGGCCCCTACTGCGTGGGCTGCGAGGAGTACAAGCTCCCCGGCGAGCTGCTCGACGGCGAGGGCGAGTACGCGGGCCAGAAGCTGTGCTCCGTGCACAAGCGGCCGGTGGAGATCCTCAAGGAGGAGAACTACTTCTTCAAGCTGAGCGAGTACACCGACAGGCTGCTCGCCCACTACGAGGCGAACCCGGACTTCATCCAGCCCGAGTCCGCCCGCAACGAGGTCGTGAACTTCGTACGGCAGGGCCTGCAGGACCTGTCCATCTCCCGCTCCACCTTCGACTGGGGCATCCCGATCCCCTGGGATGACAAGCACGTCATCTACGTGTGGGTCGACGCGCTGCTGAACTACGCCACCGCGGTCGGCTACAACGAGAACCCGGAGAAGTTCGCCTCGACGTTCCCGGCCGACGTCCACCTGGTCGGCAAGGACATCCTGCGCTTCCACGCGGTGATCTGGCCGGCGATGCTGATGGCGCAGGGCCTGCCGCTGCCCCGCAAGGTGGCCGCCAACGGCTGGCTGATGGTCGGCGGCGAGAAGATGAGCAAGTCCAACCTGACCGGTATCAAGCCGCAGGACCTGACCTCGCACTTCGGCGTGGACGCGTACCGCTGGTACTTCCTGCGCGCGATCGCCTTCGGCCAGGACGGCTCGTTCTCGTGGGAGGACTTCTCCGCCCGCTACACCAGCGAGCTCGCCAACGACTACGGCAACCTCGCCTCGCGCGTGGCGGCCATGGTCGGCAAGTACTTCGGCGGGGAGCTGCCGGCCGCGACGGCCGACGGCGAGGCCGAGAAGGCGGTCCACGACGGCCTGGCGAAGGCGGTCGCCGAGGCCGACCGGAAGATCGGCGAGGAGCTGGACTTCCAGGGCGGCATCCTGGCGGTCTTCGACTTCGTCAAGCAGGTCAACGGCTACCTCACCGAGCAGGAGCCCTGGAAGGTCGCCAAGGACACCTCCGAGGAGGGCCGCGCCCGCCTCGCGACCATCCTCTACACGGCGGCGGAGTCCCTCCGCGCGGTCGCGGTCCTCCTCAACCCGGTCATGCCGGAGACCTCCCGCAAGCTCTGGGACTCCCTGGGCGCGGAGCCCGCCCTCGGCGCCCTGGCCGACCAGCGGGTCCAGGACGCCGGCACGTGGGGCAGGCTCCCCGCCGGCGTGACGGTCACCAAGGGCGCGGTCCTCTTCCCGCGCCTGGAGGAGAAGCCCGGCGCGTAACGCGCCACACGATCAGCCAGGGGCCCGGTGGTTCCGTACGTACGGATTCACCGGGCCCCTGCGTTGTTCCGTCAGGACAGCACGCCGGCGCCCGTCGTCGTCGCCAGCTCGGCCGGCAGGTTCTTGGCGGAGGTCTGGAGGCCGGCTGTCAGGGTGGGCGTCCAGTTCACCGTCGTCTTGATCTTCTTCGAATTCGCGGCGTTGTACGCGGCCACCAGGTCGGTCCGCGTGCCGTTGACGAGGTTGCCCGTGCCGGCCACCGCACCCGTGCCGTCACCGCTGAGCAGCTTGGCGGCCTTCGCGCCGGACGGCAGCGTCCAGGCGTTGTGCTCGGCGACGACCTGCGCCTTCGCCCGCGAGTCGATGCTGTACTTCGGCGCGTAGCCGTTCAGCGTCGTGGTGTCGTACGCGTTGTTGTAGAGGTGGATCTGCCCGAGGCGGGCCAGCGGGGCCCGCTGCACGATCCCCTTCCACACGTTGTGGTGGATCGTGACGCGCAGCTTGCCGGTGCTGTCGGTGTCGCTGCTGCCGATCAGCATGGTCTTGTCGTGGTGGGTGAACTGGTTGCGTTCCACGGTCACCAGGTCGGAGCCGTTGGTGATGTCCAGGGCGCCGTCGTGGACCTGGTACTTGCGGCCGAAGTACGTCTTCTCCTGGCTGTCGAAGAACGGCGCGTCGGTGAAGGTGTTGTGGTCCGCCCAGACGTGGGTGGCGCCGCGCAGGGTGACGGAGTCGTACGCCGAGTTCCACTCGCCGGCCGAGCCGTCGGTGGGGTCCCACTGCGGGAAGCAGTCCTCGGTGGCGGAGAAGGTGAGGTTGCGGACGATGACGTTGTCCACGCCCTTCACCTGGAGGCTGCCGCCCTTGATCCCGGCGTTCGTGCCGGGCACGCCGACGATCGTGGTGTTGGCCGGCACCTTGAAGACGATGGTCTTCGCCTGCCTGGCCTGCGCGGCGGCGCGGGCGTTCTCCTGGGTGCCCGAGGGCGCCTTCTTGCCCCAGGTGGCCGGGTCGTAGGCCTTGAGGTAGGCGTCCAGCGTGTAGCCGGTGCCGGCGGCGTAGTCGGCGCAGGTCAGCTTCTTGCCGCTGTCGTCGGTGTTGGCGTCGATGGTGCCCTTGACCTTGATGATCCGCGGCGTGGTGTCGGAGACGGAGCCGAGCGCCCGCACCAGCTGCGCCCGGGTGCTGACGGTGAAGATGTGCGCGGAGTCGGCCTTGGCGCCGCCGGTCGTGCCCGACCCGGAGGCCGCCCAGCCGTCCTTGGCGGGCAGCGTCTGGTGGTAGAGGTCGGCGGTCGTGGCGCCGGCGTTCGTCACGAGGACACCGGCACCGGTGGCGGCGGCCAGCACGGCGGCGGAGACGACGACGGCACGGCGCTTGCTCAGCGAGCGGCGGTGGGAGGCGGATGCCACGTATGCGTCCTTACGGGAATGGTGTGAAGGGACAGTTCATCCCCTCAGTGGCCACCGCCTCCGCAAAGGTTGCCCTGCCCGCCGCGCCCGGCGAGGATCATGGCTGGCACGTACACACGCGCACCCAGGGGGGACCCACCATGGCACTGTTCGGCAACGCCCACACCGTCGACCCGGGCAAGGCCCAGCAGGACTACGCCCGCCTGCTCGGCCACGGCGAGCAGGTGCACGCCGCGTACCTGCTGATCCGGGACACCATCCTGTTCACCGACCGCCGCCTGATCCTGGTCGACAAGCAGGGCCTGACCGGCAAGAAGGTCGAGTACCACTCCGTCCCGTACCGCAGCATCACCCACTTCTCCGTGGAGACCGCCGGCACCTTCGACCTGGACGCCGAACTGAAGATCTGGATCTCCGGCACCCCGGCCCCCATCGAGAAGACCTTCACCAAGGGCGTCGACATCTACGAGGTCCAGGCGATCCTGACCCAGTTCGTGGCGCGGTAGAACCCGCCGACCATGCCCAGGCACCGCGAAACGGCTGCCCGGGCTTCGCGACGGCCTGAACGATCCTCACCCCGGTCTTCGGCGTACCGGAGCCCTGGAGACGACGGTGGCCCGGAGCCGAGACCGGCTCCGGGCCACCGTCGTACGCGGGTTACTTCGGCTGCGGCTTCCTGATCGACAGGTGCAGCTCCCGCAGCCGTGCCTCGTCCAGTTCCGTCGGCGCGCCCATCATCAGGTCCTGGGCGTTGCCGTTGAGCGGGAAGGCGATGGTCTCGCGGATGTTCGGCTCGTCGGCCAGCAGCATCACGATGCGGTCGACGCCCGGGGCGATACCGCCGTGCGGCGGGGCGCCGAAGCGGAAGGCGCGCAGCATGCCGGCGAACTCGCGCTCGGTGGTCTCCCGGTCGTAGCCGGCGATCTCGAAGGCCTTGAGCATGATCTCCGGCTCGTGGTTCCGGATCGCGCCGGAGGACAGCTCCACACCGTTGCAGACGATGTCGTACTGCCAGGCCAGGACGTCCAGCGGGTCCTGGGTCTCCAGGGCCTGAAGGCCGCCCTGCGGCATCGAGAAGGGGTTGTGCGAGAAGTCGATCCGCCCGGTCTCCTCGTCCTTCTCGTACATCGGGAAGTCGACGATCCAGCAGAATCGGAAGACGCCCTCCTCGAAGTGCCCGGCGCGCTTGGCGGCCTCGACCCGCACCGCGCCCATGATCTTGGAGACCTCGTCGAACTCGCCCGCGCCGAAGAACACCGCGTGGCCAGGGGCCAGCGACAGGCGCTTGGTCAGCTCGGCGACGTTCTCCTCGGTGAGGAACTTGGCGATCGGGCCGGACAGCGAACCGTCCTCGCCGACCCGCACCCAGGCCAGGCCCTTCGCGCCCTGCGAGACGGCGTAGTCACCGAGCTGGTCGAAGAACTTGCGGGGCTGGTCCTGGACCGCCGGGACCGGCAGGGCGCGCACGTGCTTGCCGGCGAACGCCTTGAACTCCGAGCCCGCGAAGAGGTCGGTGATGTCGACGAGTTCCAGCTTGGCGCGCAGGTCCGGCTTGTCGGAGCCGTACTTCAGCATCGCCTCGCGGAACGGGATCCGCGGGAACGGCGAGGTGACGTGCCGGCCGCCGCCGAACTCCTCGAACAGCTCCGTCATCAGCTTCTCGATGGGCTGGAAGACGTCCTCCTGCTCGACAAAGCTCATCTCGACGTCGAGCTGGTAGAACTCGCCCGGCGAGCGGTCGGCGCGGGCGTCCTCGTCGCGGAAGCAGGGCGCGATCTGGAAGTAGCGGTCGAAACCGGAGATCATCAGCAGCTGCTTGAACTGCTGCGGCGCCTGCGGAAGGGCGTAGAACCTGCCCGGGTGCAGACGGGAGGGCACGACGAAGTCGCGGGCGCCCTCGGGGGAGGTGGCCGTCAGGATGGGGGTCGCGAGCTCGTTGAAGCCCATCGCGGCCATCTTCTGGCGGATCGCCGAGATGACCTGCGTGCGCAGCATGATGTTGCGGTGCATGCGCTCGCGGCGCAGGTCGAGGAAGCGGTACTCCAGGCGCAGTTCCTCGTTGACGCCGTCCTCGGTGTTGATGGTGAAGGGCAGCGGGCCGGCCTCGCCGAGCACCTCGACCTCGGAGACCTCGACCTCGATCTCACCGGTGGGCAGGTTCGGGTTGACGTTCTCCGCACCGCGCGAGACGACCCGGCCGTCGACCCGGACGACGGTCTCCTTGGAGAGCTTGTCGAGGGCCTCGTACGCCTCGGTCCCCGGACGGGCGACGAGCTGCGTGATGCCGTAGTGGTCGCGCAGATCGATGAAGAGGATGCCGCCCAGGTCGCGCCGATTGTGCAGCCAGCCACTCAGCCGGACGTCGGTGCCGACGTCAGAGGCGCGGAGCTCGCCGCAGGTGTGGGACCTGTACCGATGCATCGTCGTTCATCCAGTCTTCGCGGATAGGGGTCGGTGTTTCACGTGAAACTGGTCCCCAGGGTACCGGCCACCTCAAGATCGTCGCCCATCCATAACGGGACGCGTGCCTGTACGGCTTCGGTGGCAGTGTTCGATCATCTCTCCTTAAAGTGGGGCAATGCGTACTGGTGAGCCCCTGCCCGCCGTGGGGGAGGTCCTGGCCGCCCTCGCGACCGGGCTGTGGCACTGGGACACCGCCACCGGGCTGGTCACGGTCGACTCCGAGGCCGCACGGCTGCTCGGGCTGCCCGCCGAGCAGGTCAGCCTGACCGAGGCCCAGGTGCGGTCCCGGCTGCACCCGGTCGACTGGAACGAGATCACCGGGGTGGTGCAGCTGGCCGCCGCGGAGGGCACGCTCGCCGAGGTCCGGATCAGGATCATGGACGACAAGGGGCGGGTCGTCCGGGTCGTCCGCAGTCGCTCCAAGCCGTCCTTCGACCGGGTGCGCAAGGCCTACGAGCTGATCGGCACCCTCCAGGAGGTCACCGAACCCGCGCCCGGCACCCCGGCCGGGCGCAGCGCCGTCACCGGCGACTGGCGGCGCTCCCGGGAGGCGTTCCTGCTGGACGCGGGCCGGGCGCTGGCCGAGGCGCGCTCCACACAGGAGGTGCTGCGGGTCGCGGCCAACCTGGCGATGCCCGGCTTCTCGCCCGACGGGCTCGCGGTGTTCGGCGTGGAGGGCGACCGGCTGACGATCATCGGCCACCACGGGCAGCGGCCTGGCGACGAGGACCCGTTCCTGCACATGCCGCTGGACACCGACTACCCGGCCGCCGAGGTGGTCCGCACCGGCCGGGCGGTCTACCTCTCCTCGCCCGTGCAGTACAAGGCCCGCTACCCGGTGACCTGGCCGCTGGCCGAGCGCTTCGGGCGCCGCTCCTGGGCGTTCCTGCCGCTGATCGTGGCCGGACGCACCATCGGCGCGTGGCTGGCGGCCTTCGCCTATCCGGTGGCGTTCACCCCGGACGAGCGCTCGGTGCTGACGACGGTGGCGCGGATGCTGGCCCAGGCCCTGTCCCGGGCGGGCGCCGCCGAGAGCCAGCGGGAGCTGACCGACGGACTGCAGCGCACGATGCTGCCCCGGCTGGGCCCGCAGCGCATCCCCGGCATGCTGGTCGCCGCCCGTTACGTCCCCACCGGCGGCGGCCTCCAGGTCGGCGGCGACTGGTACGACGTGATCCCGCTGCCCAGCGGCCGTTTCGCCCTGGTCATCGGCGACGTCCAGGGCCATGACGTACGGGCGGCCGGGCTGATGGGCCAGCTGCGCATCGCGCTGCGCGCGTACGCTTCCGAGGGCCACCGGCCCGACGCGGTGCTCTCCCGGGCCTCCCGCTTCCTGCACGGCATCAACGACGCCGAGCCGGCCGAGCTGCGCTTCGCGACCTGTCTGTACGTGGAGGTCGACCCGGTCGGCGGGGTGCTGGAGGTGGCCCGTGCCGGGCATCCCGACCCCGTGATCCGGATGGCGGACGGGACGGTACTGACCCGGCCGACGGCGGGCGGGCTGCCCCTGGGCATCGACCCGGACGCCGACTACCCCACCACGCGGTTCGCGCTGGAGCCCGACGAGACCATGCTGATCTGCACCGACGGCCTGATCGAGACGGGCGGGCACGACCTGGAGACCGGCTGGCAGCGACTGCGGAGCATCCTCGAGGAGCACAAGGGCGACCTGGAGGAACTCGCCGACACGCTGGTGCAGGCCGTGCACGGGCCGACCTCCCACCACACCACCGGTCCGCTGGCCGACCGGCGCGAGGACGACATCGCCATGCTGCTGCTGTGCCGGGAGGGCGAGGGCTGTGGCTGCGGCGGCACGGCGAGCGTACGGCCGCTCGTGCGCCGCACCATGCTGACCGTCGCGCAGGCCGAGCCGGAGCGGATCGCGGTGGCCCGGCAGCAGCTGCGCGAGCTGTTGCACGACTGGGACTCACCGGACCAGGTGGACTCGGCGGTGCTGCTGGTGTCGGAGACGCTCACCAACGTCCTGGTGCACACCGACACCGACGCCCTGCTGACCGCGCAGGTCGACGGCGAGCCCGGCGAGCGGCGGCTGCGCGTGGAGGTCACCGACGCCAGCGACGATCTGCCGCACAAACGCCGTCCCGGGGAGCTGGCGTCCTCCGGCCGCGGCCTGATGCTGATCGAACTCCTGGCCCACGCCTGGGGCGTCGACCCACGCGGGCGCGGCAAGAGCACGTGGTTCGAGCTGTACGAGTCGGCCGACGGGTCAACACCCGGCACGGCATCAGCCTTTTGAGTGATCGGCAGGTGAGTGACGACGGCGGCCTCGGCACCGCCTGCACCATGTGTGCTCTGTTCCGTCCCGGCGGCGTAGAAGGAGCGACATGGGAACGTCGGCACCCCAGGAGGGCGAGGCCGGGGAGAACGCGAGGGAACCGCACATGCTGCGCCGGTTCAGCGAGGATCTGGCCGAGGCGACACGGCGTCAGGCACAGGCCCACGCCGAGGCGATGAGCATCAGCGTGCAGGCCGAGAACGCGGCACGACGCGCCCGCGCCGAGACGGAGGAGGACGTCGTACGGCGGATGCGGCGGGCGTACGCCCCGGGTGCGGTGTCCAGCCTGTCGGTGCGCGGCCGCCGGTTCGGGCTCGCCTTCAAGGGCACCACGGTGGGCTTCGTGGCCGCCGCGCTGGTGGCCGTGGGGGGCACGGTGGCCTACGTCCTGGCCCAGGAAGGCGGCCCTTCCGGCCGGGGTGCCGGCACCCCGCCTCCGGCGGCCGGCCCGACCGCGTCCCCCACCGCCTCGTCGCCCACCGCCTCTTCGCCCACCGCCTCCTCCCTGGGCACCTCGGCCTCACCGGCCGCCGGAAGCTCCGCCGGGGTGCAGGGGACGGGTGGTGCCGCGGCGGTGCGGGAAGAGCGCAAGCTCGTCCTGCGGACGGCGTCCAACCTGGACCTGGACTTCACCGACGGCATGGACGACATCGCCCTCTACCAGCCGTCGAACGACGACGGCAGGTCCGTCATCGGAACCAGCGGCGATCTCGCCGCCGTCAGCGGTCCCGCCGACGCCCGGACGTGCACCGCGGCCACCGACTTCGGCTTCACCGTCACCAAGAAGAACATCCGCAAGGGACTCACCGCCTGCGTGCTGACGGATGAGAACCGCGCCGCGGCGATCACCGTGCTGGGCTGGCAGGAGGACGACTACGGCCTGGTGTCCGTCACCCTGCACGCGATCACCTGGGAGAAGCCCGACGAACGGACCTGACGCGCTCCGGCGGACCCTCCGCCGGAGCGCGCCCCGAGCGCCCCGGAACCGGCGCTCACGCCTCCGGTCCGGCCTCGGACATCCCGTGCACCGCCGGGATCGTCCCCAGCCGGCCCTTCTGGAAGTCCTCGAAGGCCTGCATCAGCTCGTCCTTGGTGTTCATGACGAACGGGCCGTAGTGGGCCATCGGCTCCCGGATCGGCCGGCCGCCCAGCAGCACGACCTCCAGGTCCGGCGACCGGGACTCCTGCTGCTCGTCCGCGCGGACGGTCAGCGAGGAACCGGCGCCGAAGACGGCCGTCTGCCCCATGTGGACGGGACGGCGCTCGTCACCCACCGCGCCCCGGCCGGCCAGCACGTACGCCAGGCCGTTGAAGTCCTCGCGCCACGGCAGGGTGACCTCCGCACCCGGCGCCAGCGTCGCGTGGATCATCGTGATCGGGGTGTGCGTGATGCCGGGACCGGCGTGGCCGTCCAGCTCGCCGGCGATCACGCGCAGCAGCGCGCCGCCGTCCGGGGAGGTCAGCAGCTGCACGGAGCCGCCGCGGATGTCCTGGTAGCGGGGGGCCATCATCTTGTCCTTGGCCGGGAGGTTCACCCACAGCTGGAGGCCGTGGAAGAGCCCGCCGGACATCACCAGGTGCTCCGGCGGGGCCTCGATGTGCAGCAGGCCCGAGCCGGCGGTCATCCACTGGGTGTCGCCGTTGGTGATGGTGCCGCCACCGCCGTGGCTGTCCTGGTGGTCGAAGATCCCGTCGATGATGTACGTGACGGTCTCGAAGCCGCGGTGCGGATGCCAGGGCGTGCCCTTGGGCTCGCCGGGCGCGTACTCCACCTCGCCCATCTGGTCCATCATGATGAACGGGTCGAGATAGCGGTAGTTGATCCCCGCGAAGGCCCGGCGCACCGGGAAGCCCTCGCCCTCGAAACCGCTCGGCGCGGTCGTGACGGCGAGCACGGGACGTGCCACGGCGTCGGCGGGAGCGGTCACACGGGGCAGCGTCAACGGGTTCTCGACGGTCACTGCGGGCATGTCGGTACCTCCTCGGTGTACGCCCACTTTAGTTGAGCGTTGAACTTTCTGCCAGCAGAACAGAGAAAACCGGGAGGGCATTCCCGTACCCGGGCGCGCGTCGGCCCCAGGGGATGCAGGCAGGGCGGAGGCCGTGCGGCCGTCCGAGGAGAGCGACCGTCCGAGGAGAGCGACTGTCAGCCGTGATCCGGTGTCAGCCGTACATCCGGCGCATCGCGAACTCGACCATCTGCTCGACCGCCTTCGCGTCGAACACGATCCGGTGCTCGCCCTCCATGTCGAGGACGAACCCGTAGCCGGTCGGCAGCAGGTCGATCACCTCCGCGCCGGTGATCACGAAGTACTTGGACTCCTTGCCCGCGTACCGCCGCAGCTCCTTCAGCGAGGTGAACATCGGGATCACCGGCTGCTGGGTGTTGTGCAGGGCGAGGAAGCCGGGGTTGTCGCCGCGCGGGCAGTACACCTTCGAGGTCGCGAAGACCTGCTGGAAGTCCTCGGCGGACATCTGCCCCGTGGTGAAGGCCCGGACCGCGTCCGCGAGCGAAGGCGGGGACGGCTCCGGGTACAGCGGCGCCTGCTGCTGTCCGTACCCGCCGGGCATCTGCTGCTGCGGCGGGACGTAGCCCTGCTGGGCACCGACGTTCTGGTCGTAGCCGTACATGGGCGCAAGCGTACCGAGCGCGGTGGTCCCTCATACGGGCTCCGGGCCCCCGGTGTGACCTGTCACAGATGACCGGATCGGGGTTGCTTCTTATTACCGGCGGGTAGCATCATCGGAGCTACTTGTTGGTACGTGAACAGATGCGAGGAGTCAGTGCCTCGCCGACCCGACAAACGGAGCCGTCGCCATGGGGCACTACAAGTCGAATCTCCGCGACATCGAGTTCAACCTCTTCGAAGTGCTGGGCCGCGACAAGCTGTACGGCACGGGCCCGTTCGAGGAGATGGACGTCGAGACCGCGAAGAGCATCCTCGAGGAGCTCACGCGGCTCTCGGAGAACGAGCTGGCGGAGTCCTTCGCGGACGCCGACCGCAACCCGCCCGTCTTCGACCCGGAGACCAACACCGCCCCGATCCCCGCGTCCTTCAAGAAGAGCTACCAGGCCTTCATGGACTCGGAGTACTGGCGCCTCGGCCTGCCCGAGGAGATCGGCGGCACCACCGCTCCCCGCTCGCTGATCTGGGCCTACGCCGAGCTGATCCTCGGTGCGAACCCGGCCGTGTGGATGTACTCCTCCGGCCCGGCCTTCGCCGGCATCCTCTTCGAGGAGGGCAACGAGGTCCAGAAGCACATAGCGAAGATCGCTGTGGAGAAGCAGTGGGGCTCCACGATGGTGCTCACCGAGCCGGACGCCGGCTCGGACGTCGGCGCCGGCCGCACCAAGGCCGTCCAGCAGGAGGACGGCTCCTGGCACATCGAGGGCGTGAAGCGGTTCATCACCTCGGGTGAGCACGACATGTCGGAGAACATCCTCCACTACGTGCTCGCGCGTCCCGAGGGCGCCGGCCCGGGCACCAAGGGCCTGTCCCTCTTCCTCGTCCCGAAGTACCTGTTCGACTTCGAGACCGGCGAGCTCGGCGAGCGCAACGGCGTGTACGCCACCAACGTCGAGCACAAGATGGGCCTGAAGGTCTCCAACACCTGCGAGATGACCTTCGGCGACAAGCACCCCGCCAAGGGCTGGCTGATCGGCGACAAGCACGACGGCATCCGCCAGATGTTCCGCATCATCGAGTTCGCGCGGATGATGGTCGGCACGAAGGCGATCTCCACGCTGTCCACCGGCTACCTGAACGCGCTGGAGTACGCCAAGGAGCGCGTCCAGGGCCCGGACCTGGCGAACTTCATGGACAAGACCGCGCCGAAGGTCACCATCACCCACCACCCCGACGTACGCCGCTCGCTGCTGACGCAGAAGGCGTACGCGGAGGGCATGCGCGCCCTGGTGATGTACACCGCCTCCATCCAGGACGCCATCCAGGTCAAGGAGGCGAACGGCGAGGACGCCTCCACCGAGCACGCGCTGAACGACCTGCTCCTGCCGATCGTCAAGGGCTACGGCTCCGAGAAGGCCTACGAGCTGCTCGCCCAGTCGCTGCAGACCTTCGGCGGCTCGGGCTTCCTCCAGGAGTACCCGGTCGAGCAGTACATCCGGGACTCCAAGATCGACACCCTGTACGAGGGCACCACCGCGATCCAGGGCCAGGACTTCTTCTTCCGGAAGATCGTCCGCAACCAGGGCGCCGCGCTGAACTCCCTCGCCGAGGACATCAAGAAGTTCCTGGCGCTCGGCACCGGCGGCGAGGAGCTGGCCGCCGCCCGCGAGCACCTGGCCAAGGCGGCCGTGGAGCTGGAGGCCATCGTCGGCCTGATGCTGACCGACCTGGCGGCCACCGAGCAGGACGTCAAGAACATCTACAAGGTCGGGCTGAACACCACCCGCCTGCTGATGGCCTCCGGTGACGTGATCGTCGGTTACCTGCTGCTCAAGGGCGCCGCGATCGCCGCCGAGAAGCTGCAGACCGCCTCCAGCAAGGACAAGGCCTTCTACCAGGGCAAGATCGCGGCGGCGAAGTTCTTCGCGGCCACCGTCCTGCCGGGCGTCACCCTGGCCCGCAAGGTGGCCCAGGGCGTCGACCTGGAGATCATGGAGCTGGACGAGGCCGCGTTCTAGGCCCGGCCACGGAACCTGCGCCCCATGCCCCGGCGCCGCGGATGTCCGCGCCGCCGGGGCATGGCGTATTCCGTGCCGACCGGACGCGGGAGTTGTGCCGCCACGTCGAACGGGGCCTGCGGCTTCGCGCCCCCGCGGGCGTCTGGCCGCATCCGCCGCACCGGCCCTGTCCGGGGCCGCCGGCGTCACACTGACCACCGCCACCGCCGCCTCGGCGGCCGGCCTCGACGCGCCGATGCGGCTCGACCGACCCGCCGGTCCTGCCGAGATCACCGCACGCGGGTCCGTCCCTTCTCGCAGGGAACGGGCCCGCGTCCGTCGTTAAGGTGAACCCATGACTTTCGACCGCGGCCACACCGACGATCTGATGACCTTCCTGGCGGCGAGCCCGACCCCGTACCACGCCGTGGCCAACGCCGCGGAGCGGCTGGAGAAGGCCGGCTTCCGGCAGGTCGCGGAGACGGACGCCTGGGACGGAACGGCCGGCGGCCGGTACGTGCTGCGCGGCGGCGCGATCGTGGCCTGGTACGTCCCCGAGGGCGCCGCGCCCCACACGCCGTTCCGGATCGTCGGCGCCCACACCGACTCCCCCAACCTGCGCGTCAAGCCCCGGCCCGACAGCGCGGCGCACGGCTGGCGGCAGGTCGCCGTGGAGATCTACGGCGGACCGCTGCTGAACTCCTGGCTGGACCGCGACCTCGGCCTCGCGGGCCGCCTGGTCCTGCGCGACGGCTCCACCCGCCTGGTGAACGTGGACCGGCCGCTGCTGCGGGTGCCCCAGCTCGCCATCCACCTGGACCGCTCGGTGACCTCGGACGGCCTCAAGCTCGACAAGCAGCGGCACATGCAGCCGGTGTGGGGCCTGGGCGACTACGTACGCGACGGCGACCTGATCGCCTTCCTGGAGGAGACGGCCGGTGTCCCGGCGGGCCAGGTCACCGGCTGGGACCTGATGACGCACTCCGTGGAGCCGCCGGCCTACCTGGGCCGCGACCGCGAGCTGGTGGCCGGCCCGCGCATGGACAACCTGCTGTCCGTGCACGCGGGGACGGCGGCCCTGGCCGCGGTCGCCCAGTCGGGCCCCGACCTGCCGTACATCCCCGTCCTGGCCGCCTTCGACCACGAGGAGAACGGCTCCCAGTCCGACACGGGCGCGGACGGCCCGCTGCTCGGCACCGTGCTGGAACGCTCGGTGTTCGCACGGGGCGGGTCGTACGAGGACCGGGCGCGGGCCTTCGCGGGTACGGTCTGCCTGTCCTCCGACACGGGCCACGCCGTGCACCCCAACTACGCGGAGCGGCACGACCCGACGCACCACCCCCGTGTCAACGGCGGCCCCCTCCTCAAGGTCAACGTCAACAACCGCTACGCCACGGACGGTTCGGGCCGGGCGGTGTTCGCCGCCGCCTGCGAGAAGGCGGGCGTGCCCTTCCAGGCGTTCGTCTCCCACAACTCCATGCCGTGCGGCACCACCATCGGCCCGATCACCGCGGCGCGGCACGGCATTCGGACCGTCGACATCGGCGTGGCCATCCTGTCGATGCACAGCGTCCGCGAACTGTGCGGCGCCGACGACCCGTTCCTGCTGGCCAACGCCCTGGTGGCGTTCATGGAGGCGGAGTAGACGTCCTGTCAAGTCCCTGTGAGGCATGGGCCGTGCCCGGCCGGGTACCCGGAGGTGACCGGAAGGACCGGACAGGGAGGCGACACTCATGGGCCTCGGCGGATGCATCATCCTCATCGCCGTGGGAGCCATCCTCACATTCGCGACCGACTGGAAGATGCAGGGGGTCAACCTCGACCTCGTCGGCGTCATCCTGATGATCGTGGGTCTGATCGGCGTCACGACGTTCAGCAGCATCGCCCGGCGCCGGCGCGTGGTGGTGCCCCCGACGACCCCGGTCGTCGAGGACGACCGGGTGCACCACCGGCACGGCTACAACGACGGTTACGGCGTCTGACGGGTCCCCGGCTCAGGCGTCCAGCCCGGCCAGGACCAGGGGCAGGCGGTCCGTCCCCCCTTCGGTGAGGCGGACGGGCACGCCCCAGTCCTGCTGGTGGACGTGGCAGGCCGGGTACTCGTTGGCCGGATCGTCGTCGCAGGAGGCGGCCATCGCGGACACGTGCAGCACGCCTTCTGGGACGGCGGGATCGAGCTCCAGGGCGCGGGACAGATCGGTTCCCGCGCCTTCGCCGTCGCGCAGCAGCTCGGGCGGGGTGGCGGAGACCAGCAGCCGGGTCGAGGGCCCGTAGCGCGTGTCCAGCTTCTGTCCCGCCGGAGCCTCGAAGATCACGTCCAGCTGGAGCCGCCCGGGGGCGACCTCGGTGGCTTCCCGCTGCGTACGGTGGGCGACCCCGGCGACCTGCACGGCCTCCTCCGGCAGCCGCAGCCGGGTCAGCCGGTGCCGGGCCGACTCCACGACCACGATGTCCTCGCCGACGAGCACCGCGTCGCTGGGTTCGCGCAGGTCGGTGGCGAGCGTGGTCACCTCGCCGGTCGCCGGGTCGTAACGGCGCAGGGCGTGGTTGTAGGTGTCGGCGACGGCGACCGACCCGTCGGGCAGGGCGGTGACGCCCAGCGGGTGCTGGAACAGGGCTTGTCCGGCCGTGCCGTCGCGGTGGCCGAAGTCGAACAGGCCGGTGCCGACGGCGGTGTGGACCGAGCCGTCCGCGCCGACCCAGCGCAGGGCGGAGGTCTCGGAGTCGGCGAGCCAGAGGCGCTCGCCGTCGTGGGAGACCGCGAGCCCCGAGGGCTGGGCGAACCAGGCCTCGGCGCCGGGCCCGTCGACGAGCCCCTCGTTGGTCGTGCCGGCCGTGACGGTCACGGTCCGCTCGGCCGGGTCGTACGCCCACAGCTGGTGGACGCCGGCCATCGCGATCCACACCCTGTCCTGCCACCAGGCGACGTCCCAGGGGGAGGAGAGGTCCACCTCGCGGGCCGGACCCGAGGTGGGCGAGCCCTGCCACCACTGCCGGCCCGTGCCCGCCAGCGTCGTGACCTCGCCGGTGGCCACCTCCAGCCGCCGCAGGGCGTGGTTGACCGTGTCGGCGACCACCACCGAGCCGTCGGGCAGGAGGGCGAGCCCCTGCGGCTCGTTGAAGGCGGCGGTGTCCGGGCCGCCGTCGGCGAACCCGCGCACCCCGGCGCCGATCCGCCGCACCACCGTCTCCCCGTCCCCCGCCAGCTCCACCAGCTGGTGCCGGGTGGTGTCACTGACCAGGAAGGTGCCGGACGGCAGCAGCAGCGCCTTGCCGGGGAAGCGCAGCGCCGTCGGCTCCGGCTCCGGCGGCACGTACGGCCCGTCGCCGCGCCGGAGCGTGCCCTTGGCCCCGTGCTCGGCCTCCAGCTCGCTCACCAGCCGCTCGATGGCGTGCACATGCCCCTCACCGGCGTGCTGGGCGACGACGTACCCCTCCGGGTCGATGACGACCAGCGTCGGCCAGGCCCGCACCGCGTACTGCTTCCAGGTGGCGAGCTCGGGGTCGTCCAGCACCGGGTGCTCCACCCCGTACCGCTCCACCGCGTCCACGACCGCCTGGTGCTCCGCCTCGTGCACGAACTTCGGCGAGTGCACCCCGATGACCACGACCGTGTCCCGGTGCTTGGCCTCCAGCTCGCGCAGCTCGTCCAGGACGTGCAGGCAGTTGATGCAGCAGAACGTCCAGAAGTCCAGGATGACGATACGTCCGCGCAGGTCGGCCAGGGTGTACGGGGTGCCGCCCGTGTTCAGCCAGCCGCCCTTGCCGATCAGCTCGGGGGCGCGGACGCGGGCGCGTCGGGGTGCCGAGTGGTTCATGCGTTCCAGGGTGCCACCCGGCACCGACACTCACGTCAGCGCGTGTCCCGTCGTGGCGTCCACATGGTCGGGGACGTCGTCGTGGCGGTCGCCGACCGTGAGGGTGCCGGCCGGCTCGAAGAGCAGCAGGGCGGTGGGCACGGGCGCGTACGGCTTGTGCTCGGTGCCGCGCGGGACGGTGAAGACGCTGCCCTTCGGCAGGACGACCGTGCGCTCGGTGCCCGCCTCGCGCAGGCCGATGTGCAGCTCGCCGTCCAGGACGAGGAAGAACTCGTCGGTGTGGTCGTGGACGTGCCAGAGGTGCTCGCCCTCCACCTTGGCGATCCGCACGTCGTAGTCGTTGACGGCGGTGACGATGCGCGGGCTCCACCGGTCGGTGAAGGAGGCCAGGGCGTCGGTGAGAGAGATCGGTTCCATGCGGTCATCGTGCGGGGTACCGGGCCGGGCCCACGAGTGCTAGGAATCGCACATGCCGCAAGGATCCTCTCAGCCGCACCGTGTGGTGCTGGTCGTCGACGAGAACTCCAACCCGTTCGAGATGAGCTGCGCCATCGAGATCTTCGGGCTGCGCAGGCCCGAGCTGGGCCGGGAGCTGTACGACTTCCGGCTGTGCGCGGCCGGTCCGCGCACCCGGATGCGGGACGGTTTCTTCACGCTCACCGGGGTGGCCGGGCTCGGCGCCGCCGAGGAGGCGGACACGCTGATCGTGCCGAACCGGCCCGACACCGGCACCCCGCGGTCCCCGCGCGTCCTGGACGCCGTACGGCGGGCACACGCGCGTGGGGCCCGGCTCATCGGGTTCTGCTCGGGCGCGTTCACGCTGGCGGAGGCCGGGCTGCTGGACGGGCGGCGGGCGGCCTGCCACTGGATGTGGGCCGGGGCGTTCCGGGCCCGCTTCCCCCGGGTCCGTCTGGAGCCGGATGTGCTCTTCGTCGACGACGGGGACATCCTGACCGCCTCCGGCAGCGCGTCGGCGCTCGACCTCGGTCTGCACGTCGTACGGCGGGACCACGGCGCGGAGGTCGCCAACGCCGTCTCCCGGCGGCTGGTGTTCGCCGGGCACCGGGACGGCGGACAGCGGCAGTTCGTGGAGCGGCCGGTGCCCGAGGTGCGGGACGAGTCGCTGGGCCCGCTGCTGGCGTGGGCGCAGGAGCGGCTGGGCGAGCCGCTGACGGTGACGGACCTGGCGGCACGCGCGCGTGTCAGCCCGGCGACCCTCCACCGGCGCTTCCGCGCCCAGCTGGGGACGACCCCCCTGGCGTGGCTGACCGGGGAGCGGGTGGCGCTGGCCTGCCGGCTGATCGAGCGGGGCGAGGAACGGCTGGAGGTGGTGGCCGCCAGGAGCGGACTGGGGACCGCCGCGAACCTGCGTACCCGGCTGCGGGAGGCGACCGGACTCAGCCCGTCGGCCTACCGGCGGCGTTTCGGACCGGTCCCCGGGGAAGCGCTGAAGGCATGAGATTCCTCGTGTACGACCGGCTCCTCGGCATCGGCGACGACTACTGGATCGAGGACGAGCGGGGCACCAAGGTCTTCCTCGTCGACGGCAAGGCGCTGCGCCTGCGGGACACCTGGGAGCTGAAGGACACCCAGGGGCGGGTCCTGATCGACATCCACCAGAAGATGCTCGCCCTGCGCGACACGATGGTCCTGCAGCGGGCCGGCGAGCCCCTGGCCACCATCCGCCGCAAACGCCTGTCCCTGCTGCGCCACCACTACCGGGTCTCCCTGGCCGACGGCAACGAGCTGGACGTCAGCGGCAGGATCCTCGACCGCGAGTTCGCGATCGAGTACGACGGCGAACTGCTGGCCGTGATCTCCCGCCGCTGGATCACCCTCCGGGACACCTACGGCATCGATGTCGTCCGCGAGGACGCCGACCCGGCCCTGCTGGTCGCCCTGGCGGTGTGCGTGATCCACCTGGCGGAGAAGGAGCGGGAGGACGACTAGCACATGCCGGCGAGCGCTACCGCCCCGGCCGCCGGGGCGGTTCCAGGCCCAGGACGCGGTCCTTCAGGGCCGGGAACTGGGACCTGGTCGTCTCGGCCTTCCCGGGGTCGAACTCCACCGTGAGGACCTCCTCGCCCGGGCCGGCCTCGGCCAGCACCTCGCCCCACGGATCGACCACGATCGAGTGACCCGCCTGCGGAACTCGGGCGTGTGTTCCGGCCGTTCCACACGCGAGCACGAACGCCTGGTTCTCCACCGCCCGTGCCTGAGCCAGCAGCGTCCAGTGCGCCCGGCGGCGCTCCGGCCAGCCCGACACGACGACCAGCGTCTCGGCACCGGCGTCGACCAGACCGCGGAAGAGCTCGGGGAAACGGAGGTCGTAACAGGTGGCGAGGCCCAGGCGCGTGCCCGGCAGACGCACCGTCACGAGCTCCTCGCCCGCGCCCATCAGCACGGCCTCGCCCTGGTCGAAGCCGAAGCGGTGGATCTTGCGGTAGGAGGCGGCGAGTTCGCCGGAGGGGGTAAAGAGGAGTGAGGTGTTGTACAGCGTTCCCTGCGGGTCCCGTTCGGGGATCGACCCGGCGTGCAGCCACACCCCCGCGTCGCTCGCGGCCTTGGCCATCGCCTCGTACGTGGGCCCCTGGAGCGGCTCGGCCTCCCGCTCGAACTCCTCGTACGCGAACGCGCCCGTGGTCCACAGCTCCGGCAGCACGACGAGGTCGGCCCCGGCCTGTTCCCGTACCAGCGCGGCGACCCGGAGCCGGCGCGACGCGACCGATTCGCCCTCGTCTACGGCGATCTGGAGCAGAGAGGCGCGCACACTACCACCGTCCTGGCATAAGGGCCGTCCACAGGGGCTTCCCCGCAGGCCTACGATCGTCACACGAAAGGACTGCCGGGGTGCCTCACAGCAGCGTAACTTAGCGTCTCGAGACACCCGCCGACAGCAGCCACCTCCCACTGGCGACGCCGCCACCACCTGCCCGTGTACCAACCGCCGAGGGGTCCCGTTCCGTGAGTCTGCATCCCACCCTCCAGCCCTACGCCGACGCCTGGACTCACTCCATCGAGGCGATATCCGAGCTGGTCCAACCGCTTGTGGAGGCAGACTGGAACCGGCGCACCCCCTGCCCGGGCTGGTCGGTGCGCGATGTCGTCTCGCACGTCATCGGGCTGGACTCCGAGATGCTCGGCGACCCGCGCCCGATCCACACGCTCCCGCGCGACCTGTTCCACGTCACCAATGACCACCAGCGCTACATGGAGATGCAGGTCGACGTCCGCCGCCACCACACGGCGCCGGAGATGACGGCCGAGCTGGAGTACATGATCATCCGCCGCAACCGCCAGCTGCGCAACGACTCGCGCGACCCGGGCACGAAGGTGCGCGGGCCGCTCGGCACCGAGCTGACGCTGGAGGAGTCCATGCGCCGGCACGCCTTCGACGTGTGGGTGCACGAGCAGGACCTGCGCACGGCGCTCGGGCAGCCCGGCAACCTCGACTCCCCCGGCGCGCACGTCGCCCGGGACGTGCTGCTCGCCGAACTCCCGCGGGTCGTCGCCGAGCGGGCGGACGCCCCGCGCAGCTCGGCCGTCGTCTTCGACGTGCACGGCCCCGTGGAGTTCCTGCGCACGGTCCGCGTCGACATCCAGGGCCGCGGCACCGTCGAGACGGCCCCCGCGCTCGGACCGGCCGCCTCCCTCACCCTCGACTGGGAGACGTACGTACGGCTGGCCTGCGGCCGGGTGAGCCCTCAGGCGGTGGCGGACCGGGTGAAGACGGAGGGCGACCCGGAGCTGGCGGCGGCGATCCTGCGGAACTTCGCGGTGACGCCGTAGGGCGCACGGGACCCGTCCCGGACGGCGAAGGGGCCCTCCGCCGAGCGGAAGGCCCCTTCACTGGGGTCCTGCTGGTCGCGGTGCGTCAGCCCAGCTTGGCGAAGCCGTAGTTGAGCAGCTTCTTCGCGTCCGAGGTGCGGGTGTCCTTGCTGGTGGAGGCGAGGACGGTGCCGATGACGGTCTTGCCGTTGCGGGTGGCGGCGAAGACCAGGCAGAACTTCGACTCCGGGCCCGAGCCGGTCTTCACACCGATCGCGCCGCTGTAGGTGCCGAGCAGCGCGTTGGTGTTCGTCCACGTCGGCATCGTCCGGGTGCCGCCGGACTTGGTGATCGTCTTCGCCGTGTACTTCTGCGTCTTGACGACCGTGCGGAACGTGGCGTTCTTCATCGCGTTGCTGGCGAGCTTCGTCAGGTCGCGCGGCGTGGAGTAGTTGTTGCCGCTGCCGATGCCGTCGAACGAGTCGAAGTGCGTGTTCTTCAGGCCGAGGCTCTTGGCGGTGGCGTTCATCTTGCCGATGAACGACTTCTGGCGCGCCGCCCGCGTCGAGCCGGTGCCGAACTTGTCGGCCAGGGCGAACGCGGCGTCGCAGCCGGAGGGCAGCATCAGGCCGTACAGCAGCTGGCGGACGGTGACCTTGTCACCGACGATCAGGCCGGCCGAGGAGGCGTTCTTCGACACGATGTAGTCGCTGGCCGCCATCGGGACGGTGTACTTCGCGTCCAGGTTCAGGTTCGACTGCTTCAGCACCACCAGCGCGGTCATGATCTTGGTGGTGGAGCCGGTGGAGCGCCTGGTGTCCGCCGTCTTGGTGTACAGCGTCCTGCCGTTGGCGTTGTTCATCACGAAACCGCCCTTGGCGGTGATCGTGGGCGTCGCGGGAGCGGCCTGCGCGGGCGCCGAGTAGAGGGCTCCGGTCGCGAACAGGGCGCCGGTGGTCACGGCGGCGCCGACGGCTCTGCGGATACGGATGCCCTGGATGCCGGTTTTCAAGTGAGATACCCCGCTTGTCTGTAATTCCCCTATTTAGCGGCCGAGTTGACGTCGAACGGCTGTGAAAACTGAGGGGGCCGCATGTGTAAGACACGTAAGTAGCACAGACGGTTGCGTGATCACCGACACACTCGTCGGCTGCGCGCGGGTCCGGTCCGCATCATGGACGCATGCAACCACGCGTCCCTGTTGTATCTATGCTGTCGGCATGACCGTCGCCGTGAAGCAACCGCCCGCCGCCGACCGCGTCTACGCCCACGTCAAACAGGGTGTGCTGAACCGCCGCTACGAAGGCGGGACCCTCCTGACCGAGGGTGAACTCGCCGAGGCCGTGGGGGTCTCGCGCACGCCGGTGCGCGAGGCGCTGCTCCGGCTGGAGGTCGAGGGGCTCATCAAGCTTTACCCGAAAAAGGGTGCGCTGGTGCTGCCCGTCTCCGCCCAGGAGATCGCGGACGTGGTGGAGACCCGGCTGCTCGTGGAGGAGCACGCGGCACGCAAGGCCGTCCCCGCGCCCCCCGGGCTCATCGAGCGGCTGGAGGGCCTGCTGGCCCGGCAGAAGGAGCAGGCGGCCGCCGGTGACCTGGAGGCGGCGGCCGTCACGGACCGCTGCTTCCACGCCGAGATCGTGCGAAGCGGCGGCAACGAGATCCTCTCGCGGCTCTACGACCAGCTCAGGGACCGTCAGTTGCGGATGGGCGTGGCCGTGATGCACTCCCACCCGGACCGGATCGCCAAGACCCTCGCGGAGCACGAGGAGATCCTCGGCGCGCTGCGCTCCGGCGACGCCGAGGCGGCCGTCGGGCTCGTGCACCGGCACGTCGGCTGGTTCTCCCACCTGGCGCGCGGGGAGGTCCGGTGAGTCGCTCCTCCGCCCGGGCGGCGGCCTCGCCGGGCGATCCTCCGGGCGGCCGGCGCGCGATGGCGGTGTGGGGCATCGGCGTCTCGGTGTACTTCGTCGCCGTCATCTTCCGCACGTCGCTGGGGGTGGCCGGCCTCGACGCCGCCGACCGCTTCCACGTGGGCGCCTCGGCCCTGTCCACCTTCTCGATCCTGCAGCTGCTGGTGTACGCGGGCATGCAGATACCCGTCGGCCTGCTCGTGGACCGGCTCGGCACGAAGAAGGTGCTGGCCATCGGGGCCGTGCTGTTCACGGCCGGGCAGCTCGGCTTCGCGTTCTCCCCGTCGTACGGCATGGCGCTGGCCTCGCGGGCGCTGCTCGGGTGCGGTGACGCGATGACGTTCATCAGCGTGCTGCGGCTGGGCGGCCGGTGGTTCCCGGCCCGGCGCGGCCCGCTCGTCGCGCAGCTCGCGGGTCTGGTGGGCATGACGGGCAACCTGGTCTCCACCCTGGTCCTGGCCCGGCTGCTGCACGGCGTCGGCTGGACGGCGGCGTTCGCGGGCAGCGCGTTCGCGGGCGTCGTGGTGCTCGTGCTGGTGCTGCTGTTCCTGAAGGACCACCCCGAGGGGCACGAGCCGGAGCCCCTGCCGCACCGGGGAGCGGCGTACGTACGCCGTCAGATCGCCGCGGCCTGGCGGGAGCCGGGGACCCGGCTCGGCCTGTGGGTGCACTTCACCACCCAGTTCCCGGCGATGGTGTTCCTGCTGCTGTGGGGGCTGCCGTTCCTGGTCCAGGCGCAGGGACTGTCGCGGGCGGCGGCCGGCGAACTGCTCACCCTGGTGGTGCTGTCCAACATGGCCGTCGGCCTGGTCTACGGCCAGCTCGTCGCCCGCCACCACGGGGCCCGGCTGCCGCTGGCCCTGGGCACGGTGGGCACGACCGCGCTGCTGTGGGCGGCCACGCTCTTCTACCCCGCCCAGCACGCGCCGGGGTGGCTGCTGATCGTGCTGTGCGCGGTGCTGGGCGCGTGCGGACCCGCCTCGATGCTCGGCTTCGACTTCGCCCGCCCGGCGAACCCGCCCGAGCGCCAGGGCACCGCCTCCGGCATCACCAACATGGGCGGCTTCGTCGCCTCCATGACGACCCTGTTCGCGGTGGGTGTGCTGCTGGACGCGACCGGCGACGACTACACGGTCGCCTTCTCGGCCGTGTTCGTGCTGCAGGCCCTGGGTGTCAGCCAGATCCTGCGGCTGCGCAGGCGGGCGGCCCGCCGGGAGCGGGAGCGGCTGGTGGCGAGCCGGGTGGAGACGGTGCACGTGCCGGCCTGACCGCGTACAACCCTGCACGCTCCTCGTGCGTCTTCTGAGCGCCTCCCCCCGCTCATTTTCCGCAGGTGCCTCGGAAGGCATCGCGCACACTCGGAGCGTTCATAGTGACAACCGGCATCAAGGGCGTACGGATCCGCAGAGCCGCAGCCGTGGCGGCCATCACCGGCGCGCTGGTCGCGGGCGGCGCCCTGGCGGCGCCCGCGCAGGCCGCGACCGCGCCCTCGGTCAGCGCCAAGGGCGCGTTCCTGCTCAACAGCGCGACGGGAGCCACGCTGTACAGCAAGTACGCCGACTACAAGCGGCCCATGGCGAGCACCACCAAGATCATGACGGCCCGGGTCGTGCTGAGCACCCCGGACCTCAACCTCGACCGGAAGATCACCATCAAGCAGGCCTACCGGGACTACGTCGCCGCCAAGGGCGCGTCCACCGCGGACCTGAGGACCGGTGACAAGGTCACCGTCCGTCAGCTGCTGCACGCGATGCTGCTGCCGTCCGGCTGCGACGCGGCGATGGCCCTCGCGGACACCTTCGGCTCGGGGACGACCATCTCGGCACGCACCAAGTCGTTCATCAGCAAGATGAACACCAAGGCCGCCGACCTGGGCCTGACGAACACGCACTTCGACACGTTCGACGGCATCTCGACGCAGAACACGAACTACACGACGCCGCGCGACCTGGCCAAGCTCACCCGCAGCGCGATGAAGTACTCGACGTTCGCGGGCATCGTGAAGAAGCAGAAGACGGTGCAGTACGCGACGACCAGCACGGGCGGCACCCGCACCTACACCTGGTACAACACCAACAAGCTGCTGGGCTCCTACAGCGGCGCGATCGGCGTGAAGACCGGCACCAACACCCCGGCCGGCCCCTGTCTGGTGTTCGCCGCGACCCGTAACGACAAGACGGTGATCGGCGTCCTGCTCAACGACCAGTACCGCTACACCGACGCCGCCAAGCTGCTCGACTACGCCTTCGGCACGAGCTCGGCGAGCACGATGCAGCTGCGTACGCTCCCGGCCGGGGCGCAGCGGGACTGACCCTCACCTGTGGATCAGGGTTTCTGACCCGTCCTCCACACGCCGGAGCCGCGCGTCCCGGTCGGGACGCGCGGCTCCTTCGCGTCAAGGTCCGCTGTTGTGGACAGGCGGAGCCTAGGCCCAAGTGATCAGCCGCTTGGGCTGCTCCAGGATCGCCGCCACATCCGCGAGGACCTTGGAGCCCAGCTCCCCGTCCACCAGACGGTGGTCGAAGGACAGGGCCAGGGTCATCACCTGGCGGGGTTTCACCTTGCCCTTGTGGACCCACGGCTGGAGCTTGATCTGGCCGACCGCGAGGATCGCCGACTCGCCGGGGTTGAGGATCGGCGTGCCGGTGTCGACGCCGAAGACGCCGACGTTGGTGATGGTGATGGTGCCGCCCTGCATCGCGGCCGGGGAGGTCTTGCCCTCCCGGGCCGTCGAGACCAGCTCGCCCAGCGCCTCGGCCAGCTGCGGAAGCGTCTTGGCGTGGGCGTCCTTGATGTTCGGCACGATCAGACCGCGCGGGGTCGCCGCCGCGATGCCCAGGTTCACGTAGTGCTTGACCACGATCTCCTGCGCCGCCTCGTCCCAGGACGCGTTGATGTCCGGGTTGCGCTTGATCGCCACCAGCAGGGCCTTGGCGATGAGCAGGAGCGGGTTGACGCGCAGGCCCGCGAACTCCTTGTCCTGCTTCAGCTCCTCGACCAGCTTCATGGTGCGCGTCACGTCCACCGTCACGAACTCCGTGACGTGCGGCGCGGTGAACGCCGAGCCGACCATCGCCGCCGCCGTCGCCTTGCGCACGCCCTTGATCGGGACGCGGGTCTCGCGGGCGGTGTCGTACGACACCGGCGCCGGGGCCGCCTGGGCGGGTGCGGCCGGGGCCGCCGCCTCGGGCCCGGGGGCCTGCGCCGGGGCCGCCGCCGCGTGGACGTCCTCGCGGGTGATGATGCCGTCCGGGCCGGTCGGGGTGACCGTCGCCAGGTCGACGCCGAGGTCCTTGGCCAGCTTGCGCACCGGCGGCTTGGCCAGCGGGCGCGGCTGGGCGAGAGCCGCGGCGGCTCCGTGGCCGTTCAGCTCGGACTGGACCGCCTGCGTCGCCGGGGCCTGGGCGGCCGGGGCGGGCTCGGCGCCCTTGCGGGGGCGGCGCCGGGTCGAGGTCGTCGCCACCCCGTATCCGACCAGGACCGGCTGGCGGCCCGAGCCCTCCGCCTTCGGCGCCTCGGCCTCGGCGGTCTCTGCGGCCTCCGGTGCCGGTGCGGCGGGCGCCTCGGGCGCCGCCCCGCCGCTCACGTCGACCGCGATGATCGGCGTGCCCACGTCCACCGTGGTGCCCTCGGGGAAGTGGAGCTCCCGCACGACACCGTCGTACGGGATGGGCAGCTCCACGGCCGCCTTCGCCGTCTCGACCTCGCAGACCACCTGGCCGTCGGTGACCGTGTCACCCGGCTGGACGTACCACTTGAGGATCTCGGCCTCGGTGAGTCCCTCGCCCACGTCGGGCATCTTGAACTCGCGTACGGACGCGTCCGTCATCGTCGTCACGACCCTCCCTCCTCAGTACGCCAGCGAGCGGTCGACGGCATCCAGCACCCGGTCCAGGTCCGGGAGGTAGGACTCCTCCAGCCGGGCCGGCGGGTACGGCGCGTGGTAGCCGCCCACCCGCAGCACCGGGGCCTCCAGGTGGTAGAAGCAGCGCTCCGTGATCCGGGCGGCGATCTCCGCGCCCGAGCCGAAGAACACCGGGGCCTCGTGGACGACGACCAGACGGCCGGTCTTCTCCACCGAGGTCTGGATCGAGTCGAAGTCCAGGGGGGAGACCGAGCGCAGGTCCAGCACCTCCAGGGACTTGCCCTCCTCGGCCGCCGCGTCCGCGACCTCCTGGCAGAGCTTGACCATCGGGCCGTAGGCGGCCAGCGTCAGGTCCGTGCCCGGGCGGACGACCTGGGCCTTGTGCAGCGGGCCCGGGATCGCCTCGGTGTTGACCTCGGCCCGGTCCCAGTAGCGCCGCTTGGGCTCGAAGAAGATCACCGGGTCGTCGCTCTGGATGGCCTGCTGCATCATCCAGTACGCGTCCGACGCGTTGGACGGGCTGACGATCTTCAGGCCCGCCACGTGCGCGAAGAGCGCCTCGGGCGACTCCGAGTGGTGCTCCACCGCGCCGATGCCGCCGCCGTAGGGGATGCGCACCACGACCGGCAGCTTGACCTTGCCCAGCGAGCGGGCGTGCATCTTCGCCAGCTGCGTGACGATCTGGTCGTACGCCGGGAAGACGAAACCGTCGAACTGGATCTCCACCACCGGCCGGTAGCCGCGCAGGGCCAGGCCGATCGCGGTGCCGACGATGCCGGACTCCGCGAGCGGGGTGTCGATGACCCGGCTCTCGCCGAAGTCCTTCTGCAGGCCGTCGGTCACCCGGAAGACGCCGCCGAGCTTGCCGACGTCCTCGCCCATGATGATGACCTTGGGGTCCGCCTCCAGGGCGCGGCGCAGCGACTCGTTGATCGCCTTGGCCAGAGCCAGCTTCTCCACCGCCATGATCAGACCCCCTCGTCCGCGAACGACGCCTGGTAGGCGGCGAACTGTGCCCGCTCCTCGTCGACGAGCGCGTGTCCGTCCGCGTACGCGTTCTCGAAGATGGCGAACCGGTCCGGGTCGGGCATGGCCCGGACCGCTTCGCGTACTCGCCTGCCCAACGCCTCGGACTCGTCCTCGAGTTCCGCGAAGAATCGCTCGTCCGCGTGGTCCGAGGCCTCCAGGTACCGGCGCAGGCGCAGGATCGGGTCCTTGGCCTCCCAGGCCAGCCGCTCCTCGTCACCGCGGTAGCGGGTGGGGTCGTCGGAGGTGGTGTGGGCGCCCATGCGGTACGTGAACGCCTCGATGAGGGTCGGACCCTCACCGCCGCGCGCCCGCTCCAGCGCCCACTTGGTGACCGCCAGGCACGCCAGGACGTCGTTGCCGTCGACCCGCACCCCGGGGAAGCCGAAGCCCTGCGCGCGCTGGTACAGCGGCACGCGGGACTGCTTCTCGGTGGGCTCGGAGATGGCCCACTGGTTGTTCTGGCAGAAGAACACCACCGGGGCGTTGTAGACCGCGGAGAAGGTGAAGGCCTCCGCCACGTCGCCCTGGCTGGAGGCCCCGTCGCCGAAGTACGCGATCACCGCGCTGTCCGCGCCGTCCTTGGCCACGCCCATCGCGTAGCCGGTGGCGTGCAGCGTCTGCGAGCCGATGACGATCGTGTACAGGTGGAAGTTGTTGCCGTTGGGGTCCCAGCCGCCGTTGTTCACGCCGCGGAACATGCCGAGCAGGTTGGTCGGGTCCACCCCGCGGCACCAGGCGACGCCGTGCTCGCGGTAGGTCGGGAAGACGTAGTCGTCGTCGCGCAGGGCCCGGCCGGAGCCGATCTGGGCGGCCTCCTGGCCGAGCAGCGAGGCCCACAGGCCCAGCTCGCCCTGGCGCTGCAGGGAGGTGGCCTCGGCGTCGAAACGACGGGTGAGCACCATGTCGCGGTACAGGCCGCGCAGCTCTTCGGCCGTGATGCCGGAGACGTACGGGTCGAACGCGGCGCTGTCTGCGTTCTTGACGCGCTTGCCCTCGGGCGTCAGCAGCTGGACGAGGGCGGGCTCGGCGCTCTTCTTCGCGCCGGTGGTCTTGCGGGTGGTGCGCTGGGTGCCGGTGGTGCCGGCCTTGCTTCCGGCGCTGCGTCGCGGTGTGCGCGCGGCAGTGCTCTCCACGGTCACGTGTGCTCCTCCGTCGGTCCGGCCCCGGGGTTGCCGGTAGGCCAGTGCGGCTCACCTGAACTCGACCACCGGGCACGGGGTGGGTGCCACTCGGCCGGGAACAGGCGTGACAGGTGCCCCGGCGAGCGCCCTGCACCCAGCACGTTACCCAGTGCTCCACATATCTGTGAAACCCCCTCTGACCTGCGTTTTTGCTTGGATATCCAAGTAAATCGGAGAGGTCGGGAAGGTGCGCTGGTCACAGCCTTGCAGGAGGCCGGAGCAACGGCACGTTATCCCGGGCACCCCGGGCACGGGAAGAGTTTCGCGACGCCCGTTCGGCCGCATGCCGGCCCGGCGACCAGCGGATGCCGGGCGGTGGAGCGGCACGCGCGCGTGGGGCCGTGCAAGGCCCCACGCGCGCGTGGCGGGTCGACGGGGTGTGGGGGCGTGGCGGCGTGGCTCGGCCCCGGCCGCCGGGCGCGGGGCGTGAGGCGCGTGGGCCGTGGGCTCAGCCCTGGCCGCCGTCGGCGCCGCTGATCGTGCCGCCGTCGACGCCGCCGTTGCCCGCGCCGCCGTTGTCGGTGCCGCCGTCGGACGTACCGCCGTCGGTGGTGTCCGTCGGCTGGCCGGTCGGTTCACCGGTCGGCACGCCCGTCGGCTGGGTCTGGGTCGGCTGGTTCGTGGGCTGGCCCGTCGGGTCGTCGGTCACGCTCGGCGACGGCGTGTACGACGGCCTGTAGGACGGCGTCCAGTGGGAGCCGCCGGTGCCCGCACCGCCACTGGTGTTCGTCTCCGTCCCGGAGGGCTGGTCCGTCTCCTCCTGGCTCGGCGACTCGCTGGGCTTCTTGTCCTCGGTGCTCTGCGAGGCGCTCGGCGACTTGGTGGGCTTCTCCGAGCCTCCGCCGCCGCCGCCGTTCTGCAGCGCCAGCGCCACACCGGCCGCTATGGCGATGACCGCGAGCACGGCCAGCACCCACAGCTTGCCCCGGCCGCTGCCCCGGTTGCCGTGCCCCTCGAAGCCGCCGTCGTCGCCGCCCCCGTACCCGGCGGGCAGGATCGGCTGCGGGATCTGCGTGGTGCCGGAGGCGTCGCCGCCCGGGTGCGGCAGCACCGCCGTACCGGCCAGGCCCGCGGCCGGGGTGTGCCGGCCCTCGTGCATGTCGACCGGGCCGGTGTTCCAGGTGCCGGTGTGGCCGCCCTGGTCGTACAGCATCTGCAGCGCGTACTGGACCAGCCCGCGCATCTCCTCCGCGGTCTGGAAGCGGTCGTCGGGCTCCTTGGCCAGCGCGCGCATGACCAGGCCGTCCAGCTCCGGCGGACAGGAGTCGGAGGTCACGGACGGGGGCGTGGGGATGTCCTGGACGTGCTGGTAGACCACCGACAGCGGGGTCTCGCCGGTGAAGGGGGGCCGCAGCGCGAGGAGTTCGTACAGCAGGCAGCCGGTCGCGTACAGGTCGGAGCGGTGGTCGACGGCCTTGCCGAGCGCCTGCTCCGGGGAGAGGTACTGCGGGGTGCCCATGACCATGCCGGTCTGCGTCATGGTCGTCGACGCCCCGTGCAGGGCGCGGGCGATGCCGAAGTCCATCACCTTCACGGCGCCGTTGTCGGTGATGATGACGTTGGCCGGCTTGATGTCGCGGTGCACGATGCCGTGCTGGTGCGAGTAGGCCAAGGCCTCCAGGACGCCCGAGACGATGATCAGCGCCTGCTCCGGGCCCGGGGCCTCGGCGTTCATCAGCAGGTCGCGGATGGTACGGCCCTCGACCAGCTCCATGACGATGTACGGCACGGACTGGCCGCCCACGACGTCTTCACCGGAGTCGTACACGGCGACGATCGCGTGGTGGTTGAGGCCGGCGACGGACTGCGCCTCGCGCGTGAAGCGGGCCTTGGAGACGGGGTCCTCGGCGAGGTCGGCGCGCAGCAGCTTGACGGCGACGGTGCGCCCGAGGCGGACGTCCTCGGCGGCGAACACCTCGGCCATGCCGCCCCGGCCGAGTCTGTGGGTCAGCCGGTACCGGCCGTCCCCGACCAGCCCGCCGTTGCCCCAGGACTCCGGCGCGTCCGACATACCGCCGCCAGTCGCCTCGGGGTCGGACGGGCCCTGAGCGCGCTGCTGCTGTGCCATCAGTCCTCGCCGTCGTTTCTGCCCGCGGTGCGCGCGGTGTTGTTACGGTCTCCGTCGGCCACGCTACAGCCTCCGCGCAAACCTCCGGTCCGCAACGGGTGCCACGACCGGCACGAGACGGACCGGCCATCCAACCCCGGGCGCACGCTGTCGTGCAACTTCTGTGTACCGGCCGTACGCCCGCTGTAACGCTTCCGCGACGCTTCTTTCGCGTACGGTCACGGAACGGGCACCGCGCTTGACGTGTCAGTGCCCTGGGGCAGACTTGGCCGGGAATAGCTCTTTGGATCAACGGTAATCGTCGGCGCCGGAAAGGCTACGGGGGACGCGGAAGATGAGCCAGGACGGCGCACAGGGCCAGTACACGGGGCGGGCGCTCGCCGGCGGGCGGTATCAGCTGCGCGACCTCCTCGGCCAGGGCGGCATGGCCTCGGTGCACCTCGCCTACGACACCGTGCTCGACCGGCAGGTCGCGATCAAGACGCTGCACACCGAACTCGGCCGGGAGCAGGCCTTCCGCGAGCGGTTCCGCCGCGAGGCCCAGGCCGTGGCCAAGCTCACGCACACCAACATCGTCTCCGTCTTCGACACCGGCGAGGACGAGATGGACGGCATGACGACGCCGTACATCGTCATGGAGTACGTCGAGGGCCGGCCGCTCGGCTCGGTGCTCGACGAGGACGTACGGCAGCACGGGGCGATGCCCGCCGACAAGGCGCTGAAGGTCACCGCGGACGTGCTCGCGGCGCTGGAGATCAGCCACGAGATGGGGCTGGTGCACCGGGACATCAAGCCCGGCAACGTGATGGTGACCAAGCGCGGTGTGGTCAAGGTGATGGACTTCGGCATCGCCCGGGCCATGCAGTCCGGTGTGACGTCGATGACGCAGACCGGCATGGTCGTCGGCACCCCGCAGTACCTCTCGCCGGAGCAGGCGCTCGGCCGGGGCGTGGACGCCCGCTCCGACCTGTACTCGGTCGGCATCATGCTGTTCCAGCTGGTGACCGGGCGGCTGCCGTTCGACGCGGACTCGCCGCTGGCGATCGCGTACGCGCACGTGCAGGAGGAGCCGCCGGTCCCGTCCTCGATCAACCGGTCGCTGCCGCCGGCGGTGGACGCGCTGATCGCCCGCGCGCTGAAGAAGAACCCGAACGAGCGTTTCCCCAGCGCGGAGGCCATGCGCGGGGAGTGCCTGCGGGTGGCAGCGTCCTTCCAGCCGGCCCCGCCGAGCATCGTGCCCGGCGCGCGGACGCCGAGCGGCCAGGGCGTCGGCTCCGCCGTCTTCCCGCCGGTCGACCAGGCCACCCCGGCGCCCACGGGCCCCGTCCAGACGCCGTACCAGCCGGCCCCGGCCCCGACGCCGAACCCGTACGGCACGCCCACGCCGTCCCCGGCGTACGGCTATCCGCAGCAGGGCGGCTACCAGACGCCGGGCCCGGCCGGGTACGCGCCGCAGCAGGGTCCGTCGACGCCGCCGCCGTACCACCTCACGCCGCAGACCGCGACCGGCGGGCCGGGAGGCCCCGGCGGGTCCGGCGGCGGCAAGAGCAACAGGCCGGTGATCATCGGCTCGATCGTGGTGGCCCTGGTGGCGGTCGGCGGGCTGATCGCGGCACTGACGCTGAGCGGCGGCGGTGAGGACGAGGGCGGGGGCGGCGGTACGAGCGCGTCCGCGTCGGCTTCGGCGTCCAAGAAGCCCGGCTACCGCGGGCCGGACACGAACAGGACGATCGAGACGAGCGAGTGCACCGAGCCTCAGGAGTCGTACAACGACCCTGACAAGATCGAGGTCCCGAACTTCAAGTTCAAGTACATCAAGTCGGTCAAGGAGTGCTTCCAGGCCGCCGGCTGGCAGCTGAAGGTGGTGCCCGTCGACGAGAACACCTACGGCGACGGCACCGTCATGGACCAGTTCCCGACCGCCGGCACGGATGTCGACCCCAAGGACATGCCGGAGATCCAGCTGAAGGTGTCCACGGGCAACCCGCCGGCCTGACCGGTTGTCCTGCGTCCTGCTGTCCTGCTGTCCTGCGCGAAGGGCCCGGCGGAGCGTGCTGCCGCCGGGCCCTTCCCCTGCGGAGCCCTACAGGTAGGGGCCGCCCGAACGGCCGCCCGTGCCCCGCTCGTCCTGGCCGTCGTGGGCCAGACCCGGCGGCAGGGCGCGGCGCATCTGCTCCAGCTGGGCGCGTGCCGCCATCTGCTGGGCGAACAGCGTCGTCTGGATACCGTGGAAGAGGCCCTCCAGCCAGCCCACCAGCTGCGCCTGCGCGATCCGCAGTTCGGCGTCGCTGGGGGTCGCCTCGTCCGTGAAGGGCAGGGAGAGCCGCTCCAGTTCCTCCACCAGCTCCGGCGCCAGACCGTCCTCCAGCTCCTTCACCGAGCTGGCGTGGATCTCCTTGAGCCGGACCCGGCTGGCCTCGTCGAGGGGAGCGGCGCGCACCTCCTCCAGCAGCTGCTTGATCATGCTGCCGATCCGCATGACCTTGGCGGGCTGCTCCACCTGCTCCGTGACCGGGGTCTCTCGGGAGTCCTCGTCTCCGTTGCCGCCGCTGAGCGCCATGCCGTCCTGGCCGACGACCAGGATCTGCGGGTTCTCCGACGACCGTTCGTTCCTCGGCATCTCCATGCCGCCATTCTCTCGCACCCGTACGCCTCTCCTGCGTGGTGCCCCCGGCGGAGGCTGATCCACCGTGTACGACGAGGAGGGGGCGGGTGGAGTTCCTCGTGGTCTGCCGGGCCCGGGTGGGCGTCGGGTGCCGCGGCTCAGGGAGGTTCCCGGCCGTCTGCCGGGTGCTGGCGGGCCAGGGGGCGGCGCAGCAGCCGGGCCTCGCAGTGGTCGAGCCAGCGGACCTCGGCCTCGGCGTGGAAGACCAGTTGCTCCAGGACGAGCAGCCGGGCCATCTCCTCCGGGTGCTCCGGTGCCCGGGACAGCGCCTCGGCCCGGTGCCGTACATGGTCGTGCAGGGCCTGTGTGACGTGCCGGCGCTGTGCCTCGACGACCTCCCGTACGTCGATGTCGTCCGCCCCGGCCGCCAGCACCAGTTTGATCGCCAGCTCGTCGCGCGGCGGACTGGCCCGCTGCACGGGCCGTGCGTACCAGGAGCGCAGCTCGGCCCGGCCCGTGTCGGTGAGCGCGTACAGCACCCGGCCCGCCTCGTCCGCGCCGGCCTGGACGACCATGCCGTCCCGTTCCAGGCGGCCGAGGGTCGTGTAGACCTGCCCGATGTTCAGCGGCCAGGTGCCGCCGGTGCGGGCCTCGAACTCGGTGCGCAGCCGCGAGCCGTAGCGGGGACCGCCCGCCAGCAGCGCCAGCAGCCCGTGACGTATCGACATAACCGGATTGTGCAGCCGTTCCATCGGCCGGCCGAATCCGGAATGCCGGAAAGGGGGGCCGGTGTGAGCCTGAGGGGGTCCATCCGACCGAGGGTGCCGGGTCGGCCCGGCCGGCCGGGCCGGGCACCGGGAAGGGTCACCGACGTGACTCCATGGCTATGCATCCCGCGCTCGACGGGGGTGGTGACGGGACTGTGCGCCGCCGTGCTGACGTGCGGCCTCCTCGTCCCGTACGACGCCGAGGCCGCCCCGGCCGCCTCCCCCACGCCCTCCGTCTCGGACACCGGGCCCGACCGGGCCGGGAGCCTGGCGGGCGAGGGGCGGCAGCGGCCCGGGCGGCACGAGCCGCCGTGGCTGCGGGACCGCGGGGACCGGGGGGACGGCGGCCCCCGTCGTGCGGGGGACCGTCACGAGGACAGCCCAGAGGGCGAGGACAGTGCGGCCGGCGACGACGGCGTCGTCGCCCCGGAGACCTCACCGGCCCCGCAGCGCACCGCCGCCTCGTCCTCCGAGCCCCTGCCGCAGCCGGTACGGCGGCCCGCCGGGCAGGCCACCGAGCCGGTGCTGCGACTGCTGCCGCTGGGCAGCGGGTTGGTCCTCATCGGTCTCGGCCTGGCCCTGGCCTTCGCCGCGCTGCGCCTGCGCCGGGGCCTGACCTGAGTGCCGCCGCGCGCCAGGGAGCGCTCAGCCCGGCGTGACGAGCAGCACCTTGCCGACGTGGCCGCTGTCCTCCACCAGCCGGTGGGCTGCGGCCGCGTCCGGCATCGGGAACTCCCGGTCCACGACGGGCCGTACGTGGCCGCCGGCGACCAGCGGCCAGACGTGTTCCCGCACGGCCGCCACGATGGCCGCCTTCTCCTCCAGGGGACGGGCGCGCAGCGAGGTCGCGCTGATGGCGGCGCGCTTGCTCAGCAGGGCGCCGATGTTCAGCTCGCCCTTGACCCCGCCCTGCATGCCGATGATCGCGAGCCGGCCGTTGACGGCGAGGGCGCGGACGTTGCGGTCCAGGTACTTGGCGCCCATGTTGTCGAGGATGACGTCGGCACCGGCACCGTCGGTGGCCTTCTTCACCTCGTCGACGAAGTCCTGCTCGCGGTAGTTGACCAGGATGTCGGCGCCCAGCTCGGCGCACCGCCGGAGCTTCTCGGCGCTGCCCGCGGTGACGGCCACCCGGGCCCCGACGGCCTTGGCCAGCTGGATCGCCATGGTGCCGATGCCGCTGGCTCCGCCGTGCACGAGCAGGGTCTCGCCGGGCCGCAGGTGGGCGATCATGAAGACGTTCGACCAGACGGTGCAGACCACCTCGGGCAGCGCCGCCGCCTGCCTGACGTCCAGGCCCTCGGGGACGGGCAGCAGCTGCCCCGCCGGGACCGCGACCTTCTCGGCGTAGCCGCCGCCCGACAGCAGCGCGCACACCTCGTCGCCGACGGCCCAGCCGGACACTCCCGTACCGAGCGCGGCGATACGGCCGGAGCACTCCAGGCCGGGGTAGGGGGACGCCCCGGGCGGCGGATCGTAGAAGCCCTGGCGCTGGAGGATGTCGGCCCGGTTGACGGCGCCGGCCGCCACCTCGACCAGGACCTCGCCCTCGCCGGGCACGGGATCGGGGACCTCGTTCCAGAGCAGCGCCTCGGGTCCACCGGGTTCGGGAATCGTGATCGCATGCATGCAGGGACGCTACCCCTCACCGCGAGCCGTACGGCCGGTCGGCCGGCGGCCTCGGGCACGTGCGCAGGCCCACGTCCGCTTTCCCCGGGCCGGCTAGGTGCGTGCGCCGGACTCCCGGCCGGGGCGCGCCCCGGTCCTCCGCGCAGGTCAGCCCGCCGCGCGCCTGGGTCCCCGGTCGCGGGCGCCACGGTCCCTGGGCAGATCCCGGGGACATGCGCGGTGCGGGAGCGATGAGTTTGCGCGACCGCAAAGGTCTCCCCATGCGTAGCCCACGCATGCGGAAGGACCCCAGCATGAGCACGCAGACGTCCGGCCTGGCGATCGAGACCGCGGGCCTGGTGAAGACGTTCGGCGAGACCCGGGCCGTCGACGGAGTCGATCTCGCCGTGCCGGCCGGCACGGTCTACGGCGTCCTCGGCCCGAACGGCGCCGGGAAGACGACCACCGTGAAGATGCTCGCCACACTGCTGCGGCCGGACGGCGGACAGGCCCATGTCTTCGGGCACGACGTCGTCCGCGAGGCCGACACGGTGCGCGGCCGGGTCAGCCTGACCGGGCAGTACGCGTCGGTGGACGAGGACCTCACGGGCACCGAGAACCTGGTCCTGCTGGGCCGGCTCCTCGGGCACCACAAGAAGGCCGCCCGGGAGCGTGCCGCGCAGCTGCTGGAGGCCTTCGGCCTCACCGAGGCGGCCGGGAAGCAGGTCAAGCACTACTCGGGCGGGATGCGGCGCCGGATCGACATCGCCGCGTCCATCCTCAACACGCCCGACCTGCTGTTCCTCGACGAGCCGACCACCGGGCTCGACCCGCGCAGCCGCAACCAGGTCTGGGACATCGTGCGGGCGGTGGTCGGGCAGGGCACCACGGTGCTGCTGACCACGCAGTACCTGGACGAGGCCGACCAGCTGGCGTCCCGGATCGCCGTCATCGACCGCGGCAAGGTGATCGCCGAGGGCACCAAGGGCGAATTGAAGGCGTCGGTCGGCGCCGGCTCCGTGCACCTGCGGCTGCGGGACGCCGACCAGCGCTCCCTCGCGGCGCAGCTGCTGCACCGGGCGCTCGGCGCGGACGTGCAGCCGGAGCCCGATCCGGTCGCGCTGACCGCCCGGCTCGGGAGGGCCGCCAGTGACGACACCGCCGCCGAGCAGGCCGCCCGCGCGCTGAACGAACTCGCCCGCGCCGGCGTCACGGTCGACAACTTCTCGCTGGGCCAGCCCAGCCTGGACGAGGTGTTCCTCGCCCTCACCGGACACGACACGCACGACGCGCAGGACGCCCGCGGCGTGCACGACCCGAAGGACGAGGTGGCGGTATGAGCACCGCGACGACCACCGACAGCAGGGAACTCGCCCCGGTCAGCACCGAGTCGCTCGCCGCGCTGCTGATCGCCAGGGAGCGGCCGCCGCGGCCCAGCGCCTGGTCGGCGTCGCTGACCTTCGGCTGGCGGGCCGTGCTGAAGATCAAGCATGTGCCGGAGCAGCTCTTCGACGTCACGGCGTTCCCGATCATGATGGTGCTGATGTACACGTACCTGTTCGGGGGTGCGCTGGCCGGGTCGCCGAAGGAGTACATCCAGTTCCTGCTGCCCGGCATCCTGGTGATGTCGGTCGTGATGATCACGATGTACACCGGCGTCTCGGTCAACACCGACATCGAGAAGGGCGTCTTCGACCGGTTCCGCAGTCTGCCCGTCTGGCGGCCGTCGACCATGGTCGGCTACCTGCTCGGCGACGCCCTGCGCTACACCATCGCCTCCGTGGTGATGCTCACCGTCGGCCTGATCCTCGGCTACCGGCCGGACGGCGGGGTCGGCGGCGTCGCCGCCGGAGTCGCGCTGCTGGTGGTTTTCTCGTTCGCGTTCTCGTGGATCTGGACGATGTTCGGGCTGATGCTGCGCACCGAGAAGTCGGTGATGGGCGTCAGCATGATGGTGATCTTCCCGCTGACCTTCCTGTCCAACGTGTTCGTGGACCCGAGGACCATGCCGGGCTGGCTCCAGGCATTCGTCAACAACAGCCCCATCACCCACCTGTCGTCGGCGGTGCGCGGACTGATGGCGGGTGACTGGCCGGCGGACGAGGTCGCCTGGTCGCTGGGCTGGGCGGCCCTGCTCGTGGTGGTCTTCGGGCCGGTCACGATGCGGCTGTACAACCGCAAGTAAGCCGGCCACGAGGCCACGAGCGGGCCGGGTCACGGAGGTGTGAGGCCGGGGCGGTTGCGGGGCAGCGGGCGGACGTCGGGCGCGACCTGGTTGCCCGGCGTCGCCCGCACGATCGTGATGAGCCGGTCCGTCAGCTGCAGCGTCCCGACGGCCTGATCGTCGTACCCGAGCACCCGGTGCCCCCGTATGACGCTGACGACCAGGTCGTCGACCTCGCGCGGAGTCCTGCCGACCTCGCCCTTGACCACGGGCCGTTCGACGATGTCGAGCCCGCTGCCCTGCTGGATCAGGTCCTCCATCACCATCCCGGCCGCGGGGCTCAGCACCGACAGGCCGAGCAGACGGCCGGCCGCGCTGGCGCTGGTGATGACCGCGTCGGCGCCCGACTGCTTCAGCAGCGGCGCGTTCTCCTCCTCACGGACAGCGGCCACGATCTTCGCGCTCGGGTTGAGCTGCCGGGCCGTCAGCGCCACGAGGACGGCCGTGTCGTCGCGCTGGGTGGCGATGATGATCTGCTTGGCCCGCTGCACCTCGGCCCGCTTGAGCACCTCACTGCGTGTGGCGTCGCCGATGACGCCCGCGTAGCCGTCGGCGGTCGCGGCGTCGATCACCTTGGAGCTGGGGTCGACCACCACGACCTGCTCCTTCTTCAGCCCCGTGGCGCACACGGTGTGGATCGCCGACCTCCCCTTCGTACCGAAGCCGATGACGACGGTGTGATCGCGCAACGTGGACCTCCAGCGGTTCAGGCGCCATTCCTCACGGGTGCGTTCGGTGAGGGCTTCGAGTGTGGTGCCGACCAGGATGATCAGGAACAGCACGCGCAGGGGCGTGATGACGAAGATGTTGACCAGCCGGGCGGTGTCGCCGGCCGGCGTGATGTCGCCGTATCCGGTGGTGGAGAGGGTGACGGTCGCGTAATAGAACGCGTCGAGGAGGCTCACGCCGTCGCCGTTGTTGTCCTTGTAGCCGTCGTGGTCGGCGTAGACGACGAACGCCGTGACGACCAGGACCACCAGGGCCATCGACAGCCGTTTGGCGACCTGGCGGAACGGGTGCTCCACGATTTTCCTCGGGAGCTTCACCCGGTGCAGCACGAGATGCTCGTCGGGTTGGCGGGCGATCGTGTCCTGGCCCGGAAGTTTCACGTGAAACACACTCCGATTCCCCCGGAGGCCCAGGGGAGGTCCAGCAGTTCCGTCTCCTGTCCCGGCTGCGCCCCGCCCGGCGGCACGACGGCCAGTGCGTCGGCCGCCGCCACGCCGCGCAGCATGGCCGGCCCGTTGTAGTGCAGCGGCACGGCCCGGTCGTCGCGCAGGACGACGGGAACCAGCCGGGTGTCGTACGGGTGCCCGTGCGCGCCGTCCTTCAGCGGCAGCGCGTAGGGCTCCGGCGCGGGGCGCGCGGCGAGGATCCGCAGGAGCGGTTCGGCGAGCGTGAGCAGGCCGGAGACGGCGGCCAGGGGGTTGCCGGGCAGGCCGACCAGGTGCTGGTGGTCCTTGGTGCGGGCCAGCAGCATCGGGTGGCCGGGGCGGACCTTGACGCCGTCCACGAGGAGGTCGGCGCCGATGCGGCGCAGTGTGGGGTGGACGTGGTCGACCGGGCCCGCCGCCGTGCCGCCGGTGGTGACGATGACGTCGGCGTCGGATGCGGTGATCGCCCGGTACAGCGCCTCGGCGTCGTCGCCGAGCCTGCGTACGGCCACGACCTCCGCGCCCAGCGCGCGCAGCCAGGGCGGCAGCATCGGGCCGAGCGCGTCGCGGATCAGGCCGTCGTGCGGGAGGCCTTCGGTGAGCAGTTCGTCGCCGAGGACCAGGACGTCGACGCGGGGGCGGGGGACCACCGTGACGGTGTCGTACCCGGCGGCCGCGGCGAGTCCGAGGACGGCCGGGGTGACCAGGGTGCCGAGGGGCAGCAGCTGGTCGCCGGCGCGGCACTCCTGGCCCCGGGGGCGGATGTCCTGGCCGGGCACGACCGCCCGGGTGGCGTGCAGGTGGCCCTTGTCGTCGGTGCGGCCGTGTTCGGTGCGCAGTACAGCGGTGGTGTCCGCAGGGATGCGGGCGCCGGTGGCGATACGGACCGCCTCGCCGTCGGTGAGCGGCTCGTACCCGGCGTGCCCGGCGAGCACGCCGTCGTCCCGTACGTGCCACGGGCCGGGGCCGGCGACGGCCCAGCCGTCCATCGCGGAGGTGTCGAAGGAGGGCAGGTCGGTCAGGGCGGTGAGGGGCGCGGCCAGGGTGTGGCCGAGGGCGGCGTCGAGGGGCAGGGAGAGGGGCGTACGGCCGCCCGCGGCCCGGCTGCTCGCGCGTGCGGCCCGTTCGGCGGCGGCCCGGGCCTCGGGCCAGGGGGTGGCCTGGTGCCGGGCGTCGGGTGGGGTGCCAGGACGCGCGGATTCCGGGGAGGGCACGGACGGACGCCCGCCGGGCATGGCGCCGCCCGAGGGACGGTCGCTCGCGGAGCGGCTGCCTGCGGGGCCGTTGCCGAGGGGGCCGTTGGCTTCCTTCACGAGGGCGAGCGCCTCCTCGACGTCGAGGTCGTCCGTGTCCTCGGGGCCCGTGGCGTTCGGGCCGGGGCGGGTCGAGCGCGTGGTCATCCGGCGTCCGGGCGGGTGTCGGGGGTCGCGTCGGGAGCGACGTCCGGCCCGACGGCACCGGCCTCGGACGCCTCCTGCTCCCAGCGCACGGCCAGCGCCGCCGCCTTGCGGGCCGCGTCGGCGACGGCCTCGTGCCCTCCGCCGGCCTGTGCGGCGGCGTAGCCGACGAGGAAGGTGGTCAGCGGGGCGGCGGGCCGTGCCACACCGTGGGCCGCGTCGCGGGCCAGGTCCAGCAGGACACCGGTGTCGACCTCCAAGTCGATGCCCAGCTCGTCCTTGACTGCGGAAATCCATTCGTCCAACACGTGCCCATGCTCCCTGATACGGGACCGGGCCGTGGCGATGTCGGCCCAGGTGTCGCAGTCGAAGGACGCGACGGGGTCGGAGACGCGGGTCAGGCTCAGCTGTCCGGTGAGGAGCCTCAGCGGGAGACCGGTGACGCCGCCGTGCTCGGTGCCGAGGCGCGCGATCACCTGGCGCAGGCGCCGCGCGCGGTACGCCGCCACGAGCGGCTGGTCACGGCCGCCCGGGTCGGTCAGCAGCACGCCGTCGGCGCCGCTGGTGCCCAGGGTGGCCAGCAGCTGCCGGACGGTGTCCGCGCCGAGGAACGGCAGGTCGGCCGAGAGGACCACGACCTGGTCGGCCGTGGTGTGCGGCAGGCCGGCGTCGAGGGCGGCGAGCGGTCCCCCGCCGGGCGGGTCCTCGCGCACCCACGTCACGGGCCGTGCCGTGGGCCGGGGGTCGGCGACGACGACGGTGGTGCGGGCAGTGGCGCAGGCGGCGAGCACGCGGTCCAGCAGCGCCCTCCCGCCGACCCGCACACCGGGCTTGTCGGCACCGCCGAGCCGCCGCGCTGCCCCGCCGGCGAGCACGACGGCGTCGTACCCGGCGGTGGCGTCCGCCGGCAGGGGCCCGGTGCCGCCGTCCCCCGTCGGCTCGTTGGTGGTCACTCCCCGAGTATGCGTCTCCCGGGGATCACAGGGAACGCGGGGGACCCGGCCGCCCGGACTCCGGGCGGCCCTCCGGGTCACAGGGTCCGCAGCAGTACCGCCGGCTGTTCCACGCAGTCCGCCACGTAGCGCAGGAAGCCGCCCGCCACCCCGCCGTCGCAGACACGGTGGTCGAAGGTGAGGGAGAGCTGGACGACCTGCCGTACGGCGAGCTCGCCCTCGTGCACCCACGGCTTGGGGACGATGCGGCCGACGCCCAGCATGGCCGCCTCGGGGTGGTTGATGATCGGGGTGGAGCCGTCGACCCCGAAGACCCCGTAGTTGTTCAGGGTGAAGGTCCCGCCCGTGAGGTCCGCCGGGGTCAGCGTCCCGGCCCGGGCCGCCTCGGTCAGCCGGGCGAACTCCGCGGTCAGCGACTCGGCGTCCCGCGTGTGCGCGTCCCGCACGACGGGCACCACGAGCCCCCGCTCGGTCTGCGCGGCGAAGCCCAGATGGACGTGGTCGAACCGGACCACCTCCCTGGCCTGCGTGTCGACGGTGGAGTTCAGCTCGGGGAAGCGGGCCAGCGCGGCGGTGCAGATACGGGCCAGCAGGGCGATGAGGGAGATCTTCGGCCCGCCGGCGGCGTTCATCGCGGCCCGGGCCCGCATCAGCTCGGTGGCGTCGGCGTCCACCCAGCAGGTCGCGTCGGGTATCTCGCGGCGGCTGCGGGAGAGCTTGTCGGCGACGGCACCCCGGACGCCCTTGAGGGGCGTGCGGACACCTCCGGCGAGCGCGGCGGCGGGGGCCTGCGGCGCGGTGGCCGGTGCCACGTGGGGGCGGTGGGACGGCTCGGTGGCCGGGGCGGCGGCCACTCGCGCGGGGGACGGTTCGGGCGCCGGCCGGGCTGCCGGGCGGCCCTGCGCGGCGGCGGCCCGCAGCGCGTACTCCACGTCCGCCCGCAGGATCAGCCCGTCCGGGCCGGAGCCGGTCAGCTCCCGCAGGTCGATGCCGTTCTCCCGGGCGAGCCTGCGTACCAGGGGCGAGATCACGGGCACGGGCCCGTCCGCCGGGTCGAGGGGCCGGGTCTGCCCGTTTCCGTCGGCCCCGGCCTGCCCGTCCGTGTCGACTCCGGCCTGCCCGTCCGCGTCGGTCCTGGTCCGCCCGTTCGCACCGGCCGGTGCGGCGAGGGCGGCGGAGGCGAGCGGCCCGGGCCGGACCCGGCGTCGCCGTGCGGGTGCCTCGGAGGTGCCGTATCCCACGAGCACGTTGCCCGAGCCCTCGGCCGGGGACTCGGCGTTCGGCTCCTGCGCGTGCCCGGCCCGGAGGCCCGAGTCCCCGGCGGCGCCACCACCGGAGGCCGGTGCGCCCACGGCGACCGTCAGCAGCGGGGCGCCGACGGGCAGTTCCTCGCCCTCCTGCCCGAAACGGGCCGTGACCACCCCGCCGTAGGGGCAGGGCACCTCCACCATCGCCTTGGCCGTCTCGACCTCGACGACCGGCTGGTCCACGGCGACGACGTCGCCGACCTGCACCAGCCAGCGCACGATCTCCGCCTCGGTCAGCCCCTCACCGAGGTCGGGGAGCTTGAACTCCAGCACCTGTGCCATCAGCTCTCGGCCTCCCACTGCAGGCGCCCCACGGCGTCCAGGATCCGGTCCACACCGGGCAGGTGGTGGCGCTCCAGCATCGGCGGCGGATACGGGATGTCGAACCCGGCCACCCGCAGCACCGGCGCCTCCAGGTAGTGGAAACAGCGCTCCGTGACGCGGGCCGCGATCTCCCCGCCCGGGCCGCCGAAGCCGCCCGACTCGTGGACGACGACCGCGCGTCCCGTCCGCCGCACCGAGGCGCACACCGTCTCGTCGTCGAACGGCACCAGGGACCGCAGATCGACGACTTCGAGGTCCCAGCCCTCGGCCCGGGCCGCCTCCGCCGCCGCCATGCAGACGGGCAGGGACGGCCCGTACGTCAGCAGCGTGGCGCTCCGGCCGGAGCGCCGCACCACCGCGCGGCCTATCGGCTCGACGGGCGTCGGCTCCTCGGGGTTCCAGGCGTCCTTCGACCAGTACAGCCGCTTGGGCTCCAGGAAGACGACGGGGTCGTCGGAGGCGATGGCGGCGCGCAGCAGCCCGTAGGCGTCGGCGACGGTGGCGGGCGTGACGACATGGAGCCCCGGAGTCGCCATGTAGTACGCCTCGGAGGAGTCGCTGTGGTGCTCGACGCCGCCGATGCCGCCGCCGTAGGGGACGCGGACCGTGATCGGCAGGGGCATCTTCCCGCGGGTGCGGTTGCGCATGCGGGACACGTGCGAGAGCAGCTGCTCGAACGCCGGGTAGGCGAACGCGTCGAACTGCATCTCCACCACCGGGCGCAGCCCGTACATCGCCATGCCGACGGCCGTGCCGAGGATGCCGGCCTCCGCGAGCGGGGTGTCGGTGCAGCGGTCCTCGCCGAACTCCTTGGCGAGTCCGTCGGTGACGCGGAAGACGCCGCCGAGGGTGCCGACGTCCTCGCCGAGGACGTGCACGTCCGGGTCGGCGGCCATGGCGTCGCGCAGCGCACGCGTGAGGGCCTGCGCCATGGTGGCCGGCTTGACGGCGACGGTGGTCATCGGGGCGCCCCTTCCGACTCGGCCTCCAGCTCGGCCCGCAGCTGCTCGCGCTGCTCGCGCAGCTGCGCGGTGGGCTCGGCGTAGACGTGGGCGAACAGGTCCATCGGGTCCAGGACCGGGTCCTGGTTCATGTGCTCGCGCAGGGCGGCGGCCATGGTCTCGGCGTCCTGGCGGGCCGCTTCGATGCCCGCCTCGTCGAGCCAGCCGCGCGCGGTCAGCTCGTGCTCCAGCAGCAGGATCGGGTCGTGCCGCCGCCAGGTCTCCACCTCGGCGTCGCCGCGGTAGCGGGTCGCGTCGTCGGCGTTGGTGTGGGCGTCGATCCGGTAGGTGACCGCCTCGACGAGAGTGGGTCCGCCGCCCGCACGCGCGTGCCGTACGGCGTCGGCGAGCACCTCGTGCACGGCGGCGGCGTCGTTGCCGTCTACCAGGCGGCCGGGCATGCCGTAGCCGACGGCCTTGTGGGCCAGGGAGGGGGCCGCGGTCTGCTTGGCGAGCGGGACGGAGATGGCGAAGCCGTTGTTCTGGACGAGGAAGACGACCGGGGCCTGCCAGACGGCGGCGAAGTTCAGCGCCTCGTGGAAGTCGCCCTCGCTGGTGCCGCCGTCACCGACCATGGCGAGGGCTACCACGTCGTCGCCCTTGAGGCGGGCGGCGTGCGCGAGTCCGACGGCGTGCGGCAGCTGGGTGGCGAGCGGGGTGCACAGCGGCGCCACCCGGTGCTCGTAGGGGTCGTACCCGGTGTGCCAGTCGCCGCGCAGGAGGGTGAGCGCCTGGACGGGGTCCACGCCGCGGGCCACGACGGCGAGCGTGTCGCGGTAGCTGGGGAAGAGCCAGTCCTGCTCCTGCAGCACCAGCGCGGCGGCGACCTCGCAGGCCTCCTGGCCGGTGCTGGAGGGGTACACGGCGAGGCGGCCCTGCTTGGTCAGTGCGGTGGCCTGCGCGTTGTACCGGCGGCCGCGCACCAGCTGGGCGTACAGCGTCCGCAGCAGCTCCGGGTCGGCCTTCGCCGCCGCCTCGGTGCCCAGCACGCGGTACGGCTCGGGGTCGGGCAGCAGCGGCGCGGGGTCGGTGCGGGGCTGCCAGGCGGGCGGCGGCGTGGGCCGATACGCGCCACGCTGCTCCATGACCGTCATGACGGCACCTCCTCGGGGGAGCGGCTTCGCAGGCGTGTCGCCTGTGACACGCCTCACCTACCGATTGTTCGGTCGCCGGCACATTTTGGCTATGGGTGCCCTCAGGCTGTGGACAAACGGTTCTCCACAGCCTGAGATGGACGCAGTACGTCCATGCTAGGGAGGCGGGGGCAGGTGGCATCTGAACAAATGGCCGAGGTCGCGCAGGACAGCGCCCCCCTGCCGCCGCCGCGCCCCCTGGACGCCATCGACCAGGACATCCTGCGGATGCTCCAGGCGGACGGCCGCGCCTCGATCCGGTCGGTCGCCGAGCGGGTCCACGTCTCCCGGGCGAACGCGTACGCCCGCATCAACCGGCTCGTGGAGGACGGGGTCATCCGGGGCTTCGGTGCCCGCGTCGACCACGAGCGGGCGGGCCAGGGGACGTCCGCGTACATCACCCTGAAGATCGTCCAGAACTCCTGGCGCACCGTGCGCGAGCAGCTCAGGCAGCTCCCGGGCGCCTCCCACATCGCGCTGGTGGGCGGGGACTTCGACGTGCTGCTGCTGGTGCACACCTCCGACAACCGCGCGCTGCGCGAGCTGGTGCTGACGCGGCTCCAGGCCATCCCCGAGGTGCTCAGCACCCGCACGCTGCTGGTGTTCGAGGAGGAGGACCTGGAGCCGCAGAGCTGAACCGGCCCGGGGACCCGTCCGTCAGCCGGAGGCCATCGCCAGACCCATCAGCACGGCGAGCAGCAGCGGGACCAGCGCGCAGCCGATGCCGGTGCCCGCCGCGGCCATCCGCAACCCGCGCAGGGACCGGCGGTGCGGCAGCAGCCAGGACAGCGCCAGCAGGCCGGCCGCCCAGTAGAGAACGCCCCCGAAGGCGCCGGGTCCGTCCTGGGAGACGAACCAGCTGTACTCCAGCGCCAGGAGCGGCAGACCGGGCAGGGTGGCCACGAGGGGCGCCCGCCACCACGTGCGGTGGGCGGCGGACGGGGGCGGCAGGTCATCGTCGAGCATGCGCCCCACCCCATCACCGCCGGGCGGCCGGGCCATCGGGACGTGTACTCATCCCGCCCACGCGCGCGTACTCACGCCGCGGGCCGGTGTCAGCCGGCCTTGCGCAGCCCCCCGAAGGCCAGCTGCACCACCGCGTCGGCCACTTCGCGCTCGCCCATGCCGCGCACGTCCGGCCGGTACCACTCCACGATCGAGTTGATCATCCCGAAGACCAGCCGGGTCACGAGCCGCGACTCTATGTCGCCGCGTACCTCCCCGTCGGCCGCCGCCGCCTTCAGCAGCTCGGCCACCCGGTGGTCGAACTCGCGCCGCCGCTCCAGCGCCCACCGCTCGGTGTCGGTGTTGCCGCGCACCCGCAGCAGCAGCGTCACGTACGGCAGCTCGGCGATGAGCACCTCCACCATGCGCCGTACGACGTACTCCAGGCGCTCGGCGGCGCTGCCCACGCGCGCGTGCTCCTCGTCGAGGATGGCGAACAGCCCGTCCAGGGCCCGGCTCACGGCGCGGCGCAGCAGCTCCTCCTTGCCGGTGACATGGTGGTAGATCGACGACTTGGAGATGCCGGCCGCCTTGGAGAGGTGCTCCATGGAGGTGCCGTCGTAGCCGCGTTCGTTGAACACCTGGACGGCTACGGACAGCAGCGTCTCCGGGGTGTACGTGTCGCGTCTGGCCGTGGTCATGAGGCGGTGCCCTCCCGCTTGTCGGAGGCGTGCGCGTGGCGGTACAGCGCGAGGGACGGCGCGTAGCGGCCGCAGGGGTCGCGCAGGTGCAGCTCGTCGAGGAGCCCGTAGGCCCAGTCGCGGCCGAGCCGGCGGCTCCACTCGAAGGGGCCCAGCGGGTAGTTGACGCCCAGGCGCATCGCGGTGTCGATGTCCTCCTCGGTGGCCACGCCCTTGGCGACGGCGTCGTGCGCGAGGTCGATGATCCGGGCGACCGTACGGGCGACGATCATGCCGGGGACGTCCCCGATGACGCTGACCTTCTTGCCGAGCGCCTGGAAGAGGCCGGTGGCCTCGGCGAGGGCCTGGGGAGAGGTGTCCTGGGAGGCGGACAGGGCGATGCGGGTGGCCTTGCGGTAGTCCAGGGCGAGGTCGAAGTAGACGACGTCGCGGAACTCCGCCGACGTCTGCCCGTCGGCGAGGACCAGCTGACCGCCGCTCGGCAGCACCAGGCGGGTGCCGTTGTCCTCGTCCTCCTCGCGGACCTGCACGCCCGCCTCGCGGATCATCGCCGGCAGCTCGCCGGCCGGGCCCAGGTCGCCCTCGGCGACGACGTACGCGGGCGGCTTGTGCTGCTCCGCGGTGTGCGGCTCGGGGCGCTCGGCGCCGTCCCGGTAGTCGTACCAGCCCTGCCCGCTCTTGCGGCCGAGCCGGCCCGACTCGACCAGGCGCCGCTGCGCGAGGGAGGGGGCGAAGCGCACGTCGCGGAAGAACGACTCCCACACCGAGTGCGTGACGGACTCGTTGACGTCCTGCCCGATGAGGTCGGTCAGCTCGAAGGCGCCCATCCGGAAGCCGCCGGACTCGCGCAGCACGGCGTCGATGGTGGCCGCGTCGGCGCCCTGGGACTCGTGGACCGCGAAGGCCTCGGCGTAGAAGGGCCGGGCGATGCGGTTGACGATGAAGCCCGGGGTGTCGGCGCACGCGACGGGCGTCTTGCCCCAGGCGCGGGCGGTCTCGTACGCGCGCGTGGCGGAGGTGACGTCGGTGGCGGACCCGGAGACGACCTCGACCAGCGGCATCAGCGGGGCGGGGTTGAAGAAGTGCAGGCCGACGAGGCGGCCGGGGTGGCGCAGGGCGCCGCCGACGGCGGTGACCGACAGGGACGAGGTGTTGGTGGCGAGCAGGCAGTCGTCCGCGACGAGGCCCTCGAGCTCCCGGAACAGCTCCTGTTTGACGTCCAGCCGCTCCAGCACGGCCTCGACGACCAGGGCGCAGTCGGCGAGTTCGGCCAGGGTCGCGGCGGGCAGCAGGCGGGCGCGGGCCGCGTCGCGGTCGGCGGGGGTGAGCCGGTCCTTCTCGACGAGCCGGTCGAGCCGGGCGCCGATCGCGTCGGCCGCCTCCCGCGCGCGGCCGGGGACGGCGTCGTAGAGCCGCACGGGATGGCCCGCGACCAGCGCGACCTGGGCGATGCCCTGGCCCATGGTGCCGGTGCCGACGACGGCCACGGGGCTGCTGAGGTCGAGTGCTGTCATGTGCGCGATCCTCCCGCACGGGGTTTTCCACAGATGCGGCGGACCCCCTTGAACCGACCGATCGTTCGGTTACTCTAACCCTGACCGCCTGTTCCTGCCCATGTTTCTGCCAGGTCATGAACTCGACGACGAGTTCTCAAGACGAGGAGTTGGTCCCGCATGGCCGCCGAACTCACCGCGCACGACCTCATCGCCAAGCACCGGCCCACCCTCGACCAGGCGCTCGAAGCGATCCGCACGCGCGCGTACTGGTCCCCGCACCCCGAGCACCCCAAGGCCTACGGTGAGAACGGCAGCCTGGACGCCGCAGCCGGCAAGGCCGCCTTCGACGCCCTGCTCGGCACCCGCCTCGACCTCGGCCAGCCCGGCACGGACGACTGGGTGGGCGGCGAGGTCTCCCCGTACGGCATCGAGCTGGGCGTGACCTACCCGCACGCGGACATCGACGTGCTGCTGCCCGCCATGAAGGCCGGGCAGCGCGCCTGGCGGGACGCGGGCGCGGAGCTGCGCGCGGCGGTCTGCCTGGAGATCCTCAAGCGGATCAGCGACCGGACGCACGAGTTCGCGCACGCGGTGATGCACACCTCCGGCCAGGCGTTCATGATGGCGTTCCAGGCGGGCGGCCCGCACGCCCAGGACCGCGGCCTGGAGGCGGTGGCGTACGCGTACGCGGAGCAGGTCCGCACCCCGGAGGCGGCGGAGTGGACCAAGCCGCAGGGCAAGCGCGACCCGCTCGCGCTGCGCAAGCAGTTCACGCCCGTGCCGCGCGGCATCGGCCTGGTGATCGGCTGCAACACCTTCCCGACCTGGAACGGCTACCCGGGCCTGTTCGCCTCCCTGGCCACCGGCAACGCGGTGCTCGTCAAGCCCCACCCGCGCGCGGTGCTGCCGCTCGCGCTCACCGTGCAGGTCGCCCGCGAGGTGCTCGCCGAGGCGGGCTTCGATGCGAACCTGGTGGCGCTGGCCGCCGAACGCCCCGGCGAGGGCATCGCCAAGACGCTCGCGGTGCGCCCGGAGATCAGGATCATCGACTACACGGGCTCCACCTCGTTCGGCGACTGGCTGGAGGCCAACGCCCGCCAGGCCGAGGTGTACACGGAGAAGGCCGGCGTCAACACGGTGATCGTGCACTCCACGGACGACTACAAGGGGATGCTGTCCAACCTGGCGTTCTCCCTGTCGCTGTACAGCGGCCAGATGTGCACCACCCCGCAGAACCTGCTCATCCCCCGCGAGGGCATCACCACCGACCAGGGCCCCAGGTCGTACGACGAGGTGGTCGCCGACCTGGCGAAGGCGGTGGACGGTCTCCTCGGCGACGACGCGCGGGCCAACGCCCTGCTCGGCGCCATCGTCAACCCCGACGTCAAGGCCCGCCTGGAGGCCGCCGCCGGCCTCGGCGAGGTCGCCCTGGCCTCCCGCGAGATCGGCAACCCGGAGTTCCCGGACGCGGTGGTGCGCACCCCGGTGATCGTCAAGCTGGACGGCGCCAAGCCGGACGCCGAGGCTGCCTACATGAGCGAGTGCTTCGGGCCGGTGTCCTTCGCCGTCGCGGTCGACTCGGCGCCGGACGCGGTGGAGCTGCTGCGGCGCACCATCCGCGAGAAGGGCGCCATGACAGTCGGCGCGTACACAACCGACCCGGAGGTAGAGGAGGCCGTCCAGGAGGTCTGCCTGGAGGAGGCCGCCCAGCTCTCCTTCAACCTCACCGGCGGGGTGTACGTCAACCAGACGGCCGCCTTCTCCGACTTCCACGGCTCGGGCGGCAACCCGGCGGCGAACGCGGCGCTGTGCGACGGGGCGTTCGTGGCCAACCGCTTCCGGGTGGTGGAGGTCCGCCGGGAGGTCTGAGGGGACGCGGGCACCGGGACGGCGTTGTCACTGCCCGTGCCTGTGTGCCGAGATCCACGACGGTCTCGGCACACAGGCGCGGAACACCGCGGTCCTGCCCTCCGGGCGGCGCTAGGCGGTGGGCGAGGCGCCGCCGGTGGCGCTCCAGTGGTACAGCGTCATGGCCACGCTGGTGGCGAGGTTGTAGCTGGAGACCTGGGGGCGCATCGGCAGGGCCACGAGGTGGTCGGCACGCGCGCGGAGCTCGGCGGACAGACCGCTGCGCTCGGAGCCGAAGGCGAGCAGCGCCTCGTCCGGCAGCTTCAGGCCGCGGATGTCCTCGCCCTCCGGGTCGAGCGCGAACACCGGCCCGGGCGGCAGCTCGGCCACGTCCAGCCGTTCCACCACCGTAGCGAAGTGCAGCCCGGCCCCGCCGCGCACCACCGTGGGGTGCCAGGGGTCCAGCGTGCCGGTGGTGACCACCCCGGTCGCGCCGAAACCGGCGGCCAGCCGGATCACCGCCCCCGCGTTGCCCAGGTTGCGCGGGTTGTCCAGGACCACGACGGGGGCGGTGCGGGGCAGGTGCGTCAGCTTCTCGAGGTGCGCCGCGCGGGAGGGACGTACGGCCAGGGCGGCCACGGCGGTGGGGTGCGGGCGCGGCACGAGGGAGGCGTACGTCGCCTCGGAAACCTCCGTCAGCAGCGCGTCCAGGGTGTCCCGGACGTCCGGGGCCAGCTCGTCGGCGAGGGCCAGCGCGGCCGGCCGGCCGGTGGTGACCGCGACCGGCACCTCGGCGCCGAAGCGCACGGCGTGCTTGAGGGCGTGGAAGCCGTCCAGCAGGACGGCGCGGCCGGCCAGGCGGTGCCAGGAGGTCACGGGGTCGGTCATGCCGTGAAGCCTACGTGCGGGTGGTCGGAGCTCTCCTCGGCCCGCTGCCCGGGCGGTGCCGTACGGCCGCTGCCGCCGCGCCGTACCAGCCGTGCACGCGCGCGTGCCGCCCACCCGCCCAGCCGGCGCAGGAAGGACGTCGGCAGGAACACCGCGTCCGCCGCGATCATCGCCAGGGAGAAGAACGGCAGGCCCAGCACGACGGCGATCACGGCGTGCTCGGTCATCATCACGGCCAGCAGGACGTTCTTGACCCGCCGGTTGAACAGCGTGAACGGGAAGGCCACCTGGACCAGGACCGTCCCGTAGGTCACCAGCAACACCATCGTGCCGCTGGCGGACAGCAGGTCGGCGAGGGCCGGCCAGGGCGAGAAGTACTCCAGGTGCAGGGGGTAGTAGACCGCGGTGCCGTCCTGCCAGCGGGAGCCCTGGATCTTGTACCAGCCGGCCGTGGCGTAGATCAGGCACGCCTCGGCCATGATGACGAACAGGGCGCCGTTGTGGACGATGTTGGCGATCACGTCGAGCAGGATGCGCGGCTGAGCGGTCCGCGCACGGCGGCCGGCCAGCCACCACAGGGCCTGCCCCAGCCACACGCCCCACAGGATCGCCGGTATGAGCCGGTCGCCGTCGAGCCGGCCCGCCAGGGTCACCCCGGCCAGGACCGAGCCGAGGACCGCCCACAGCGCGGGACCGGCCCGGTCGGCGATCCGCTCGCCACGCGCGCGTGCCGCCCGTGCGCGCCGGGCCCGCCGCGCGTCCAGCGACCACACCTGGCCGCAGCGCGTGAACACCAGGTAGACCGACATCAGGTGCAGGACGTTGTCGCCGCCGTCCCCCATGAAGACGCTGCGGTTCTGCAGCGACAGCACGCCGACCATGAACAGCACCGACAGGGTGCGGGTGCGCCAGCCCAGCGCCAGCAGCGCACTGGCCAGGATCGCCAGCGCGTAGACCGCCTCGAACCACAGCCGGCCGCTGGACCACATCAGGGCGGTGAAGGCGCCGTTGCCGCGGATCAGCTGTTCGGCGAGGTCCCAGCTCCAGGGCCCGTCGGGGCCGTACAGCTCCTCGCGGTGCGGCAGTTCGCGCAGCAGGAACAGCAGCCAGGTCCCGGCGAAGCCGATACGGACCACGGCGGTCTGGTACGGGCCGAGCGCGGACTCGGTGACGCGGGCGATCCCGCGCGACAGGCCCAGGGCCAGGCGGTTCACCGCACGCCTCCCTCGGCCTCGGCCTCCGGCACCGGCCACCACGGCAGCTCGCGGTACACCGGAGTCGTCGCGACCTGCTCACGGCTCCACTCGGGCGGGGGCACGTTGGTGGTGCGCGAGCGGAACTGGACGCGTTCGAGGCGACCGCCGGGCCCGGCCGCGTCGTCCCGGTCCAGGCGCAGCACCCCGATCCGGCGCAGATACGCCTCCGCCAGCGCGCCCCGCATCCCGGTCGGGCGGTTGGAGCCGTCGTGCGTGGCGACGAAGAAGTCCCAGGCCCGGCGCAGTTCGTTCTGCTGGGTGTGGCTGGGCAGCAGGTTGCCGTCGATGGCCCGGCCGTCCTGGGCGGACAGGTCGTACCAGCCGGTGGTGCGGGCCTCGCCGCCGGCCGTGCGGATCTCGGCACGGACCTGGACGGAGATGTTCTGCTGCAACGGGTTCGGCGCGAAGAGCTTCCAGTTCTGCTCGAACTCGGGGTAGATCCACTCGTCGATCGTCCTGCCGTGCTGCTTGGTGAGCGTGTTCGGCGGCGCGACGTGCAGGAACGTCATGCCGAGGTGCGCACAGACCCCGACCGCCACGGCCGCGAGAGCGAGGGCGACGCCGATCCGGTAGGGGAGGGACAGGGCTGCTACGCCCGTGCGGGGCTCGGGTGGCGGCGCGAGAGCGTACGGGGTGGGGTTGTCGTGCGGTTCCCCGGGCCGGGACTGCGAACGCTCGCGCGGTTCCTCGGGCCCGGATTGGCTGGGCTCGTGCGGCGGGCCGGGACGGGACGGGGACTGCCGGGACTCGTGCGGCTGGTCGGCGGTGGCCGGCTCGGTGCCGGGGAGGGGGCGCCCGGGGGCTGCCGGGCTCTGCGGCTCGGCCGGCCCGCGCCGGGCGTGCGAGCCGTTGTCGTACGCGTCCATCTCGCCCCGTTCCCGATTCGGCCGGTTCCCCTTTGGGCCGGTTGCCGCTTCCGCCGGCTGCCGATCCCGCCGGTTCCCGATTCCGCTTCCGCTTCAGCCGGTCCCGGTCCCCGGTCCGGGTCCGGTCCGACCCGTTCCGTTTTCCGTCCGGTCCGGCCGACGGCCCGGTCCTCGTTCCACTGCCGGGCACAGGGACGTCGTATCACCGGCGCCGCCCGCGCCACCGCACCCGGCACGGTACTCAGGCCCACCCGCCGGGCACAGCCCCACTGCGACAGCCCAGCGCGTGGCCGTGGCCACACGACGGCGACCGTACGGCCCGACCGGCGGCGCGGGGCAGCCGGACCGGGTTGTCCACAGGGGACTCCGGCAGGTTATCCACAGCGGTTGACACCTTACGGCGGCCGTCACACCATGGAATCGCACGAACCGAACGATCGGTCGGGAGTCTTGCTCCCAGCAGAGCCCAGCTCGAGGGGGACCCATGGCGACAGCAGCCGCGCAGCAGACGGGCCGCAGCCAGGCGTACGGCACACCGGACGGGGCCGGCGACGGCGACACCGCCGCGTACGAGCGCGCCTTCGACGCGGCCCTGGCCGCCGACGAGCGCATCGAGCCGCGCGACTGGATGCCGGACGCCTACCGGGCGACGCTCGTCCGGCAGATCGCCCAGCACGCCCACTCCGAGATCATCGGTATGCAGCCGGAGGCCAACTGGATCACGCGCGCGCCCTCACTGCGCCGCAAGGCCATCCTGATGGCCAAGGTCCAGGACGAGGCCGGGCACGGCCTGTACCTGTACAGCGCCGCCGAGACGCTCGGCGTCAGCCGTGACGAACTGCTCGACAAGCTGCACGCCGGCCGGCAGAAGTACTCCTCGATCTTCAACTACCCCACCCTGACCTGGGCGGACGTCGGCGCGATCGGCTGGCTGGTGGACGGCGCCGCGATCACCAACCAGGTACCGCTGTGCCGCTGCTCGTACGGGCCGTACGCCCGCGCGATGATCCGCATCTGCAAGGAGGAGTCCTTCCACCAGCGCCAGGGCTACGAGCTGCTGCTCGCCCTCAGCCGCGGCACGCCCGAGCAGCACGCGATGGCGCAGGACGCGGTGAACCGCTGGTGGTGGCCGTCGCTGATGATGTTCGGCCCGCCCGACGACGCCTCCCAGCACTCCGCGCAGTCGATGGCCTGGAAGATCAAGCGGCACTCCAACGACGAGCTGCGTCAGCGCTTCGTCGACATCTGTGTCCCGCAGGCCGAGTCCCTCGGCCTGACCCTCCCCGACCCCGAGCTGAAGTGGAACGAGGAGCGGGGGCACTACGACTTCGGCCCGATCGACTGGACGGAGTTCTGGGACGTCCTCAAGGGCAACGGTCCGTGCAACGAGCAGCGGCTGAACCAGCGCCGGCGGGCCCACGAGGAGGGCGCCTGGGTCCGGGAGGCCGCCGCGGCCTACGCCGCCAAGCACACCACCACCAAGCACACCACCGACAAGCACACCACCGCCCGGCACCCCAGCGGCGGAACCACCGGCGAGCGCGAGGAGGCGCGGGCATGAGCACCACCGACTGGCCCCTGTGGGAGGTCTTCGTGCGCTCGCGCCGGGGCCTGTCCCACACCCACGCCGGCAGCCTGCACGCGCCCGACGCGGAGCTCGCCCTGCGCAACGCCCGCGACCTGTACACCCGGCGCGGCGAGGGCGTCTCCCTCTGGGTGGTGCCGTCCGCCGCGATCACCGCCTCCTCGCCCGACGAGAAGGACCCGTTCTTCGAGCCGGCCGCCGACAAGCCGTACCGGCACCCCACGTTCTACGAGATCCCGGAGGGGGTGCAGCACCTGTGACGGCCCAGGAGACGACGACCGTGCCCACCGCGGCGGCCCTCGCGCTCGGCGACGACGCCCTCGTGCTCTCCCACCGGCTGGGCGAGTGGGCGGGCCACGCGCCCGTGCTGGAGGAGGAGGTCGCCCTCGCCAACATCGCCCTCGACCTGCTCGGCCAGGCCCGCGTCCTGCTGTCGCTGGCCGGCGACGAGGACGAGCTGGCCTACCTGCGTGAGGAGCGCGCCTTCCGCAACCTCCAGCTGGTGGAGCAGCCCAACGGCGACTTCGCCCACACCATCGCCCGCCAGCTGTACTTCTCCACCTACCAGCAGTTGCTGTACACGGAACTGGCCGCCGGGGACGGCCCGTTCGCACCGCTGGCGGCGAAGGCCGTCAAGGAGGTCGCCTACCACCGGGACCACGCCGAGCAGTGGACCCTGCGGCTCGGGGACGGCACGGAGGTCAGCCACGAGCGGATGCGGCGGGCGTGCGAGGCGCTGTGGCGCTACACCGGCGAGATGTTCCAGCCGGTCGAGGGGCTCGACGCCGACTGGGCGGAGATGGAGGCCGTCTGGCTGGAGCAGGTCGGGGACGTGCTGCGCCGGGCCACCCTCGCGGTGCCCGAGGGTCCGCGCTCGGGTGCCTGGTCGGCCGGGGCGGGCCGGCAGGGCCTGCACACCGAGCCGTTCGGGCGGATGCTCGCCGAGATGCAGCACCTGCACCGCAGCCACCCGGGGGCGACATGGTGACGGTCACCCCGCTGGAGGCGGAGCTGCTGGAACTCGCCGGGTCGGTACCCGACCCCGAGCTGCCCGTGCTCACCCTGCGCGAGCTGGGGGTCGTGCGCGCGGTGCACCTGCGCGGTGCGGACGCCGTCGAGGTGGAACTGACCCCGACGTACACCGGCTGCCCGGCGATCGAGGCCATGTCCCTGGACATAGAGCGGGTGCTGCGCGAGCACGGCATGCGGGAGGTCAGCGTCCGCACGGTGCTGACACCCGCCTGGTCGACGGACGACATCTCCGAGGAAGGGCGGCGCAAGCTGCGCGCGTTCGGGATCGCTCCGCCGCGCGTGCGGCAGCCGGGTGCCGGCGGCCCGGTGACCGTCTCCCTCGGGCCGACGCGCACCGTGGCCCCCGAGGAGGACCCCGTCCGCTGCCCGCACTGCGGATCCGCCGACACCGAGCTGCTCAGCCGGTTCTCCTCCACCGCGTGCAAGGCGCTGCGGCGCTGCCTGTCGTGCCGTGAACCGTTCGACCACTTCAAGGAGTTGTGATGGCGCGCTTCCACCGGCTCCGGGTGGCCGCGGTCGACCGGCTCACCGACGACTCCGTCGCCCTCACCCTGGCCGTGCCGCCACAGCTGCGGGAGGAGTACCGGCACGCCCCGGGACAGCACCTCGCCCTGCGGCGCACCGTCGACGGCCGGGAGATACGCCGGACGTACTCGATCTGCTCCCCCGCCCCGGACGGCGAGGGACCGCGGGAGTTGCGGGTCGGGGTGCGGTTCGTGGAGGGCGGGGCCTTCTCGACGTACGCGCTGAAGGAGATCGGCGTCGGGGACGAGCTGGAGGTGATGACCCCGGCCGGCCGGTTCACGCTCCAGCCCGCTCCCGGTCTGTACGCGGCGATCGTCGGCGGCAGCGGCATCACCCCGGTGCTGTCGATCGTCGCCACACTGCTGGCGCGCGAGCCGCGGGCCCGGTTCTGCCTGATACGCAGCGACCGGACGACCGCCTCGACGATGTTCCTGGAGGAGGTCGCCGACCTGAAGGACCGCTATCCGGAGCGGTTGCAGCTGGTCACGGTGCTCTCCCGGGAGGAACAGCAGGCGGGGCTGCCGTCCGGGCGGCTCGACCGGGAGCGGCTGACCGGGCTGCTGCCGGCGCTCGTGCCGGTCGAGCAGGTGGACGGCTGGTTCCTGTGCGGGCCGTACGGGCTGGTGCAGGAGGCGGAGCGGGCACTGCGCGGACTGGGCGTGGTGCGGGCGCGTATCCACGAGGAGATCTTCCACGTGGACGCCGGCACCGCCTCCGCGCCGCGGACCCCGGCCCCCTCGCACAGCACGGTCACCGCCCGGCTCGACGGACGCGGCGGGACCTGGCCCGTCCAGGACGGTGAGTCACTGCTGGAGACGGTGCTGCGCAACCGGCCCGACGCGCCGTACGCCTGCAAGGGCGGGGTGTGCGGGACCTGCCGGGCCTTCCTGGTCTCGGGCGAGGTGCGCATGGACCGCAACTTCGCGCTGGAGCAGGAGGAGACCGAGGCGGGGTACGTGCTGGCGTGCCAGTCACATCCGATGACGGAGCGGGTGGAACTGGACTTCGACCGGTAAACCGGCCCCACAGCCGCGCCGGTCCACGACGGTCCGGGCCCTCGGCGAAGGCCAGCAGCCCTCCCTACGGCGGCCCGGCCCCGGCTCCCGGCTACCTACAGGACATGCCCAGGCTGTCCGTCGTCCGTGATCACGGGGCGGCCCGCGGCCTCCCACACCTGCATGCCGCCGTCGACGTTCACCGCGTCGATGCCCTGCTGGACCAGGTACATCGTGACCTGGGCCGACCGGCCGCCAGAGCGGCAGATCACATGGACGCGGCCGTCCTGCGGGGCGGCCTCGGTCAGCTCGCCGTAGCGGGCCACGAACTCGCTGAGGGGGATGTGCAGCGCCCCTTTAGCGTGACCCGCCTTCCACTCGTCGTCCTCGCGGACGTCCAGCAGGAAGTCGCCGTCCTCGAGGTCCGCGACCTGGACCGTGGGCACACCAGCTCCGAAAGTCATGCCTCCGACGCTACCCGAGCAGCGCCGCGAGCTCCGTCTCGCGCTCGGCGATCTGCGTCATCAGCTGCCGGGCGATGTCGTCCAGGAGACCGTCCGGGTCGTCCGGGGCGAGCCGGAGCATCGCGCCGATGGCGCTGTCCTCCAGCTCCTTGGCGACCACGGTGAGCAGCTCCTTGCGCTGGGCCAGCCACTCGAGGCGGGCATAGAGCTCCTCGCTGGGGCTCCGGCGCGGCTTCAGCTCCGGTCCCGCGTCCCACTCCTGCGCCAGCTCGCGCAGCTCGGCCGCGTCGCCGCGGGCGTAGGCGGCGTTGACGCGGGTGAGGAACTCCTCGCGGCGCCGGCGTTCCTTGTCCTCCTGCGCGAGGTCCGGGTGGGCCTTGCGGGCCAGCTCGCGGTACAGCTTGCGGGCCTCCTCGCTGGGACGCACCCGCTGCGGCGGCCGGACCGGCTGGTCGGTGAGCATCGCCGCGGCCTCCGGGAACAGGCCCTCGCCGCCCATCCAGCCGTGCAGCAGCTCCTCGACACCCGGGATCGGCGCGAGGCGGGCCCGCAGCTCCTGGGCCTTGCGGACGTCCTCCGGGTCACCGGTGCGGGCGGCTCTGGCCTCGGCGATCCGCGCGTCCAGTTCCTCGAGCCGGGCGTACATCGGGCCGAGCTTCTGCTCGTGCAGCCGCGAGAAGTTCTCGACCTCGACGCGGAAGGTCTCCACCGCGATCTCGTACTCGATCAACGCCTGCTCGGCGGCCCGCACGGCCTGCTCCAGCCGCTCCTCGGGGCGTGGCTGCTCAGCTTCCGGGGTCGTCACCCGACCAGCGTAGGGCACGCCGCGGGGACCTCCGGGGTCATGGGTCACCCCACCGGTGCCCCAGGGCGCTACACCCCCAGCTCCGCGGCGATCCTCCCCGCCCGCACCGCCGCCACCAGTGCGGCGTGGTCCGCCTCCGTGCGGTCGGCGTACGACACCGCGAACGCGGCGATGGCCTCGTCGAGCTCCTCGTTCTTGCCGCAGTAGCCGGCGACGAGGCGGGGGTCGGCGCTGTGGGAGTGGGCGCGGGCCAGCAGGGCGCCGGTCATGCGGGCGTAGTCGTCGATCTGGTCGGCGGCCAGGGCGGCGGGGTCGACGCTGCCCTTGCGGTTGCGGAACTGGCGGACCTGGAAGGGGCGGCCGTCGACCGTCGTCCAGCCCAGCAGGACGTCGCTCACGACCTGCATGCGCTTTTGGCCCAGCACGATCCGGTGGCCCTCGTGGCCGGTCGGCGGGGCCTCGAAGCCGGCTGTCACCAGGTGCGGCACGAGCGCCGACGGGCGGGCCTCCTTGACCTGGAGCACCAGCGGCTCGCCCCGGTGGTCCAGGAGGAGCACCACGTACGAGCGGGTGCCGACACTGCCCGTGCCGACGACCCGGAACGCCACGTCGTGCACCGCGTGCCGGGCCAGCAGCGGCAGGCGGTCCTCGGGCAGCGTGGTCAGGTACTGCTCCAGGGACGCCGCCACCGCGGCGGCCTGCGCGTCGGGGACGCGCCGCAGCACCGGCGGGGCGTCCAGGAAGCGCCGTCCGCCGTCCTCGGTCGGCTCGGTCGACCGGGCCGCGAAGCGCCCGCTGGTGTTCTGGCGCGCCTTCTCCGAGACCCGTTCCAGCGTGCCGAGCAGGTCGTGGGCGTCGGTGTGGGAGACGAGCTCCTCGTCCGCGATGGCGTTCCACGCGTCGAGGACGGGCAGCTTGGCCAGCAGCCGCATGGTGCGGCGGTAGGCGCCGACGGCGTCGTGTGCCGCCCGGCGGCAGGTGTCCTCGTCCGCGCCGGCCTCCCGGCCGGCGAGCACCAGGGAGGCCGCGAGGCGCTTGAGGTCCCACTCCCAGGGGCCGTGCACCGTCTCGTCGAAGTCGTTGAGGTCGATGACGAGGCGGCCGCGGGCGTCCCCGTAGAGGCCGAAGTTGGCCGCGTGGGCGTCGCCGCAGATCTGGGCCCCGATCCCGGTCATGGGGGTGCGGGCCAGGTCGTACGCCATGAGCCCGGCCGCGCCGCGCAGGAAGGCGAAGGGGGTGGCCGCCATCCTGCCGACCCGGATCGGGGTGAGCTCGGGCAGCCGTCCCCGGTTGGACTCCTCCACCGCGCTCACCGCGTCGGGGCGGGCGGCGTCCAGGTCGAGCGTGGCGTGGGCGCGGCGCGGGACACGCTTGCGCAGGGCCTTGCCCTCGTCCTTGGGCGAGCCCTGGGCGGGCCACTCGGCGAAGCCCGGCACCCGCGGCAGCCGGCGCGCCCTTCCGGCGTCGGCCGGCCCACCGCCTTCCGCGACGCCACCAGTACCTTCACGGTCGGCACCTCCGGGACCGGAACCAGCACCCGCGCCGGCCCCGCCCGGCACCCCACCCACGTCCACCCCGGTCACCGCAACCGCCTCCCCCGCCTCACACCCATGAGCACCACTGAGCAACACCGAGCACCGCCGAGCACGCCGAGCACCACCCACGCACCGCCGAGCCCAGCAGCACTCGACACCCGTCGCCACCCGCACGAACATCAACGCGTGCCGACCGTACAACCGCCGGGCCGCACGGCGTCAGCCCCTGTGGACAACTCCCGGGCTGTGGACAACTCTCTCCCTCACCCCGCCACCGACTCCAGCCTCTCACCGCTCTCCGCCAGCACCCGCCCCGCGCGCTCCGCGGAGATGTCGAGCCGGGCCAGTACCGCCGGCACGGCGACGCTGGGCAGGAAGTGGTCGAACAGCACGACGACCCGGCGTTCCAGGTCCTCCCGCTGGCAGCGCAGCTGGGACAGCAGCTGCACCCCCGAGAAGCTCGCGACCAGCAGTTCCGCCGTCTCCGTCACCTTGACGTGCGGCAGCAGCTCCCCCTGCGCCTTGGCCTCCGAAAGCGTCCGCGTGGTCTGGTCGATCCACATCCGGAATGCCGGAGTCCGGTCCAGGCCCAGCGCCCCCTGGTCGAGGGCCAGTCCGACACTGGCCCGCACCAAAGGCTCCTCGCGCAGCCGCCGGGCCAGGACCAGGCCGGAGTCGACCAGTTCCTGCAGCTTGCTGGCCTGCGGCGGCAGAGAGATGGCGAGCTGTTCCTCGAAGACGCCGAGGGCCAGCTCCTCCTTGGAGCCGAAGTGGAAGTACAGCGCGCCCTTGGTCACGCCCGCTCGCTGCAGGATCTCCCCGATGGTCGCCGAGGTGTAGCCCCGTTCGTCGAAAACGGCCGCGGCCGCCTCCAGGATGGTGCGCCGGGTACGGATCGCGCGCTCCTGTCGCGCCATCGGTGCCTCCTGATCTGCCGTGGATCTGCGTGAAGTCGCTCTGAGGGGTGGGCGCTTGGGCTCGTCTCCAGCGGTGTGATCAACCCTTGGAAATAAACCGGCTCGTCCGTATCTTAATTTCACACCGCACGGAGCCAGGCCGTCGAATCCCGGGGGTTCCTCATGCCGAAGACAGGTGCTTTAAGCACAGCCACAGAGGATCAGACCGGACCTCGGGGGGATCCGGCGCACGGAGCCGACGAGATAGGTCGCGTCCTGAAGGTCACCAGCGAACTCGCCCACCGCTCCCGCGCGTCGGACGTCTTCCCGGTGGAGTGGGTCCGGGTGTCCGACACCCGTTTCCGCGTCACCGCCCGCTGGCCGGGCGACCACCCCTTTTTCGGGCCCGTGGACGACCTCCACCAGGACCCGATGGTGGTGGGAGAAACGTTGCGTCAGACCTCGATGGCGCTCGCCCACGCCGCGTTCGGCGCCCCGCTCGACACGCACTTCGTCATGTGGGACCTGTCGGTCGCCGCCGACCCGTCCGCCCTGCTGGTGTCGGACGCGGCGGAGCCGGTCACGATCGACGTGGTCTGCTCGGAGATACGCCGCCGGGGGCGCGGCCTGCACAGCATGCGGACGACGATGGAGTTCCGCCGGGCCGGACGGCTCGTGGCCCGCGGCACCGGCAGCACCGGCTGTACCTCACCGGCTGCCTACCGCCGCCTGCGCGCGAGCCAGTTGGCCCGCGTCGGCGCCCCGGTTCCGCTGCTGCCGGGCATACCGCCGGAACTGGCCGGTCGCGACCGCGCCAGGGACGTCGTCCTCGCCCCCGCCGACCGCCCCGGCGTCTGGCGGCTGCGTGTGGACACCGGCCACCCGGTCCTCTTCCACCGCCCCAACGACCACGTGCCGGGCATGGTCCTGTTCGAGGCCGCCCGTCAGGCCGCCACCGCGGCGTCCGGCAGGCGGCCCTTCCTGCCGTCCTCGATGACGGCCACCTTCAGCCGGTACGCCGAACTGGACACCCCCTGCCTGCTGGAGACGGAGGTGCTGGCCGAGGAAGCGGATCAGGTGACCGTACGGGTGTCGGGCCGGCAGGACGGCGAGTCCGTCTTCACGGCCACCCTGACGGCCGCTCAGCGGGCCCCGGTACGGTCCCTGTCGTGACCGTCAACCTCCTGATCACGGGCGCGACGGGGTTCATAGGAAGCCGGGTCGCGGCCGCCGCCGCCCGGCGCCCTGAGGTGCGCGTACGGCACCTGTCCCGCCGCCCGCACGCCGAGCACGCCGGCGACGGCGTCGTGCCCGGCGACCTCGCCGATCCGGCGTCCCTGCGCGGCAGTTGCGCGGACACGGACGTGCTCGTCCACTGCGCCTCGCAGATCGGCGGCGACCCCGAGACCGCCGCGGCCGTCAACGACCACGGCACACGCGCCCTCGTGGCGGAGGCGGTGCGCTGCGGCGTCCGCCGCATCGTGTACGTCAGTACGGCCGCCGTGTACGGCAGGGGCCCCTTCCGCGGGCTGCTCCCGGGCGAGGCGCCGCTCGCCCCCGCTTCTGCCACCAGCCGCAGCCGGGCCGCGGCCGAGCGGCACGTCCTCGACGCGGACGGCCTGGTCCTGCGACCGCACCTGGTGTACGGCACGGGCGACCGCTGGGTGATTCCCGGACTGGTGGGGCTGCTGCGCGAGGTGTCCGCGTCGGTGACCGGGTGCACGGCCCGGCAGTCGATGATCGACGTGGAGACGCTCGGCCGGGCCGTGGTGGCCGCCGCACTGTCGCCGTCGCACGGCCCCGGTGTGCACCACGTCAACCACCCCGAGCCCGTCCCCTCCTCCGCGCTGCTCGAGGCCGTGGCCACGCACGTCACGGATGCCGGGGGCGGAGCGGCGGTGGACGTCGCCACCGCCCGCGCCCGGACCGCCGGGTCGCCGCAGGCACGGCATCACCTCGACATGCTCACCGTCGACCACTGGTTCGCGGACGACGGCTTCTGGAAGGACCTCGACTGTGCTCCGGGCACGGGGTTCGCGGACACGTTCCCGAGGTCGGCGCCCTGGTACCGGACGTTCCTCGGGTGCACCGTCGGGAGTTGACGGCTCGGGCCGTCGTGCCCGGTGGGTTCACCGGGCGACGCACAGCGCCCGTCCCGGGGCTGCGCCGGGGGTGTGCCGTACCTCTGCGGGGTGCGGAGGGACACCCCCCGGTACTACACCTGGCTCACGTGCGCAGGTACGCCAGCACCGCCAGCACCCTGCGGTGCGTCCCGTCCGCCGGAGGCAGGTCCAGCTTGGTCAGGATGCTGCTGATGTGCTTGCCGACCGCCGCCTCGGACACCACCAGCTCGCGGGCGATCGCGCCGTTCGACTTGCCCTGCGCGATCAGCGCCAGCACCTCCCGCTCCCGCGGGGTCAGCCGCTCCAGCGGATCCCGGCGCCGGCGCAGCAACTGCCGTACGACCTCGGGATCGACGACCGTGCCGCCGTCCGCCACCTCGCGCAGCGCCTCGACGAACTCCTCCACCTGACCGACGCGGTCCTTCAGCAGATAGCCGACGCCCGTGCCGTCCCCGGAGTCCAGCAACTCGGAGGCGTACGTCCGCTGTACGTACTGGCTGAGGACCAGCACGGGCAACGTGGGCCGCCGCTCGCGCAGCCGTACCGCCGCGTGCAGACCCTCGTCCTGGAAGCCGGGCGGCATGCGCACGTCCGTCACGACGATGTCGGGCTGGTGCTCCTCGACCGCGGCCACCAGCGCCTCGGCGTCTCCTACGGCGGCGGCCACCTCGTGTCCGCAACGGTTGAGCAGGCCGATCAGCCCCTCCCGCAGCAGCACGCTGTCCTCGGCCAGCACTACGCGCAGCGGTCGGTCAACTCGCTTACCGTACAAGGGATCTCCACACGCAGCAGGGTCGGTCCGCCCGGGGGACTGGACAGGGAGAGTCTGCCATTCAGCGCCGACACCCGGTCCGCGAGTCCGGTCAGCCCGCTGCCGGCTCCCGCATCGGCACCGCCCCGGCCGTCGTCGCTCACCTGCAACGCAAGGCGCCCGTCGCGATGCCCGCCGCTGACCCGTGCCCGGTTCGCGCCGCTGTGCTTGGCGACGTTGGCGAGCGCCTCGCACACCACGAAGTACGCGGCGCCCTCCACCGACGCCGGCAGCCGTCCGGGCAGGTCCAGTTCCACGTCGACCGGGACGACGGAGCGGTCGGCGGCATCGGCGACCGCCGCTTCCAGGCCGTAGTCGGCGAGCACCTTGGGATGGATGCCGTGGATGAGCTCGCGCAGCTCCTCCAGGGCCATGCCCGCCTGAGCGTGCGCCTCGGCGAGCTGGTCGGCCAGCGGGCCGGGCGGCGCGTCCAGGCGGGCCAGGCCGAGTGCCATGGTCAGCGCCACCAGGCGCTGCTGCGCCCCGTCGTGCAGATCGCGCTCGATGCGCCGCCGTTCCGCCTCGAAGGCGTCCACCAGCCGCACCCGCGACCGGGTCAGTTCGACCACCTTGGCGTCCAGGTCGGCGTCGCGGGGGGCGATCAGCAGCCGGGTCAGTTCGGCCCGGGCACCCGCGGCCACGCCCAGCACGTAGGCGCCGACCGCCAGCAGAAGCAGTCCCAGCACCGCGACGCCGAACGCCGTCGGCCAGGTGGTGACGGTCCACTGTTTGAGGACCTTCGCCTCCTCGCCACCGCCGATGGTGGCCATCAGCACCGGCGTGGCGACCATGGACACCGGGAAGACCAGGGCGACCGTGACGGCGAGCGCGTCCACCGGCCACAACAGGGCCGAGAACAGCAGGGCGTAGCCGAGCTCGCGCCAGGTGGCCTGCTCGCGCAGCCGGGTCGTCAGCCAGGCCCACAGCCCCCCGGAGGTGACGGGCTGGTGCCGGCCGTGCGCCGGATCGAGGTCGACCAGCCACAGTCTGCGCCGCTCCACCCACGCCACCGGAAGGCCCGCGAGGGCCGTGAGGACCAGCAGCGGCAGCCCGACCAGCACGATGGCGAGCACGCCACCGACCGCGGCGGCGGTCACGATCCCGACCAGGGCGACGACTCCCGTCACCGCGCCGGTCAGCAGGTAGGCGACCGAGCGCCACGGCCACGCCGACGCCAGGAAGCCCGGGCGGGCCATGGCCTGCCACACATTCCGAGGCTGCATGCCGATCACCGTAGAACTCCCGTGCGGGCGGACACCATCGGTCCAGGGGGCGGACCACGGGTAGGGCCGGCCCTACCCCGCCGCGCGGGCGGCGGGTCACGGTCCCCCGGGTGCAGGCTCTTGCCACCGCAGCCTGCTGCCAAGCCGAAGGCATGATCCCGCCAAGGTGTGGCGCAAACATGGCCGAAGCAGCCGCTGCGGGCGCTCGGCGCCTCCCCCCGGCCATGTGCCGTCCGTCCTCCGCGGGCGGCCCCTGTCTGCCGGACGATCTGATCCACCGCCACCCCAGCCGCACGGCGGACCGCCGGCTGACCGACGGGAGTTGACCGGAGCCTCACGGATAGGCCTGGCCCTACCCCAGATCTCGCTCCCGCCGCACTGCGCCGAGGTGCACCGTCACGGTTTCGTGGTGGCCTCAGGAGACGGCAGGGGGGCGTCATGACGACGGCTTGGCTCGCACAGCACCCGAAGTGGGGACAGATGAATCCGAGTGGGGACAGATGAACAACGACGCGATCCAGTTGCGCTCCGTCAGCAGGCGCTACGGGTCGGGAGACAGCGCCGTGACGGCTCTCGACCAGGTCTCCCTCTCCTTCCCCAGGGGCACCTTCACCGCCGTCATGGGCCCTTCGGGCTCCGGCAAGTCGACCCTCCTGCAGTGCGCCGCGGGCCTGGACCGCCCCACGTCGGGGTCGGTCACCGTGGGCGACACAGAGCTGACCAAGCTCAGCGAGACCAAGCTGACCCGCCTGCGCCGCGACCGCATCGGGTTCGTCTTCCAGGCCTTCAACCTGCTGCCGTCGCTGACCGCCGAGCAGAACGTGGCGCTGCCCCTGCGCCTGGCCGGCCGGCGCGTCCCCAGGGCGCAGGTGCGCGAGGTGCTCCAGCAGGTCGGCCTCGGCGATCGGGCGCGGCACCGGCCCACCGAGATGTCCGGCGGCCAGCAGCAGCGGGTCGCCCTGGCCCGGGCCCTGATCACCCGCCCCGAGGTGCTGTTCGGTGACGAGCCGACCGGAGCGCTGGACTCGCAGACCAGCCGTGAGGTGCTGGCGCTGCTGCGCGGCATGGTCGACCGCGAGGGTCAGACCATCATCATGGTCACCCACGACCCGGTGGCCGCCTCCTACGCCGACCGCGTGGTCTTCCTCGTCGACGGGCGGGTCAACGGAGAGCTCGCCGGGGCGAGCGCCGACGACATCGCCACGCGCATGACCAAGCTGGAGGGCGTGCCGTGCTGAGCGTCGCCCTGCGCACCCTGCGCACCCGCTGGGTCACTTTCGCCGGCAGTTTCGTCGCGCTGTCCCTGGGCGTCGCACTGCTCGCCGTGATGGGCCTGGCCCTCGCCTCCTCGCTGGACGGGCCCGAGCGGCAACCGGAGCGGTTCGCGGCCGCGCCGGTCGTGGTCAAGGGGCAGGACACGCTGCGCGTGCCGACCCCGATCGGCGACCACACACAGAGGCTCGCCCAGCCGCGGGCGGTGCCCGCCGCGACCGTCGCGAAGCTGGAGAAGCTCGGCACCGTCGTCGAGGACCGGTCCTTCGCCGTACGGGCGCAGGGCGGTCCGGGCGACCTGGTGGGCCACCCCTGGTCCACGGCCCGGTTCGCCCCGTACGAGATCGAGGCGGGGCGCGCGCCGCGTACGGCCGGTGAGGTCGTCGTCAACGGCGACTGGGCCGCGCCCGGCCAGAGCGTGCGCACCGACCTCGGCACCGTACGGGTCGTCGGCACCGTCGCCGGCCGCGGAGCCCGGTCCTTCGAGAACGCGGTGTTCTACACCGACGCCCAGGCCGCCCGGCTGGCACCGTCGAGCGTGCAGCTGGTGGTGGACGCCGAGGCGTCGGCCGTCCGCCGGGTGGTGGGCGACAGCGCGCAGGTGCTCACCGGCAACGCGCGCCGGTACGCCGACGCCGACCCCGACCGGGACAGCGAGGCGCTGACCGCGATGAACGCCATGTTCGGCACGGCCGGCGGCGTCACCGCCTTCGTGTCGGTGTTCGTGGTGGCCTCCACCTTCGCCTTCGCCGTCGCCCAGCGGCGCCGCGAGTTCGGCCTGCTGCGCACCGCCGGGGCCACGCCGGGCCAGATCCGCCGGATGGTGTTCGCCGAGGCCCTGCTGGTCGGTGTGCTCGCGTCGGCCGCCGGCTGCGTGCTCGGCGCGTACGGGGCGCCGCGGCTGGCCGACTGGGTGGTCGACGGGGAGCTGGCGCCGTCCTGGTTCGCCATCGGCGACTACACCTGGCCGTACCACATGGCCTTCTGGACGGGCCTGCTCGTCGCCCTGTGCGGCGTGGTCGCCGCCTCCTGGCGGGCCGGCCGCACAGGTCCGACGCAGGCGCTGCGTGAGGCGGCCGTGGACACCAGGGCGATGACGTGGGGCCGCCGGCTGTTCGGGGCGGGTCTGCTGCTGACCGCCGTGGTGACGCTCGGCATCGCCCTCGCCGGGAATCCGGGCGACCTGCTGCACCGCAAGACCTATGTGAGCCGGCCGATGCTGCTGATCACCGCGGTCGCGCTGCTCGCGCCGGTCGTGGTGCGCCCGCTGACCCGGCTGCTGGCGTGGCTGCCCGCCCGGCTGCCGGGCGCCGGCGGCATGCTGGTCCGCGAGAACGCGGCCGCCGGCGTGCGCCGTACCGCCGCGACCGCGGCGCCCGTCCTGGTCACGGTGGCCCTCGCGGGCTCGCTGCTGGGCGCCACCGCGACGCTGAACAAGGCGAAGGCCACCGAGTCGCGGGAGCAGACCGCCGCCGCCTTCGTCGTCACCGCCCCGGGCGATGCGGGGTTCGACCCGCAGACGCTCGACCGGCTGCGCGCGGTGCCCGGCGCCGAGGTGTCCGCGACCGCGTCGAGCGCCGTGTACGTCCTGGAGGAAGGCGTGGCGCTCATCAAGTCCGAGGCCCGTGCCGCCGACCCCGAGGCGCTGGCGGCCACCAGGCGACTGCCGCTGGCCGCCGGCAAGGCGACCGATCTCGACGACGGCTCGATCATCGTCAACGAGGAGTGGGAGCGGCACACCGTGGGCGAGCGGGTGCGGGTGTGGCTGGGCGACGGTACGGAGAAGACGCTGCGGATCGCCGCGGTGATGACCACCGGCACCGGCGACAACGGCGTCTACGTCACCCCGGCCAACGCCCCCGGCGCGCCCGTCGACCGGGCCGACGTCGCCCTGGCGGACGGGGCCGACGCCGGTGCGGTGGCCGCCGGGCTGCGCAAGGCGGTGGGCGCCGCGGGCGGGCAGGTCCTCACCAAGGACCAGTGGGTGCGGGCGACCTACCCCGAGACCAACCGCACGACCCGGCTCGGCTTCCTGCTGGTCCTCGGCATCGCCCTGCTGTACACCGGTATCTCCCTGGTCAACACGATGGTCATGGCGACCTCCGACCGGGTGCGCGACCTGGCCGTGCTGCGACTGGCCGGGGCCACCCAGTGGCAGGTGCTGCGGCTGGTGGGCGCCGAGGCGCTGACGGTCGTCGCCGTCGGCGGACTGCTCGGGCTGCTGGTCGCCGGACTCAACCTGGCGGGCATGTGGGGGGCTTTGCGCCTGCTGTCGGTGCGCACCACGATCGAGCTGCCGTGGGAGACCATCGGGGCCACCGTCGGCGCCTGCGCGGTGCTGGCCGTGGTCGCCTCGGTGGCCGCCGCGGTGCCGGCGCTGCGACGCGGGGCGGTACACCTGGCCGGCGTACGCGAGTGATCCCTGTCCCGGCGCCGGACGGTCCGTTCCCCCGGCCCGGCCGACGCCGGCCTCCGCGCCGCGCGGTGCCGCGACCACGCCGTCCCTTATAGGGCGGCCTTATAAGGCACATCGGGATCGCGTCTTGGACGCGCTGCTCGGCCCACTGCTGCAATCGGCCGTATGACGAACCAACCACCGCACCGTCCTCATCCACGGTGACGCCCTCTCGCCGGCACCGCCTGGTTCCTGCCGTTCGGCGGCGCTTCGTTCTGAGCCGATACCGACGGCGGTGACACTGCGAAGACTCTCCGCGCCGTGATCGCGGTAAGTCCCCACCACCCTGGCGGGTCGTGCTCGCTCGCCCCCCTTTGCTGCACCCCACGCACACACCGCCCCGAACCCGTACATCGGCTACGAGGCAGCCACCGGCACCGCCCCGGAGGCCCTCGCCAGCGGGCGCGGGGCGGCAGAACTCGTCACTACCCGTAAGGGAGCAGGAATTCGCCATGCCCCTACCCCTCCCTGCCCAGACGCGGACCGTCCCCGAGGCAGCGGTCCTGGAAGGGCTGCCCCCGGTCCGCGAGGTGAGCGCCGCGGAAGTGGCCGCCCGCATATCCGGCGGCCCCCGTCTCGTCGTCCTCGACGACGATCCCACCGGCACCCAGACGGTGGCCGACGTGCCCGTCCTGACGTCCTGGACGGTGGACGACCTGCGCTGGGCGCTGCGCCAGGACAGCGCCGTCTTCTTCGTCCTCACCAACACCCGCAGCCTGTCCCCCGAGGACGCGGCCGCCCGCAACCGCGAGGTCGTCCGCGCCCTGCACGCGGCGTCGGCGGCCGAGGGCACCGGCTACGTCCTGGCCAGCCGCGGCGACTCGACGCTGCGCGGCCACTTCCCGCTGGAGACCGACGTCCTCGCCGAAGAGCTGACCGAGCTGGACGGCCAGGCTCCGGACGGCGTCGTACTGGTCCCCGCCTACCTCGAGGCGGGCCGGCTGACCGTCGGCTCCCGCCACTGGATGCGGACGGCAGAGGGGCTGCTGCCGGTCGGCGAGAGCGAGTTCGCCCGTGACGCCACCTTCGGCTACCGCAGCTCGTCGCTGCCCGAGTGGGTCGAGGAGAAGACGGGCGGACGCGTGCCCGCCGACGAGGTCCTGCGCGTCACCCTCGACGACCTGCGCGGCGGCGGCCCGGCGCACACGGCGCGGCTGCTGTCCGCGCTGCGCGGCGGACGGGTGGCCGTGGTCGACGCGGTGTGCGACGACGATCTGCGGGTGCTCGCCCTGGCCCTCGCTCAGGCGGAGGAGAACGGCACGCGGCTGCTGTACCGGGTCGGGCCGTCCTTCGTCAGGGCCCGCGCCGGACAGGCCGGGCGGGCACCGCTCACCCCGGCCGAACTGCGCCCGCTGCGCGGCGACGCACCGCACGGCCTCGTCGTCGTGGGGTCTCATGTCGCGCTGACGACACGGCAGTTGGACCGGCTGCGGGAGCGGGGCGGGATCGCCGAGTACGAGCTGGACGTGGCCCTGCTGCTCGACGAGAAGCGGCGTGACGCCCACATCGCCGAGGTCGCGGCCGCGGCCGCCGGCGCGCTGGACTCGGCCGACGCCGTGATCCGCACCTCTCGCGTGCTGGTGACGGGTGCCGACGCGGACGACAGCCTGGCGATCTCCCGCCGGGTCTCCGCCGCGCTCGTGCAGGCCGTGCGCCAGGTCAACGCCACCCGGCGGCCCGCTTTCGTCGTCGCCAAGGGCGGTATCACCTCCAGCGACACCGCCACCCACGGCCTGCGGATCCGCCGTGCCTGGGCCCGGGGCACGCTGCTGCCGGGCATCGTCTCGCTCTGGGAGCCCGTGGACGGCCCCGCCGCCGGCATCCCGTACATCGTCTTCGCCGGGAACGTCGGGGGCCCCGACGCCCTCGCCGACGCCCTCGACCTGCTCAGGAGTGCCTGATGCTGCTGCACGGAACCGATGCCCTGAAGCAGGCCGCGGCCGCCGGTCACGCCCTGCCCGGGTTCGTCGCCTACAACCTGGAGACGGTTCAGGGCATCACGGCCGCCGCCGAGGCTGCCGGACGGCCGGTCATCATCCAGGCGGGCTCCAGTCCCTTCAAGCACGCCGGCCGCGAGGCCCTGATACGGCTGGCGCTGGACGCCGCCGCACGGTCCACGGCACCGCTCGGTGTGCACCTCGACCACAGCCGGGACCTGGACGAGATCACGGCCTGCCTGGAGGCCGGCTACACCTCTGTCATGGTCGACGGCTCCCACCTGCCGTTCGCCGAGAACATCGCCTTGACGAAGGAGGCGGTCCGCCGGGCCCGCAGCCACGGTGCCTGGGTGGAGGCCGAGCTCGGTGCCCTGCCGGGCGACGAGGACGTCTCCACCGACGCCGTCGCGCCTGCCGCGGCGATGACCGACCCGCGGCAGGCGGCTGAATTCGTGGCCGCGACGGGCGTGGACGCGCTCGCCGTCGCCGTCGGCAACGTCCACGGCTTCACCAAGCACCCGGTCCGCCTGGACCTGGAGCGGCTGGCCGCGATCCACGAGGCCGTAACCGTCCCGCTGGTCCTGCACGGCGCCAGCGGTCTGCCCGTCGAGGAGCTGCACGGCGCCCTCGCCCGAGGCGTCGCCAAGGTCAACGTCAACGCGGAACTGCGCCGCGCCTGTCTGGAGGCCACCCGCGTGACCCTCCCGTCCGCGTTGCCCGGCTCCGACGTCGTCTCCCTGTGGGCGGCCTGCCGCGACGCGGTCCGGGACGCCGCCCTGGAGGTCATCGGCCGCCTGAGCCCCCGCGCCGAGGAGACGCACACATGACCTGAACTCAGCCGGCTGGCCCCGAGCCGCACCACCGCGACGGACACCAGACCGTCGTACGCCCGTTCGCACCGCTTCGTCCCGTGCTCTCGTGCCCGCACCGGCACGCGGCCCGATACCTCACCCTGTCGGAGACACCATGTCCACCCCTCCCTCGATCGCCGTGCTGCACACCAGCCTGCTGTTCGTCAGCCCCGATTCGGTCATCAACGAACACCTCGCGGAACTCGCGCCGGACGCCAAGGTCCTGCACTTCGTCGACAGCGACGTGCTCGCTGCCGTGGTGCGCGACGGTGGGATCTCGCCCGCCAGCACGCAGCGCATGGTGCACCTGGCGCAGGCCGCGGAGGCCGCGGGGGCCGATGTCATCTTCTCCGCCTGCTCCTCGGTCGGTCCGGCCATCGATGTGGCCCGACGCCTGGTCTCCGTCCCGATCGTCAAGATCGACGACGCGATGACCGCGTCCGCGGTCGAGACCGCTGACACGGTCGGCGTCCTGGCCACGGTCCCCACGACGCTGCCGCCGACCCGGGCCCTCGTCGAGGAGAAGGCCCGGGCGGCCGGCCGCGACATCACCGTCCAGGAGCGGCTCTGCGAGGGCGCCTTCTCGGTGCTGATGTCCGGTGACCGCGACCGCCACGACGCGATGGTGCTGGACGGGGCACGGGCGCTGGCCACCGAGGTCGACGTGATCGTGCTGGCCCAGGCGTCCATGGCACGGCTGGCTCCCGCGATCGCCGAAGCCGTCGGCAAGCCCGTGCTCTCCAGCCCCCGCAGCGGAGCGGAGGACGCGGTGCGTGTACTGAACGAGCAGACGGCCGAACCTGTGTGAGCAAGAAGCAGGCCGTCAACCACTGCCCCTGGCCGTCCCGGGCCGGAACACAGGAGCCAGCATGCCGAGGTTCGCAGCGAACCTGTCCATGATGTACACCGAGCACGACTTCCTCGACCGCTTCGCCGCGGCCTCGGCTGACGGCTTCCAGGCCGTGGAGTACCTCTTCCCCTACGCGTACGACGCAGCCGAGCTGCGCCGCCGGCTCGACGACCACGGCCTGGAGCAGGTGCTCTTCAACGCACCTCCCGGAGCGTGGGAGTCCGGAGAGCGCGGGATGGCGGCACTGCCCGGACGCGAGGCGCAGGTGCGTTCCGGGGTCGACCGGGCGCTGGAGTACGCGGCGGCGCTGGGCTGCCCGCGGGTGCACCTGATGGCCGGGCTGGTCCGACCGGACGCGCCACCGGCCGAGCGGGCCCAGCACCGTGACACCTACCTGACCAACCTGGCCTGGGCCGCGGAGCGGGCCGCCGCGGCCGGCGTCGACATCCTGATCGAGCCGATCAACGGCCGCGACATGCCCGGGTACTTCCTGAGCACCCAGGCGGAGGCCCACGCCGTGGTGCGGGAAGTGGGGGCCCCGCATCTCAAGGTGCAGCTCGACCTCTACCACTGCCAGATCGTCGAGGGCGACCTCACCACGACCCTGCGCCGCGACCTGCCCACCGGCCGGGTCGGTCATCTGCAGATCGCGGGCGTGCCCGACCGGGGCGAGCCCGACCGGGGTGAGCTCAACGTCCGCCACCTGCTCGACGTGGTCGACGAGCTGGGCTTCGACGGCTGGATCGGCTGCGAGTACCGCCCCCGCGCCGGCACGAGCGAAGGTCTGCGCTGGCTCCACGACCACGGGAGCCACCGAGGGCGACGCCGGAATGCTCCACACGACGGGTCCCAGCCTCCCGCCTGACACAACGTCCGAACTCCGTGCCCGCGACGGACACATCACGCCTGTGCCCCGTGCGGAGCGTCAGAAATACTCGATGGGCCGGAGCAGTCGCACGCTCCACGCCGCCGGTGCAGGCCGGTTCCAGCATCACGCCCGGCACGGTCGATCCGGTTCAGGTCGCGCCTTCGGTGATCGGCACGCCGTCACCACCACCAGCGGCGCAGGACGGACAGCGCCACCCGCATGGTCGCCGGGCGATGAGTTTCGTCTTTGTCAGATCCACCAGAGGAAAAGCATGTCGCTCCTGAAGACCATCGATCCCGACCCCTCCTTCGCCCCCCAGGAGTCCGGCCCGCTGCCGGAACGCCTGATTTCCGGCAACCCGACGTACAAGACCTGGGCCCAGGACTCCGCCCGCGGGGAAACGATCAAAACGGGCGTCTGGGAAGCCACGCCCGGCGAGACGCACTCGATCAAGGGCGAGACCTTCGAGTTCTGCCACATCCTTTCCGGCGTCGTCGAACTCACGCCGGAAGGCGGCGAGCCGGTGGTCTACAAGGCAGGCGACAGCTTCGTCATGAAGCCGGGCTACGTCGGTGTCTGGAAGACGATCGAAACCGTGCGCAAGATCTACCTGACCGTTTCGTAAACCCGGCTCCGCGATGCGGTGGGGGGCGAGGGGACCGGGCGGCTACCGCCCGGCCCCTTGCTGATCTGCTCGCCTTCAGGCGGGGTGCGTGTCGTCGACCACGTATCCGCGCCGCCTGTCCACCACGTTGCGCAGTGGCCGGCCCTCGACGTGCCGGGCGAGGTTGTCGAGGAACACCTCGACGAGCGCCTCCCGCTCGCTGGTGGTCTCGCCCGCCGTGTGCGGGGAGATCATCACGCCGGGCATGTTCCACAGGGGAGACTCGGCGGGCAGCGGTTCCTGGGCGAACACGTCCAGGGCCGCGCCGGCGAGCCGCCCGGCGGCGAGGTGGTCGATCAGCGCCTCCTCGTCGACGAGTCCGCCCCGGCCTACGTTGATCAGCCGCGCCCCCGGCTTCATGGCGGCGAGCACGGAGGCGTCGACCATGCCCCGGGTGTCCTGGGTGAGGGGTGCGGCCAGGACGAGGTAGTCCGCTTCCGTCAGCGCGGAACGCAGGCTCCTCGCACCGTGGACCGTGCCGAAGTCGGGGTCGTCCCTGCGGGCCCTGCGGCCCGCGCCGCACACACGCATCCCCACAGCGCGCAGCAGCCGGGCGATGGCCCGGCCGATCGGCCCCGTCCCCCAGACCAGCACGGTGCGTCCGGTGATGGAGTCACTGGGGCGCGGACGCCACTCGCGGCGCTGCTGGTGCTCCCAGGTGCCGGGGAAGTCCTTGGCGAGGGCGAGGATCAGGCCGAGGACGTACTCGGCGGTCGGCTGCTCGTACACCCCGCGGGCGTTGGTCAGGACAACGCGCGGGTCGTCCACCAGGGCGGGGAACAGGAGGGAGTCAACGCCCGCTGAGGCCGCGTGGACCCAGCGGGGCGCCTTCTCCGGATCGTCGGGCCAGGCCTCGCGGACGGCCGGGGTGTTGGTGACCCAGGTCAGGAGGATGTCGGCGCCGGGGAGGAGGTAGGGCAGTTCCTCCTCGGTGGCGTAGACGGTGTCCGCGAGGCGTTCGATGCGTGCGGTGGCGGGGGGCCGGTTGCCGCGGTGGAGCACGACGAGTCGGTCGCGCATGTCAGGCTCCGACAGGGACGGCCATGTACTTGTACTCCAGGAACTCGTCGATGCCGACGCGTCCGCCTTCGCGTCCCAGGCCGGACTGCTTGACGCCGCCGAAGGGCGCGGCGGGGTTGGAGACCAGTCCGGTGTTGAGGCCGATCATGCCGCTTTCGAGGCGTTCGGCGACGCGCAGGGCGCGGTCGAGGTTCTGGGTGAACAGGTAGGCGGCCAGGCCGAATTCGGTGTCGTTGGCGGCGGCGACGGCCTCGTCCTCGGTCTCGAAGGTACGGATCGCGGCGACGGGGCCGAAGATCTCGGTGTCGATGATCGCGGAGTCGGGGGCGATGCCGGTCAGGACGGTGGGCGGGTAGAAGCAGCCGGGCCCTTCGGGGAGTTCACCGCCGGTCAGGACGGTGGCGCCGCGCTTGACGGCGTCCTGCACCAGGTCGTGGGCCTTGCTGCGGCCGGCCGCGTCGATGAGGGGGCCGACGTCGGTGCCGGGCTGGGTGCCGTCGCCGACCTTCAGAGCGGCCATGCGGGCGGCGAGACGCTGGGCGAACTCGTCGGCGACCGCGGTGTGGACGAAGATGCGGTTGGCGGCGCAGCAGGACTCGCCCATGTTGCGCATCTTGGCGACCATGGTGCCCTCGACGGCCACGTCGAGGTCGGCGTCGTCGAAGACGATGAGGGGGGCGTTGCCGCCCAGTTCCATGCTGGTGCGGATGACGGTGTCGGCGCACTGGGCCAGCAGGATCCGGCCGACCTGGGTGGAGCCGGTGAAGGAGAGCTTGCGGATCTGCCCGCCGCGCAGGAGGGGCTCGACGACGCCGGCGGCGTCGGAGGTGACGACGATGTTGAGGACGCCATCGGGCAGGCCGGCCTCCTTGAGAAGGGCGGCCAGGGCGAGGCTGGTCAGGGGCGTCTGGGGGGCGGGTTTGAGGACGATGGTGCAGCCGGCGGCGATGGCGGGGCCGATCTTGCGGGTGCCCATCGCCAGGGGGAAGTTCCAGGGGGTGATGAGCAGGCAGGGGCCGACGGGCTGACGGCTGACCAGCAGGCGGTTCCGGCCGTCGGGGGAGGTCATCATGCCGCCGTCGATCCGCACGGCTTCCTCGGAGAACCAGCGGAAGAACTCGGCGCCGTAGGCGACTTCGGCACGCGCCTCGGCCAGGGGCTTGCCCATCTCCAGGGTCATCAGCAGCGCGAGGTCCTCGGTGCGGGCGATGATGAGGTCGTAGGCGCGGCGCAGGATCTCGCTGCGCACCCGGGGCGGGGTGGCGGCCCAGGCGGGCTGGGCGGCGACGGCCGCCTCGACGGCACGGCGGCCGTCGGCGGGTGAGGCGTCGGCGACCCGGCACAGTTCCTCGCCGGTGGCCGGGTTGTCGACGGACAGGGTCCGGCCGGACTCGGCGTCCTGCCAGGCACCGCCGATGAACAGCTGCTTGGGGACATCACGGACGACAGACATGGGGGTATCTCCTTGGAGGCGTGGAAGGGGCTGCCGACCGGTCAGCGGATGCGGTCCAGCGTCTTGTAGTAGGCGCCCGCGAAGGGCAGGAACCAGGCGGTGCCGTTGTAGAGGGGGATGCGGGGCGGGGCGATGTCGCGGACGGGGCTGACCTCGGGGTGGCCGTCCATCACCTCGGCCATGACGTGCCCCATGTGCGTGGCCATCTGCACGCCGTGGCCCGCGTATCCCATCGAGTAGTAGACGCCGTCCTCGGTCTGCCCGGCGTGCACGATGCGGTCCATCGCGAAGCCGACGGAGCCGCCCCACACGTACTCGATCTTGGTGCGGGAGAGCTGGGGGAAGAGCTGGCACATCTCACGGAACAGGACCGCTCCGCTCTTCTTGTCCGAGGTGGGGTCGGACGGCGCGAAGCGGGCACGGCCGCCGAACAGCAGCCGGTTGTCCGGGGTGAGCCGGAAGTAGTGGCAGACCTTGTTGGAGTCGACGATGAGGCGGCCCTTGGGGATGATGTCCCGGGCGAGTTCCTCACCGAGCGGCTCGGTGACGATGATGAAGCTGCCCACACACACCTGCTGGCGGCGCAGCCACGGGAAGTTCTTGTCGGTGTAGGCGTCGGTGGCCATCATGACCTGCCCGGCCCGGATGACACCGCGCTCGGTGCTGACCTCGAACCGGCCGGCGGCCGTGCGCCGTACGCCGATGGCCGCGTTGCGCTCGTGGATCTCCACACCGGTGCGCTCGCACGCCTCGGCCATACCGCGCACGAAGCGGCCGACGTGCAGTGCGGCGCTGAACGGGTCGAGCAGGCCGCCGTGGTAGGCGTCGGAGCCGATCTCGGACCGCAGCTCGGCCTTGCCGATCAGCGTGGTCTCGTGTCCGAAGTACTTGGCCAGGTCGCGCTGTTGGGCCTTCTTGCTCTCGAAGTGGGCGGGGCGGGACGCGACACCGAGACGTCCGACGCGGCGGAACTGGCAGTCGATGGACTCCTCGTTCACGAGCCGCTCGACGGTGTCCACCGCCTCGCCGTAGGAGTTGTAGATCTCGCGGGCCCGCTCCAGGCCGTACCGTCGGATGGCCTGGCGTACGCCGATGGTGAACCCCAGGTTCGCCATGCCGCCGTTGCGGGCGGAGGCACCGGAGCCGATCTGGCCCTTCTCGACGAGGGTGACGCGGGCGCCCTTGCGGGCGGAGTGCAGGGCGGTGGACAGACCCGTCAGGCCGGCCCCGATGACCACCAGGTCGGTGTCCTCGGTCAGCGGCTTGCCGGACCGGTCGGGAAACGCCCCGGCGGTTTCTATCCAGTAGGGGATCGTCTTCATGTCGGGTCCTTAGCGGGGAGTTTCGAGTGGGGGCGGCCGGGCGCCACCAGGGGCCCGGCCGACGGCGCTGTCAGCGCTGCGACGGTCGGATGGACGTCGACCTGAGGGCGTTGAAGACGGGGACCGGCAGGGTTCCAGCCGCTTCTACAGGACCCTTTCGAGGAAGGCCTGGGTTCGTTTCTCGCGTGGGTTGCCCAGGACTTCGCGGGCGTCGCCGCGTTCGACGGCGATGCCGCCGTCCATGAAGAG
>NZ_JBFATS010000022.1:32859-113542 GCF_040678435.1 Streptomyces sp. NPDC052682 | reverse complement strand
CACCCTCTTGTCCTTTACCCCATATATTTCGAGTTTATCGCCGCCCCCCACAACGGGGCGGGGGGGCGGGCGGGGGGGGGGGGGGGGGGGGGGCGCCCCCCCCCCCCCCCCCGCCGCCGGAGGACGATGGACTGATGTTCCACAAAGACGGCTTTCGCGCGCTCGACCGGCAGGAGTGCCTGCGCCTGCTGGCCAAGGTGCCGGTCGGCCGCGTGGTGTACACCCGGCAGGCGCTGCCCGCGGTCCTCCCCATCAACTTCTCCCTGGACACGGACTCCTCCGTCCTGCTGTGCACCTCCCCGGCCTCGGATCTCGTCCGTGCCATCGACGGTGTCGTGGTCGCCTTCGAGGCGGACGAGTTCGACGCGGCGACCCGCTCCGGCTGGAGCGTCGTCGTCACCGGGCGGGCCACGGTGGTGACCGACCCCGCCGAACACGAGCGCCTGTCGCACAGCGGCCCGAGTTCCTGGATGCCCCTGCAGGAGCCGGTGTTCGTACGGATCGAGTCCGAGATGGTCACCGGACGCGAACTGCAGGGGCCCCCGGACCCCGGTGAGGCACAGCCCGTAGCGGCGCCGGGCCCCACGGCAGGCCCCACCGCAGGTCTTCCGGCTACACGATCTCCAGAACGTCCCGTACCGCGCGGCGGGGCGTGGCCGGACCCCTCGGGCCGTAACCGAGGCGCAGCACCATCTGCACCTGGCCCACCCCCGAGGCCGGGTCGCGGGCCAGCAGCCGCAGCGCGCGGTCCTCCAGCGCGTGCGAGGTCAAAGAGGTGGCCAGGTCGGCCAGGGTCGCCTCCAGCAGCACACGCTCCAGCGCCTGACCCGCGCGCAACCAGTCGGCCGGTCCGTCCCCGGCAGTACTGAGCAGGGCCAGGCGGGGGGTGTGCTCGAACGTGGTGGTGCCACGGTCCGCGACACGCCGGCGGCCGGCGAAGTCCCGCACGGGGGCCTTGCCGTCCCGTTTGCGCGGGCCGAACGCGTACTCGGGGACACCGTCGACGGCCGTGTCCGCCTCCGGCCCGAGCCGGGTCCAGCGGACCAGGTCCTCGCTCGCGCCGGGGTCCAGGGTGTCCCGGCTCTCGGCGTCGCGGATCAGGTCGAGCAGGGTCTCGGCGTGCCACGGTCCGGTGAAGAGCAGCACGGCCCCCTCCCGCTCGGCAGCCTCCCGCAGGGTGGTCCGGACCTCGTCGGGGACGTCCTTGTCGGCGAAGGGATGGCGGCTGGTGTGCCGCTGGCGGATCGCCGGGTGCAGCCGCGCCAGGCCCTCGTCCGCCCGGCTCCCGGCTTCGTCCCCCAGGTGGACGGCGGCGAGCAGCAGGGGGTCCTGCGGCTCGGGCAGCAGGCGGGTCTGCGGAACGAGGCCCGCGTGCGCGGCGGCGACGCGCAGGTTGAACAGGGCCGCCCCGCAGCCGATGTGCAGGGCGCGGTTGTCGGGATCGGACCGGGGGCATGGCCCGCTCCGGATCGGCGCGCAGCAGCAGGACACGCTCGCCGGTCAGGTAGCAAAAGCGCCATGGCTGCGCGTTGTGCATGGACGGCGCCGCGGCGGCGTCGGCCACCAGCCCGGTCACGGTCTTCTGGTCAAGCAGCTGCGAAGCCATGGGATCCTCCTCACCTGCCGAGGACACGCCGGGTCTGCCTCGGCGTGCGCCCCGTGAGCCATGCGCAGGTCCTCGTACGGGCCTCTGTCTGCGCTGCCAGCCTGCCGGCCGGGGAGGGGATCGGGCATGGGCCGAACGGGGGCGAGCCGCGGGCCGTTCGCCCCCCAGTTCGCCCGGCGGTGTCAGTGGCCGGCTTGCCTGAGCCGGTCCTGGGCCTGGGTGGCGATGACGGCGGCCTGGATGCGCCGCTCCACACCGAGCTTGGCCAGCAGCCGGGAGATGTGGTTCTTCACCGTCTTCTCGGCCAGGTAGAGCCGCTGGCCGATCTGCCGGTTGGTCAGTCCCTCGCCGATCAGCGCCAGGATCTCCCGCTCGCGGTCGGTCAGGCCCGGCAGCGTGTCGGGCTCGGGCTCCGGCTGCCGGCCCTGACGCAGCCGGGCCATCAGCTTGGCGGTGGCGCTGGGGTCGAGCAGGGACTGGCCGGCGGCCACCCTGCGCACGGCCGACACCAGGTCCGTGCCCTGGATCTGCTTCAGCACGTACCCGGAGGCGCCCGCCATGATCGAGTCCAGCAGGGCCTCCTCGTCGTCGAACGAGGTCAGCATCAGGCAGGCCAGCTCCGGCATGCGGGAGCGCAGCTCCCGGCACACACTCACCCCGTCGCCGTCGGGCAGGCGCACATCGAGCACCGCGACCTGCGGGCGCAGGGCGGGCACGCGGATCAGGGCCTGCTCGGCGTTGGCGGCCTCGCCGACCACGGTGATGTCCGGCTCGTCGTCCAGCAGGTCGTGCACCCCGCGCCGCACCACCTCGTGGTCGTCCAGCAGGAAGACCCGGATCGGGTTGTCGGGGCCGGGCTGCTCGCCGTCCGCCATCGCATACTCCTTGATCTGCTCTTCTTCTGCGCTGTCTGGATCCCGCACCGGAGTCCGCCCGTGCGCGCGACCGGTTCCTTGTCCACTGCAGATCTTGCGCGATCCCGGGTCGAAGGGCCAGGGCCGGTCGGCCCTACGGGAAGGAGCCGACCGGTGGGCCGGTCAGGAAGCCGGTGTCTGCTCGGTCGGTGCTTGCCGCCCGCGATGCCTCGGGCCGACGCGCCTCACAGCAGCCAGCGGTTGCGGCGGACGAAGGGCAGCCGCGCCCAGGCCAGGCCCAGGCCCCAGGTGGCACCGGCGCCCGCGGCCGCGAGAGCGATGAGGACGACGGCGTAGCCGGGCCCCGACGGCGTCCGTCAGCCGTCCCAGGCCCAGTCGGCGACCTCCGGCAGGTCGGTGCCGTGGACGCGGATCCAGTCGTGGTGGCGCAGGCGTACGTCCTCCATCCGCTGGCGTACGGCGGCGGCCCGCACCGCGAGCCCGGGGACGCGGTCGATGACGTCCATGACCAGGCGGTAGCGGTCGAGGTCGTTGCGGACGACCATGTCGAAGGGGGTGGTCGTGGTGCCGATCTCCTTGTAGCCGCGCACGTGCAGGTACCGGTGGCCGGTACGGCGGTAGGCCAGGCGGTGGATCAGCCACGGGTAGCCGTGGTAGGCGAAGATCACCGGCTTGTCCGCGGTGAACAGGCCGTCGTACTCGAAGTCGTTCATGCCGTGGGGGTGTTCCTCGCTCGGCATCAGCCGGGCGATGTCGACCACGTTGACGACCCGGACGGCGAGCTCGGGCAGATGGCGGCGCAGCAGCTGGGCCGCGGCCAGCACCTCCTGGGTGGGTACGTCGCCGGCGCAGGCCAGTACCACGTCCGGTTCGCGGCCGTTCTCGGTGCCCGCCCACTCCCAGATCCCCGCGCCACGGGCGCAGTGGACCTTGGCCTGCTCCATCGTCAGCCAGTCGAAGCAGGGCTGCTTGCCCGCGACGATCACGTTGACGTAGTCCCGGCTGCGCAGGGCGTGGTCGGCCACCGAGAGCAGGGTGTTGGCGTCCGGCGGCAGGTAGACCCGCACCGCCTCGGGGCTCTTGTTGAGGATGTGGTCGACGAAGCCGGGGTCCTGGTGGGAGAAGCCGTTGTGGTCCTGGCGCCACACGTGGGAGGTGAGCAGGTAGTTGAGGGAGGCGATGGGGGCGCGCCAGGGCAGGCGGCGGGTGACACGGAGCCATTTGATGTGCTGGTTGACCATCGAGTCGACGATGTGCACGAACGCCTCGTAGCAGGAGAACAGCCCGTGCCGGCCGGTGAGCAGATACCCCTCCAGCCAGCCCTGGCAGGTGTGTTCGGAGAGGATCTCCATCACCCGGCCGTGCCGGTCGAGGTGTTCGTCCACGTCGAGGGTGCCGGCCTGCCACGCCTTGCCGCTGGCGTCGTAGACGGCCTGGAGGCGGTTGGAGGCGGTCTCGTCGGGGCCGACGAGGCGGAAGTCGCGCCGGTCGGCGGTGGACCGCATGACGTCTTCCAGCAGGTCCCCGAGCACCCGGGTGGGTTCGTGCAGGGTCGCGCCGGGCTTGTCGACCTCGACGGCGTACCGCTCCAGCGGGGGCAGGGGCAGGTCACGCAGCAGCAGTCCGCCGTTGGCGCGCGGGGTGGCGCCGAGCCTGCGGTCGCCGTCCGGTACGCAGGCCAGCACGTCGGCGACGGGGCGGCCCTGCTCGTCGAACAGTTCCTCGGGGCGGTACGAGCGCAGCCAGGCCTCCAGCCGGCGCAGGTGCTCGGGGTTGTCGCGGACGGCGGCCAGGGGGACCTGGTGGGAGCGCCAGGTGCCTTCCACCGGCAGTCCGTCGACCTCGGCCGGGCCGGTCCAGCCCTTGGGGGTGCGCAGCACGATCACCGGCCAGCGCGGCCGCTCGGTCGCGCCCTCCTCGCGGGCGGCGCGCTGGAGCGCGGCGATACGGTCCAGGGCGGTGTCCATCGCCTCGGCCATCGCGCGGTGGACGGCGATCGGGTCGTCGCCGGTGACGTGGATCGGGTCGTGGCCGTAGCCGCGCAGCAGGTCGTCGAGTTCGGTCTCGGGGAGCCGGGCGAGCACGGTCGGGTTGGCGATCTTGTAGCCGTTGAGGTGGAGGATCGGCAGGACGGCACCGTCGTGCACCGGGTCCAGGAACTTGTCGGAGTGCCAGGAGGCGGCCAGCGGGCCGGTCTCCGCCTCGCCGTCGCCGACGACACAGGCGACCAGCAGACCGGGGTTGTCGAAGGCGGCGCCGTAGGCGTGCGAGAGCGAGTAGCCCAGTTCGCCGCCCTCGTGGATCGAGCCCGGTGTCTCGGGCGCGACATGGCTGGGCACCCCACCGGGGAACGAGAACTGCCGGAACAGCCGGCCCATCCCCGCCGCGTCCCGCGTGATGTCGGGGTAGGTCTCGGTGTACGAGCCCTCCAGCCAGGAGCCCGCGACCACCGCGGGTCCGCCGTGGCCGGGGCCCCAGATGCACAGGGCGTCCAGCTCACGGGCCCGGATGACGCGGTTGAGGTGGGTGTAGACCAGGTTCAGCCCGGGCGAGGTACCCCAGTGGCCGAGCAGCCGCGGCTTGACGTGCTCCGGGCGCAGAGGCTCGGTCAGCAGGGGGTTCGCCATGAGGTAGATCTGACCCACGGACAGGTAGTTGGCGGCGCGCCAGGGGGCGTCCAGCAGCCTCAGCTCCTCGTCGGTGAGCGGGGTCGGCCTCGGCTGCTTGTCGGCGGACATCATCGGGTCCCTTCCGGATCGGGATCGGTCGGAGCTGCGGGCGGGTGCCTGCGGGTGGGTCCGTGTCTCCCCACCCTTCCCCGGCCCGCCGGGTACCCGACAGGGCCGACCGGCCCATCCCGCAGTCGCGGTGCGGTCATCCGGGAGGGCGGCGCACCGGAGCCCGGGCAGGGGCTGAACGGCCCCGCCGGTCGGCCCGGCCAGGGGGCCGGGTGGCCCATCGCCCGGGGCAGCGCACCGGCGCACGCTGGACGTGGCAGGTCCGTACGCCCTGACTGGAGGCACGTCATGAACGCTCCCGCCACAGCCGGCATGCTGCGGGCGCTCCCCGCCGAGCATCGGCAGCGGCTGATGCGCTTCGCCCGGGAGGTGTCCTTCCCCCAGGGCACCCGCCTCTTCGAGGAGGGCGGCCGCGCCGACCGGTTCTGGATCATCCGCACCGGCAGCGTCGACCTCGACATGCGGGTACCCGGCCGCCGGGCCGCCGTGATCGAGACCCTCCGGTACAACGAACTCATCGGCTGGTCCTGGCTGTTCGCCCCGCACACCTGGCACCTGGGCGCCGAGGCGACCACCCCGGTGCGGGCCTACGAGTTCGACGCCACCGCGATCCGCTCGATGTGCGCGGACGACCTCGCGCTCGGCGCGAGCGTAGCCCAGTGGGTGGGCGGCGTCCTCGCCCACCGCCTGCGCTCGACTCGCGTCCGGCTGCTCGATCTGTACGCCCCTTATGGCAGCGGCAGCCTTCTGTGACGACACCGACGACACCGAAGGCACCGACGGCACCGACACTCCGGCGGACGCCGCTCAGCACAGTTCCCGCTCCGCCCGCCGGGGGTCGGCCGGGAAGCGGAACGTCGTGCGGTCCCAGGCGCCGGTGAGGTTCGCCAGGAAGCGGGCCGGGGTCAGCGGGTCGCGGGTCGCGTGGCGGAGTTCGGCGAGGGCGCCGCAGCTCAGGGCGTGCCGGGCCGCGGCCACCGCTCCCCGGTCGGTGCCGGGCGGCAGGTGGCGGCCGTCGCCGTGGTCCGCGAGGAACCACGCCGCGGGCAGGCGCTTGTCGTGTCCCGCGCGGCCGGGGGCGAGGCGCTGGGAGTGCGCCGCGACGGGATAGGCCAGCCCGACCGGGTCGAGGGCGACTCCGTCCAGCGGCACGGCGGATCCGTTGAGGCCGAGGACGAGGTAACTGGCGGTGAGGGAAGGGGACTTCGCGGTCGTGCGGGCGTAGCGGCCCAGCAGGAGCACCGGCTCCTTCGCCCGGGCCGCGTCCCGCACGCCGCGCGCGTAGGCCCGGCTGTACGGCGCGCCCGCGAAGGTGTGGTGGACGGGGTGGGCGTCCGCGTTGAGCCGGACGTACACGCCCCGCTCGTCGGCGATACCGGCCGGGCCCACGTGTCCGGGGTAGGGAACCCGCAGGGCCACGGCGCACACCGCCGCCCAGGCCGCGACACCGGCCGCCGCCAGGGCCCGTACCCGCGTGGCCGGTACGACGAAGACGGGCAGCAGCATCAGCAGCAGGCCCGGCAGCAGCATCCGGCCGTGCATGAAGTCGCCGCCGACCCGGATCACGTACCCCCAGCACAGCAGCCCCGCCAGGACCGGTGCGAGCACCGGGACGAAGCCCGCCGCGGGCCTGGGCGGCCGGGGCAGCAGGGCGGTGAGCACGAGCAGCGCGGGCAGCGCCAGCAGGTAGGGGTGGGTGAAGTCCACGAGGTAGACCAGTCCGCGGTGCCACAGGCTGTGGGACGCCTCCTTGGCGACGGCCGGCAGCGGGAGCAGGTGTCCGAAGTAGCCCGCGCGGAAGATCTCGTACAGGGCCGGCAGCGCTCCGGCGGCCGCGGCTCCGGCGAGCAGGCCGCGCGGGGACGGGCGCGCGAGCAGCCACTGCGCGCCCAGGAAGACCAGGGAGACCAGGCCCAGGTCGGGGCGGACCAGCGGTCCGAGCCCCAGCAGCGCCGATGTCCACAGGGAGGCGGGGCGCGCGGTCAGCGCCAGCCACGCCCCGGCGATCCAGCAGGTGCTCAGCCCCGTCTCCAGGCCGGAGGTGGCGAAGTCCCACACGGGCGGCAGGCCCAGCAGCACGAGCGAGCCCAGCGGGACGGCCCGCGAGGTGCCGTACAGCCTGAGCGCCCCGAGTCCTGCCAGGGCGAACCCGGCGGCGGTCAGCAGCAGTCCGCCGTACACCGCGGCCGTCGCGAGGTCGGCGCCGCTCAGGCCGGCCGCGACCAGCAGCCACTGCCACAGCGTCCCGGTCGAGGACTCCACGCGCTCCCCGATGTTGAACACCGGCCCGTTGCCCGCGAGTACCTGCCGGACGGTGCGTACGTAGATGAAGGCGTCGTCGGACATCCACCGCCGTTCGAAGCCCGCCACGGCGACGAGGAGCGCGGGCAGGAGCCACAGGGCGGGCCTCGGCAGGGACACGCGGGCGGGGGGCGCCGGCGGCAGGCGGCCGGGGGCCGCGGAGGTGCGGGAGACTTTCTGCGGGGTGGGGCACGTCGACGTCATGATCCGTTCATCGGTCCGCGGCAGGCCCCTCTTGAGTCACGTCGCCGCTCCCCGTCGGCGGCGTCGGACAGGAGGGGCGCCGGTCAGCCGCGGGCCTGGCCGGTGGTGAGGCGCCGGCCGGCGGTCACGGCCGCTCCTGCCAGTGCGGCGGCGACGGCCGTCCTGCGGATCGCGGTGCGCCGCCGGCCGCCCCAGCCGCCGTGGACGGCGCCCTCGCCGGGGGACGGCACGTGCAGGGCTCCGTGCGTGGGCGGGGCCTCCTCGTCGTGGTCGAGGTGGGCCCGGTCCGTCTGCCGCGCCATGGCCCGCTCCGCCAGGGCCGGCGCCATCCGGGCCTGGCGCACCAGGGCGCGGCCGGCGGGGCCGACGACGACTTCGCGGCGCGGGTGGCGGACGAGGTCGACGACCGCCCGGGCGACCCGTTCGGGGCTGTAGACGGGCGGCATGGCGACGACCTTGTGCCCGGTGTAGTTGGCCGCCTGCGCGAAGTGCGGGGTGTCGATGGTCGCGGGCAGCACCGTGCACACGTGGATGTCCTTCACCCCTTCGACCCTCAGCTGCTGGCGGAGGCTGGAGCCGAGGGAGCGGACGGCGTGCTTGGACATGCTGTAGGGGTGGCTGTAGGGCTGGGGGACGGCACCGGCGATGGACGCGATGTTCACCAGCGTGCCCGTGCCCTGCTCCCGCATCACCCGCAGGGCCGCCCGGGCCCCGTACACGTACCCCATCACGTTGACGTCGAGGACCTTGCGGAAGTCCTCCATCGGGATGTCCTCGAAACGGCCGAAGGCGTTGACGGCCGCGTTGTTGACCCAGACGTCGATCCGGCCGAACTCCTGCACGGCACGCCGCGCCAGCTCGTCGACGGCCGCCACGTCCGTCATGTCGGTGGGCACGATCAGCGTCCGGGCCCCGCGGTGCTTCTCGCACTGCCGGGCCGTCGCCTCCAGCGCCTCCTCGCGGCGCGCGGCCAGCACCACGGCGCAGCCCTTGCGCGCGAAAGCCTCGGCCGTGGCCCGTCCGATCCCGCCGGACGCCCCGGTCACCACCACGACGTGATTGCGCAGCCGCATCCCGTACCTCCTGAGGTCTGTGCGAGCCGGGCCCCTGGTGCCCGTCTCCGGACGGACCGGGTACCCGCCGGTCATGCCACAGCACCAGACACCGCCCCTGCGTGTCTGCCGGGACCGTGCCGGCTCGGTGTCGGTCCGCAGCCTGGGCACACCGCGCCTGGGTGAGCGGGAGGATCCCGTGATCCTGGTTCCGGGTCTGGGAGCGCCGGGGTACCTGCTGCGCACGCTGGAGCGGTGCGCCCGGTCGGGGCCGGCGCGTCTGCTGGACGTGCCGGGGTTCGGCGATCCGTCGGGGCCGGTCTGCCCGGAGAGGCTGGAGCCGCTCGCGGACACCGTGGCGCGGTGGCTGGCCGCCGTGCCGGGAAAGCCGGTGGTGCTCGCCGGGCACTCCACCGGCGCCCAGGTGGCGCTGCACGCGGCCGTGCGGGTTCCGGAGCGGGTCCGGGCCCTCGTCCTGCTGGCGCCCACCTTCCCGCCCCGGCTGCGGCGGATGCGGCCCCTGCTCGCCGCGTTCGCCCGCACCGCCGTCCGCGAGTCCCCGGGGGTCGTGCCCGCCGTGCTGCCCTCCTACCTCCGGGCCGGTCCCCGGCGGCTGCTGACCTGCGTCCGCTCCGCCCAGGCGGACGCGCCCGAGGAGGTCGTCGCCGCGGTGGGATGCCCGGTCACGGTGGCGTTCGGAGCGGGCGACGCGCTCTGCCCCGCGGACTGGGCCGACGACCTGGCAGGCAGGGCCGGAGCCGGCCACGCCGTGCGGGTTCCGGGCGCGCACGCGTTTCCCTACCCGCAGCCGGACGTCACCGCCCGGCTGCTGGTCCGGGCGCGGGGCGGGCGGTCGTGAGGCGGCTGCGGGCGGGCACGCGCCACGGACGCAGGCACACGGCCACGGACGCAGACGCGCGGGCACGCCGGGCGGAGGCGGGCGGTACGGGACGCGGATGGTGGCGGGCGGGCACGGGCCACGGACGCAGACACACGGGACACGGCAACCGGGCGCAGACACGGGCGGACGAAGGCGCGCGTGCACGGGCCCGGACGGAGCGTGCGCGACACGGCCCCGGACGCAGACGCGCGGGCACGGGACGCGGACGCAGACGGAGAGTCACGGGCCACGAGCGCAGGCGTGCGCGACACGGCCACGGACACAGACGCGCGGGCACAGGCCGCAGACGCAGGCGCGCGGGCACGGGCCCGAACGGAGCGTGCGCGACACGGGAGGTACGCAACGGACGGAGGCCCGGGCACAGGCCCCGGACGCAGACGCGCGGGCACGGGCCACCAGCGCAGGCGTGCGCGACACGGTCACGGACGCAGACACACGCGACACGGCCAGGGGCGGAGCGTGCCTGACACGGGCCACGGACGCAGGCCCGAGCACAAGCCGCGGACGGAGTGTGCTCATCTGAGCGCTCTGTGACACAGGGGGCGATTCGCATGCTTGTGCGGGGCCCCTCGGGGCACCCGGCACAGCGCGGACGGCCTGCGCCGCGGCCACCGGGGCCGCGCCCCGCGGGGCCGGCCGGAGAACCTCCGGGAGGAAGAGACAGTGACGCCGCGCATCGGGGCAGAGGAAGAGTTCCACGTGGTCGACGTGGAGAGCGGGCGACTGGTGCCACGGGCCCGCGCCATTCTCGACCGGCTGGACAGACCTGGCTTCACGACCGAGCTCCAGCGGTCGGCCCTGGAGCGCAACAGCGAGGTCCACACCACCCTCGACGACCTGTACACGGACCTGGCGGGGGCCAGACGCCGGCTCGCCGCTGAAGCCTCCGCACTCGGTCTGGCGGTGGTGGCGGCCGGCACCGTGCCGCTGGCCCGGATCAGCACCCGCGACATCACCCCCGCCGCCCGGTACCTGCACATGGCCGACGAGTACCGCAGGGTCGCCCACGAGCAGCTCCTGTGCAGCGCCCAGGTGCACGTCGACGTACCCGACCGGGACACCGCCGTACGCGCCATGTGCCTGGTGTCCCCGTGGCTGGCGCCGCTGCTGGCACTGTCCGCCAGCTCGCCGTTCTGGCTGGGGGCGGACACCGGGTACGCCAGCTGGCGCACCCTGCTGTGGCAGCGCTGGCCCACCGCCGGGCCGGCCGGCTGCCACGCGGACGCGCGCGCGTACGACGCGGTCGTCGAGGAGCTGATCGGCACAGGTGTGATCAGCGACCCCGGGATGATCTACCCCGACGTCCGGCCGTCGGCGCATCAGCGCACCCTGGAGCTGCGGATCTGCGACGCCTCCCCGCGGGTGGAGACGGTCGTGCTGGTCGCCGGTCTGTTCCGGGCACTGGTGCGCGAGGCGTGCGAACGGCTCGCGCGGCACGGCGGCCCGCTGTGCGACGGCCGCCACGACTGGCTGCGCTCCGCCACCTGGCGTGCGGCCCGCTCCGGCCTGGAGGGAGATCTGGTCGATCCGCAGACCCGGCGGGCGGCGCCGGCCGCGGAGGTGCTGCGCCGGATGCGGGACCGGCTGCGCCCGGCCCTGGAGGCGTCCGGCGACTGGGACACCGTGCACACCCTGCTGGAGGAGGCCCTGGCCGCCGGGAGCGCCGCCCACCGGCTGCGGCGGGTGGCGGCGGCCGACGGCCTGCTCGCCGGCGTCGATCTGCTGGTCGACGAGACCCGCGGCGGCCGGGCCGGACAGCGTCCCGCCCCGGTCACCCGGCGGCCGGTCACCCCGGTGGGCACCACGGGGTCCCGCCGCCCGTACCTGCGCAGGAGCGCGGCCGGGGACACGGTCGGCTGAATCCGTGCCGCGCAGGTTGCGTCACCAGCACGTCGTTCCACGAAGTTCGAGGAGTACTACCGTCATGTCCAAGTCAGCTGCCCCTCTCCCGGATCCGTACGCCGCCTCCGCCGTGCCGCGCTCCGCACCAGCGCGGGGCGTTGCCGGAAGGAGGCGGATCTGATGTGCGGTCTCAGCGGCGAGGTCCGCTTCGACGGCGGACGGCCTGACATCGCGGCGGTCGAGCGGATGACCGACCGGCTCGCCCCCCGGGGCCCCGACGGCCGCGGGCTGTGGTCCCAGGGCCCGGTCGCCCTCGGCCACCGCCGGCTCAAGATCATCGACCTGTCGGACACCGGCGCGCAGCCCATGACCGACCCCCGCGGACGGGTGGCCGGCGTCTTCAACGGCTGCGTCTACAACTACCGGGAGCTGCGCGAGGAGCTGCGCGGACTCGGCCACACCTTCTTCTCGGACTCCGACACCGAGGTGGTCTTCAAGGCGTACCAGGAGTGGGGCACGGCGTGTGTCGAGCGTTTCTACGGCATGTTCGCCTTCGTGGTCGTCGAGCTGGACACCGGGCGGGTGGTCCTGGCCCGCGACCGGCTCGGCATCAAGCCGCTGTACCTGTCGGAGACGCCGGAACGGCTGCGGTTCGCCTCCTCGCTGCCGGCGCTGCTGGCCGGCGGCGGGGTCGACACCGCGCTGGACCCGGTGGCCCTGCACCAGTACTTCAGCTGGCACGCCACCGTGGCGGCACCCCGGACCGTGCTCACCGGCGTGCGCAAGCTGCCGCCGGCCACCGTCCGCGTCATCGAGCCCGACGGCACCCAGCGTGAGCACTGCTACTGGCAGCCCGCCTACACCCGCCGGCCCGAGCACGCCGGCCTGAGCGCCGAGGACTGGACGGACGCCGTGCTGGAGGCGCTGCGCACCGCCGTGCGCCGCCGCATGGTCGCCGACGTGCCGGTCGGCGTGCTGCTGTCGGGCGGTCTGGACTCCAGCCTGATCGTGGCCCTGCTGGCCCAGGAGGGGCAGCGCGACCTGGCCACGTTCAGCGTCGGCTTCGAGTCGGAGGGCGACGAGGAGGGGGACGAGTTCCGCTACTCCGACCTGGTCGCGCGGCACTTCGACACCGACCACCACCAGCTGATGGTCCCCTCCGACCGGGTCTCCCGGGCCCTGGACGGGGCGGTGGCGGCCATGAGCGAACCCATGATGAGCCACGACGTGGTCGCCTTCCACCTGCTGTCCGAGCAGGTCGCCAAGGAGGTCAAGGTCGTCCAGAGCGGCCAGGGCGCCGACGAGGTGTTCGCGGGCTACCACTGGTACCCGGCCATGGCGGGCGTGCCGCGCGAGCGGGCCGCGCAGGCCTACATCGACGCCTACTTCGACCGCTCGCACGCCGACCTCGCCCGCATCCTGGAGCCGGACCTGCTGCCCGGGAAGGACGTCTCGGGCGAGTTCGTACGGGCGCACATGGCGGCCCCCGGCGCCGAGACCGCGCTCGACGCGGACCTGCGGCTCGACACGCACGTGATGATGGTCGACGACCCGGTCAAGCGCGTCGACAACATGACCATGGACTGGGGCCTGGAGGCCCGGGTGCCGTTCCTCGACCACGAGCTGGTCGAGCTGGCCGCCGCCTGCCCGCCCGAACTCAAGCTCGCCGACGGCGGCAAGGGCGTACTGAAGGCGGCCGGGCGCAAGGTGCTGCCGCGCGAGGTCGTGGACCGGCCCAAGGGCTACTTCCCCGTCCCGGCGATCAAGCACATGGCCGGTCCGGTCCTGCAGCGGGTCCGTGAGGCCCTCACCGCCCCGGAGGCGAGGGAGCGCGGTCTGTTCCGCCAGGAGTACGTCGCCGAGTTGCTCGCGGCGCCCGACGCACACCGCACCCGCCGGGGGGCGAACACGCTGTGGCAGGTAGCTTTGCTGGAGATATGGCTGCAGACGCACGGGATCCGCTGACCGCGGCGCAGGGCCCGCTGACCGACGCAGGGGGCCCGCGGGTTTCTGCCACAGGCGAGCGGCCGTCCCCCGCAGGGCAGCCCCTGCCCGACGGCCGGGACCCGCGGGACTCCGCCGCACGGGAGCCGCTGAGCGAGGGACAGGACCCGCTGGACTCCGCCGCGCGGGAGCCGCAGGGCGTTGTCGACGCGCGGGACATCGTGTCCCCGGAGTCGCTGCCCGCGCCCGTGCCGGTGGCCCTGCCGGACGCCGCGGCGGTCCACGACGGGCCCCCTGTGGTGACCGCCCACGGCTGCTGGTACCCGTCGGTGGATCCCAGCGGCCGGCGCGTGGCGTTCATCTGCGACCGGCGCGGGGTGCCGCAGCTGTGGACGGGGCCGGTCGACGGTGACACCGTGCACCTGCTGGACGCCGGTCCCGACCCGGTCCTGGAGGTGTCCTGGTCGCCCGACGGGCGGTGGATCGCGTACACCACGGCCCCGGGCGGCGGGGAGCTCACCCGGGTGCTGTGCGTGCGCCCCGACGGCACCGGGCGGCGCGTGCTGGCCGGGGCCGAGCCGGGCAGCTCCGCCCATCTGGGCTGCTGGCGGCACGACGGGTCGGCCGTAGCGGTGACCGTCGCCGAACCGTCCCCGCTCACCGGTCCGGGCGATCCGCAGGCGGGGCCCGCACGCGCCGAGGACGGCATGCCCGTCTCGTCCCGCCCGCCCGGATGGGACGCGCGGGACGGCCACGCCGTGCTGCTGGGCGGGCAGCCGTCCGGCACGGCCGCGCGCGCCTTCACCGTCCCCGGGGGTACGGCGGACGGCGAGGGGAGCACCGGCGACGAACCGGTGCCGCTGACGCTGTCCACGTACCTCGTCGACCCGGAGGGCGTCTCCGCGCCCGTGTTCCTGGCGAGTGAGCGGGGCGCGGCCACCCTGCGGGTGTGCGACCTGAGCCGCGACGGCCGGCTGGCGCTGCTGCGGCGCGGGCCCCGGGGCCGCCGCGAAGCCCTCGTCGTGCGCACCGACGACCTGGGCGTGACCTGCGCGGTGCCCGTCGCCGACGGCGACCCGTGGATCGGCGGGTTCTCGCCGGACGGCCGGACGCTGTGGCTGCGCAGCGACCACGGCCGGGAGTACGCCGCCCTGTACGCGGTCCGGCTGGACGCCCGGGGACGGCGGCTGGGGCTGACCGTCGCCGCCGAACGCCCGGACTGCGGCCTGGAGTTGCTGGCCGTGGACCGCGACGGGCGCGGCGCCCTGCTCTCCTGGAACGTACGCGGGGTCAGCGACCTGCGGATCGCCGCGCTGGACAGCGCCGGGGGCGGCACCGCGGCGGAACCGGCGCAGCTGTCCTCGCGTCCCGTGCCGCTCCCCCACGAGGTGGTCACGCGCGCCGTGCCCACCGCGGACCCGGACGGCCCGGTGGTCGCCCTGTCCGGGTCACAGCGCCGCCCCGGCGTGTGGTGGCTGCCCCAGGGGACGGCCCTGCGCACGCCGTGGTCCTCACGTGACGAGGACGCGGTCCCCGGTGACCGTCCGCCCGTACGGCCTGTCCCGATGCGCCCCATCGCCCGCGACGGGCTCACCCTCGGCGGCTGGTACTACCGCGCCCCGGGCCGCGCGCCCGGCGAACCCGCGCCCTGTGTCCTGCACCTGCACGGCGGCCCGGAGGAGCAGGAACGCCCCGTGTTCGACCCGCTGTACCACGAGCTGACGGGCCGGGGCCTGGACGTCTTCGCCCCCGACGTGCGCGGCTCCTCCGGATACGGGCGCTCCTTCGTCGACGCCGACCTGGGCTCGGGCCGGTTCGCCGCCCTCGACGACGTCGCCGACTGCGCCGCCCATGTGGTCCTGGCCGGGCTCGCCGACCCCCGGCGGCTGGCCGTCATGGGCCGCTCCTACGGCGGCTATCTGACGATGGCCTCCCTGGTGTGGCACCCGGACCTGTTCCGCACCGGCGTCGCCGTGTGCGGCATGTCGGACTTCGCCACGTTCTTCGCCGGCACCGAACCGTGGATCGCCCGCTCGGCGGCCCACAAGTACGGGCATCCCGAACGCGACCGCGACCTGCTGCGCGCGCTGTCGCCGATGAGCCGGATCGACGCCCTGCGCGCGCCCGTGCTGGCCGTGCACGGCGAACACGACACCAACGTGCCGCCGGGCGAGTCCGAACAGTTCGTCCGCGCGGCCAGGGAGCGCGGGGTGGAGGCGCGGCTCCTCGTCCTGCGGGACGAGGGCCACGACTTCCGGCGCGCCGACAACCGCCGGCTGTTCCGCCGGACGGCGGCGGACTGGATCCAGCGCCACCTGACGGGCTGACACGGCGGGTGGTGCGGGGGCGTCGTTCAGACGTCGCCCGGCGGACCGGGACCGTCCGGCAGGCCGAGGTCTCCTGGCAGGCCGAGGCCGGTCAGGGCACCGACCGGGTCCAGGTCGGGGGTGCCGCGCGGCCACCAGTCGTCGTGGCCCGGCTCGGACTCGTACGCGTACCACAGGCCGTCGCGGCCCAGGCGGAGCTGGAGGTGGCCGCGCGGGTGGGTGAGGCGGTTGCGCCAGGGGCGGAAGGCAGGCAGGTCGGCGGCGAGCAGCAGGGGCCGGGCGCGGTCGAACCGTCCGGCCGGCGGGTCCCAGGGCTCCTCCAGGACGGCGAGGCCCTCCAGCCCGCCCTGCCGCCAGGCGGCGACCGCCCGCGCCAGGTCGGCCGCGGTGCGGCCGGCGGCGGAGGCCAGGGCGGCGTAGAGGGCGCGGGTGCCCGCGGTGAGTCCCGAGCCGGGGCGGGCCGCGGCGATACGGACCGCGTCCTGCCAGAGCGTGAGGCCCCCGACCGGGTCGCGGCCGGTGGTGAGCAGGGCGTGGGCACGGGCGGCGGCGTCGGTGGCCAGCTGGTCCAGCGCGAACGGGTCCGGACCGCCCGGGGCCGCCGGGTACGCCGGTGGCTGCTCGGGGTGCGGGGGCGGGGGCAGGGGCGCGGGCAGGGGTGGCAGCGTGCGCGGCGTGAGGGCTTCGGTCGCGCGGATGCCGGGCAGGGGCGCGGGGTCCTTGTCCTGCGCGGCCCGGGCCGCCCGGGTGGCGCTGCGGCGGGACAGGGCGTCGAGCAGCTCGCGCTCACCGCGGCCGCGCAGCAGGAGCAGGACGAAGGGGTCGGCGTCGAGCAGCCGGGCGGTCTGGTAGCACAGGGCCGCCGCGTGTTTGCAGGGGTGGCCCGAGTCGGGGCAGGTGCAGCGGGGGTCCAGGTCACCGGGGCCGGGCAGCAGGGGCACGGGGCGGTCGGCGAGGGACTGGGGCAGCTCCTTGTCGAGCAGGGCGGCGATGTGCCCCGGCCGGTCGGCGGCGGCGTCCAGGAAGCGCTCCCAGTCGGCGTCCTCCAGCGTGCGCAGCCGCACCTGTACGCGGTACGGCCGGGGCCGGCTGCCGCGGACGTACGCCAGCACCAGGCCGGGCGTCACCGTGATGGCGTCGACGTTCCCCTGCTGGGCGTATCCCCGTCCCCGGGCCAGCCGGTTGGGATCCAGGGCACCTTCTTCGAGGGCGGTGACCCACGCGTTGCCCCACCAGGTCTCGGCGAAGCGGTCGCCGTCCGCCGGTCGGGGCGGGAAGGCCGGGAAGGTACGGCGCAGGTCGTGGTCGCGGCCGGGCGCGGCCATGGTGTGCGGGACCTGCGGCGCGGCGGACGCGGGGGCGGAACGGGCGGTGCTCCCCTGCTGCGGCCGCGCGGTGCTCCTCCGCGGCGGGCGCGAGGCGCTCCCCCGCAGCTCGGGCGCGCTGCTCCCCTGCGGCGAGTCTGAGGCGCTCCCCCTCGACTCGGGCGCGCTGCCCCCCTGCGACAAGCCTGAGGCACTCCCCCTCGACTCCGGTGCGCTGCCCCCCTGCGACAAGCCTGAGGCACTCCCCCTCGACTCCGGTGCGCTGCCCCCCTGCGACAAGCCTGAGGCACTCCCCCGCGACTCCGGTGCGCTGCCCCCCTGCGACAAGCCTGAGGCACTCCCCCGCGACTCCGGTGCGCTGCCCCCCTGCGAGCGCGGCGCGCTGCTCCCCCGCTGGCGGGACGCGGTGTCCCGTGTCTCAGCCGGTGGAGGTACGTCGCTGTCCGACGAGCCGGCCGGGCTCCACCGCTCGCCTGTCTCGGCGCTGCCGGGCTCGTCCGGGTCGGTGGGCATGCGGAAGGCACCGGCCAGCAGTTCCCGCACGGCCCGTGCGGCGGTGCCGGCGGCGTGGTCCTGAGGGCGGCGTCGGAGTGGGGCCGCGGGCGTGGCCGGCCTCACGCTGGTCTCGCCTCCGGCGGCTTCCACCACGGCGGTTGGCCGCGCACGGCCCCTGGCCGGAGCTTCAGCGCCCGATTCCCCATCCGGTACCGACGACTCCCCTGACTGCTCGGACTCAGCCGTGCCTCCTGGCTCGGCGTGCCCCGCCCGGCGGGCCGCGACCGCTCGGCGCAGTGCCTCGCGGGCGACGTCGCCCGGGCGGGGCGCGCCGGACGGGGTCTGCTCGGGTGCGGGCCGATCCGGCTGGGCTTCCGGGACCGTCGGGCGGGAGGCCGGGCCCTGGTCGTCCCCGGCCGCCCGGGCTGCCCGGGCCGCTCGCAGGGCACGGCGGGCCTCGTCGGCGGGGCGCGGGGTCATGGCGTCCTCCGCAGGGCGACCAGGTCGGACAGCTCGCGGTCGGTCAGTTCGGTCAGGGCCGACTCGCCGGAGCCGAGGATCGCGTCGGCCAGGGCGCGCTTGGACTCGAGCATCTCGGCGATGCGGTCTTCGACCGTGCCCTCGGTGATGAGGCGGTGGACCTGGACCGGCTGGGTCTGGCCGATGCGGTAGGCACGGTCGGTGGCCTGTTCCTCCACGGCCGGGTTCCACCAGCGGTCGAAGTGGACGACGTGCCCGGCGCGGGTGAGGTTCAGGCCGGTGCCGGCCGCCTTCAGGGAGAGGACCAGGACCGGGGTGGCTCCGCTCTGGAAGCGGTCCACCATGCGTTCCCGTTCGGGCACCGGAGTGCCGCCGTGCAACAGGTCCGCCGGGACCGCGCGCGCCGCCAGGTGGGAGCCGATCAACCGGGCCATGCCGACGTACTGGGTGAAGACGAGCGCCGAGCCGTCCTCGGCCAGCAGGGTGTCCAACAGCTCGTCCAGCAGCGCGAGTTTGCCGGAACGGGCGGCGAGCCGGTCGCCGGAGGCAAGGATGTGCTCCTCCTTGAGGTACAGCGCCGGGTGGTCGCAGATCTGCTTCAGCGAGGTGAGCAGCTTCAGCACCAGGCCCCGGCGGGCCATGCCCTGCGCGGTCTCGATGGCCAGCATCGACTCGCGCACCACCGCCTCGTACAACGCGGCCTGTTCGCGCGTGAGCGGGACCGGGTGGTCGGTCTCCGTCTTCGGCGGCAGTTCGGGGACGATGCCGGGGTCGGACTTCCTGCGGCGCAGGAGGAAGGGGCGGACCAGGCGGGCCAGGCGCTGCACCGCCTCGTCGTCCTCGCCCGTCTCCACCGCGCGTGCGTGCCGGGCCCGGAAGGACTTCAGGGGGCCGAGGAGTCCCGGGGTCGTCCAGTCCAGCAGCGCCCACAGCTCGGAGAGGTTGTTCTCCACCGGTGTGCCGGTCAGGGCCACCCGGGCCGGGGAGGGGATGGTGCGCAGGGCCTTCGCCGTGGCCGAGTAGGGGTTCTTCACGTGCTGCGCCTCGTCGGCGACGACCATGCCCCACTTCTGCTCGGCCAGGGTGGGCGCGGCCGAGCGCATGGTGCCGTACGTGGTGAGGACGAAACCGCCGCCGAGGTCGTCCAGGGTGCGCTCGGGGCCGTGGAAGCGGCGGACGGGCACGCCGGGCGCGAAGCGGGTGATCTCCCGCTGCCAGTTGCCGAGCAGGGAGGCCGGGCAGACCACCAGCGTCGGCTCGGGGCGGGCCCGCTTGAGGTGCAGGGCGATGACGGTGATGGTCTTGCCCAGGCCCATGTCGTCGGCGAGGCAGCCGCCGAGGCCGAGGGAGGTCATGAGGTCGAGCCAGGCCAGGCCGCGCAACTGGTAGTCGCGGAGGGTGGCGTGCAGTCCGGGCGGCGGCTCGGCGGGGCGCACGCCGGCCGTCAGCCGGTCGCGCAGGGTGGCCAGCGCCCCGGCCGGGACGGCCTGCACGGTCTCGCCGTCGACCTCGGCGGTGCCGGTGAGCGCGACGGACAGCGCGTCGACGGGGTCGAGCAGGCCGAGGTCGCGGGTGCGGGCCTTGCGGACGAGCGCCGGGTCGACCAGGACCCACTGGTCGCGCAGCCGGACGACCGGACGGTGGGACTCGGCCAGGGCGTCCATCTCCGCGTCGGTGAGCGGTTCGCCGCCGAGCGCCAGCTGCCAGTGGAACCGGAGCAGGTCCTCGCTCTCGAAGAAGCCGGTGCCGTCGGTCGCCGAGCCGGGCGCGGGCCGGACCACCGCTGTCGCGGTCAGGTCCCTGGCCAGGTCCCGCGGCCAGTGCACGGCGACCCCGGCCGCGGCGAGCCGGGTGGCCGCGACGCCCAGCAGGTCGCCGAGCTCCTCCTCGGACAGGGCCAGCACGTCGGGCACGTCCTGGTCGCCGAGCCGGTCCAGGGGTTGCCAGACGCGGGCCGCCCGGCGCACCGCGAGGGCGGCGTCCACGCGTGCGCGGGGGCCGAAGGCGGCGTCCGCCTCCCCCGCCCACAGGGTCGCCGCGTCCACGACGAGGGTGGGGTCGGCGAGGCTGTGCACCTGGACGATCGCCGCGCCCGCGCTGCGCGCGCCGTCCTCGCCGGTGTCGAACAGGTCGTACGCCGACAGGTCCAGCCGCAGGGAGATGCGCACACCCGCGTCCATGCCGGCGGCGACCTCGGCGGCCCAGTCGTGGGCGTCGGGCAGCCGCCGGCCCTCCTGCGCGGCGAAGGGCGCGCCGCAGGCGTGGGGCGCGGCGGGGGTGCGGGGCACGGTGTCGGCGACGGCGTCGAGGAAGGCGCGCATCAGCGGCTCCGGCTCGGGCAGCCGGATCGGGCCGGGGCCGGGCAGCGGGACGGCGTGGCCTTCGTACGGGAGGGCGGCGGCCACCGCGCGCAGGTGGGCGATGTCACCGGGATCGAGGGGCCCGGCGCGCCAGGCGTCGTGGCCGGTGGCCGTCAGGCCCGGCAGCAGCCGACCGCGGGCGGTCAGCCGCAGGGCGTGCAGCGCCGCCGCGCCCCAGCAGGCGGTGGCGGGGTGAGCCGCGGGGTCGTGGCGGGCCCGCACCAGCAGCGGCAGGGCCTCACCGAGCGGGAGCGTCAGGGCCGGTGCGGTGTGGCGCCGTACGCCGGTGCCGTGCCGTCGCACCACGGTGAGCTCGGTGACCGCCGTGTCGTCGGCGGGCAGCGGGCCGCCGGCGGGGTCCCAGAAGGCGATGCGGCCGGCGCGCGGGAGGGGCGCGGGCAGGAAGACGGCGGCGAGGCGCACGGGGATCGGTGTGTCCCCCGTCCGCTCGGCCGCCTGGACCGCCGTGCCGCTCATCCGTCCTGTCACCTCCCACCCGTGTGCCGCATCAGACGTCTTCGACTCTACGGGCGGGGTCTGACAATCGGCTCCGGGGCCGGTCCGGGGCGCGACGGGCTGCCGGTCAGGGAACGGTACGGGAGACGACGTAGACCCACGGATACCCCGGGTTGGTCATGTCGACGACGATGTCGTGGGTCGGGGCGGGGTTCTGCTGCCGGTGCACCAGGCCCCACCACGCGCCCGACCCCGGGAAGCGCCAGCCGCTGACCCGCTGGTCGCGGTCGCCGATGGTGATGTGGCCCTGCTTCAGGTCCTGCCGGGTCACGCCCACGCCCGCCAGGAAGGCGTCCAGGCCGGCCGTGCTGGTCTCGAACTGGACGTAGAGCCGGCTGGTCTTCCAGTTGTTGGTCTCGTAGTACGCCACGTGCCAGGCCGGGTGCGGGACGGGGACCTGGTAGAGGCGGCGCTGGAGCTTGGACGGCCAGCCCTCGGTCAGGCCGGTCGCCGAGTACTTCGCCTCCTTGTCCTTGCCGCTGTCGCGGCTCTGGTTGGCGGAGATCACCAGGTAGCCGGCCGGGATGCCGATGAGCAGCACGATGATCAGCAGGGTGAGCGCCCTGCGGCGGATCATGTGGCCGCGGTCCTCGCCCGGCCCGTCGGGGCCGGTGCGCATCTGCGGCGGCACGGTGTCCGTCACAGCGACTCCCGGATACTGCGGCGGACCTGCGCGTAGCGCTCGTAACGCTCCACCCGGCGGCGGTTGGCGCGCCGGAAGCGGCGGGCGACCAGCCGGGCGAGGTCGGCGGCGCCGACCATGCCGGCCTCGGGGCCGAGCTGGGCGCGCACGATACGGGCCTCCGGGCGGTAGCCGCGGCCGGTGAGGTGACGCTTGAAGGCGTCCCGCGCCGGGCCGATGAGCAGGTCGTCGGCGGCCGAGACACCGCCGCCGATCACGAAGCAGGACGGGTCGAGGGCGGCGGCGAGGTTGGCGATGCCGACACCGAGCCACTGGCCGATGTCCTGGAGCAGCTCGATGCACATGGCGTCGCCCTCGCGGGCCAGCTCGGTGATCATCGGGCCGGTGATGTCGGAGATGTTGCCCTTGACGTGCTCGATGATCCCGTACGCCACCGGCGAGTCGGCCGCGGCCAGTTCGCGGGCCTCGCGCACCAGGGCGTTGCCGGAGCTGTACTGCTCCCAGCAGCCGCGGTTGCCGCACGGGCAGCGGTGGCCGCCGGGCACCACCTGCATGTGCCCGAACTCGCCCGCGACACCGTACTTGCCGCGCTTGACCTGGCCGTCCTCGAGGATCGCGCCGCCGATGCCGGTACCCAGGGTGATCATGACCAGGTGGTCCTCGCCCCGGCCGGCGCCGAAGCGCCACTCGGCCCAGGCGGCGGTGTTGGCGTCGTTGTCCACCAGGACGGGGACCGACAGGCGGCTGGCGAGGCGGTCCCGCAGCGGCTCGTTGCGCCAGGACAGGTGGGGCGCGAACAGCACCCGGTTGCGGTCGGCGTCGACCCAGCCGGCCGCGCCGATGCCCACCGCGTGCACGTCGTGCCGGTCGGACAGGTCCAGGACCAGCTCCACGATGGTGTCCTCGACGACCTTGGGGCTCTTGGACTTGTCCGGGGTCTCCGTGCGCAGGTGCTCCAGGATGGTGCCGTCGGCGTCCACGACGCCCGCCATCACCTTCGTACCGCCGATGTCGATGCCCACCGTCGGCACCCGGGGTGCGGTGAGATGGGAGCGGCGCTCCCTGGTGCCCACCGTGCGCAGGACGGGGGCACGGCGGGAGCCGATGGGGGCGGTGAAGTCGCGGTAGGTGCTCATCAAGGCCCGATTCTGCCACCTCGCCCTGGCGGGGCCCGGCCCCGGAGGACCGCGGGGCAGGGATCGCCGCGGGCAGGGGCCGTCAGGGCCGTACGAGCAGCTGGAACTCGAACGAGTAGCGGCTGGGGCGGTAGGTGTGGGTGCCGTACTCGACCGCGCGGCCCGTGTCGTCGAACGTCACACGCTGCATGGTGAGCAGCGGGGCGCCCTCCTTCTCGGCGAGCCGGTCGGCCTCGGGGGCGGTCGCGGCGCGCGCGCCGATCGACTGGCGGGCGCTGTGCAGGGTGATCCCGGCGGCCCGCATCAGGCGGTACAGGCCGGTGGCCTCCAGCTGGCCGGTGTCCAGGTCGATCAGGCCGGGCGGCAGGAAGTTGCACAGGTACGCCATCGGCTCCCCGTGCGCCAGACGCAGCCGCTCCACCCGGTGCACCTCGCTGTCCTCGGCCACGCCGAGCGCGGCGGCGACCTCGGCGGACGCCGGTACGACGGTGTTGACGAGGACCTTGGTGGCCGGGCGCTGGCCCGCCGCCTCCAGGTCGTCGTAGAGGCTGCTGAGTTCCAGCGGGCGCTTGACCTGGCTGTGCACGACCTGCGTGCCGACTCCGCGGCGGCGCACCAGCAGGCCCTTGTCGACGAGCGACTGGATGGCCTGCCGGACGGTCGGCCGGGACAGGCCGAGCCGGGCGGCGAGCTCGATCTCGTTGCCCAGCAGGCTGCCGGGCGTCAGCGTGCCGTGCTCGATCGCGGCCTCGAGTTGCTGGGCGAGCTGGAAGTACAGGGGCACGGGAGAGCTGCGGTCCACACTCAGCTCTAGCTGCACGGTCGGGTCCACTTCTGGTTTCGGCACGGCCTGAGCGTAGCTCCGCGCGTTGTTGACGGGAAGTTGTGTAGTCACATTGTCCGGACATGCAGATTGACAGGGGCGGGTTGGGGCCGCAGTTTGTTTTCATGCGCATCGGGGTCATCGGTACGGGCCGCATCGGCACCATTCATGCGAACACGCTCAGCCGGCACCGGGACGTCGGCTCCCTGATCCTCACCGACGCCGACGCCTCACGGGCGCAGGAACTGGCGCACCGGCTGGGCGAGACGGCGGCGCCGGGTGTGGACGAGATCTTCCGGTGGGGAGTGGACGCCGTGGTGATCACGACGGCGACGTCCGCCCACGCCGAACTGATCGGCCGGGCCGCGCGCTCGGGGCTGCCGGTGTTCTGCGAGAAGCCCATCGCGCTGGATCTGGCGGGGACCTTACAGGCCATCGGTGAGGTGGAGGCGGCCGGGACCGTCCTGCAGATGGGGTTCCAGCGGCGGTTCGACGCCGGCTACACCGGCGCGCGCCAGGCCGTACGGGCCGGGCGGCTCGGCCGGCTGCACACCGTGCGGGCGGTGACCAGCGACCAGACGCCCCCGGAGGCCGCGTGGCTGCCGGTCTCCGGCGGGCTGTTCCGGGACGCGCTGATCCACGACTTCGACATCCTGCGCTGGGTCACGGGCCGTGAGGTGGTGGAGGTGTACGCCGCCGGGTCCGACGCCGGGCCGGCGATGTTCCGCGCGGCCGGTGACGTGGACACGGGCGCGGCGCTGCTGACCCTGGACGACGGCACGCTGGCCACGGTGACCGCGACGCGGCTGAACGGCGCGGGGTACGACGTGCGCATGGAGCTGGCCGGGGAGCTGGACCAGATCGTCGTCGGGCTGGACGACCGTACGCCGATCGCCTCCACGGAGCCGACCGGGCCGCCGGCCGCGGACAAGCCGTGGACGGGCTTCCTGGAGCGCTTCGCCCCGGCGTACGAGGCGGAGCTGAACGCGTTCGTGGAGGTGGTCCGCGGGGAGCGGCCCAACCCGTGCGACGGACGGGAGGCACTGCAGGCGCTGCGGGTCGCCGAGGCGTGCGAGCTGTCCCGGCGGGAACGGCGGCCGGTACGGCTGGCCGAAATCGCGGGCGGGGCGGCCCGGGCACTGGCGTGACAGGCCGGTGGGACAGGTCCCTACTGGGCGTCGTCCTCCTCCAGGAGTCCGGCGTCGTATGCCAGCAGCGCGATCTGTACGCGGTTGTTGAGGCCGAGCTTGGCCAGGATGCGGGAGACGTGGGTCTTGACGGTGGCCACGCTCATGTACAGGTCCGTGGCGATCTCCGCGTTGGACCGGCCCCGGCCGACCGCGACGGCGACCTCGCGTTCGCGGTCGTTGAGCGCGGCGATCCGCTCACGCGCCTGCGTGCGCCGCGCGTCCGCGGCGGTGCCCGCCGCGTGCCGCATCAACTGGCGGGTGACGGTGGGCGACAGGACGGGGTCCCCGGCCGCGACCCGCCGTACCGCCTCGACGATCTCGGTGGGCGGGGTGTCCTTCAGGACGAACCCGGCGGCGCCGGCGCGCAGCGCCCGCAGCACCTGTTCGTCGGCGTGGAAGGTGGTGAGCACCACGACCTGCGGGGCGTCCGCACGGCCGCGCAGCCGCTCCGTGGCGGTGAGGCCGTCGACCGCCGGCATCCGGATGTCCATCAGGACGACGTCCGGGCGGGTCCGTTCGACCAGCTCCTCGACCGCGGCGCCGTCCCCCGCCTCGCCGACGATCTCGATGTCGTCGGCGCCGCCCATCATGAAGGACAGCCCGGCCCGCACCAGAGGGTCGTCGTCGACGAGGAGGAGTCTGATCGCAGTCATGGAGGTTACGTAATCACGGCCTGCCACACCCCGGAAGGTCGGGTCTACGCGCGCAGCCGCACCCCGTGGAAGGTGCGCAGCCGGTGGATCTCCCACCAGGCCACCGCCGTCACCGACAGCGGGCCGCCCAGCAGGGCGGCGATCCGCACGGCGGGCGGGCCGGGCGGCAGCCCGCCGGTGGCCAGGCTGATGGCGGTGAACTCCCACACCAGCACCCCGGCCAGCAGGGCGGGCAGCGCCGGGTGCACCTCGGCGGTGTTGAAGGCACCCCGGACGGCGGGCCCGGTGGCGAACCACAGGAAGTACCCCACCCAGAAGATGACGCCCAGCAGCGCGAACAGGGCGAGGCCGATGAGGAGCTGGCGGGAGCCGGCGGCGCCCTCCGCCCGCTCGGTCAGGGGCTGGAGCGCCAGCAGGAGCAGCGCCGCCACCGTGAAGGCACCCACGTACACCAGCGCCGAGCGGCCGGCCGCACGCAGGCGCGGCCACATGGTCCGGCGTGCGGCGGGCGAGGCGCAGCGCATGACGACCGCCACCACCACGGGCGCGGTCAGGAGCAGCAGCCAGGGCGCGATGGCCAGGCGGGTCAGGTAGTCCTCACGCGCCTCGACCATGTCCTCCGGTTTGCCGTACACGACCAGGATGAGCACGGACATGACGGTGGCCGCCCAGGCCCGCGCCGTCTGCACCCGCAGCACCCGGGGGTCGTGGACGGGGCGCCGCCCGTGCGAGGGGAACACCCTCCGGGCCCGGTTGCGTGCCGAGCGCAGCATCGGATACATCACCACGAGCGGCAGGAACAGCGGCCAGAAGCACGGGATGATCAGCAGCGCGCCGAGGCAGCCTCCGACGCCCCGCCGTCCGCCGCGCAGCACCTCTCCCAGGGTGGGCCACTCGTCGTCGCGCATCCGCCGCCACGTCGAGGGCGGCGGCTGCGGCGGGACGTAGGGGCCGTAGGGGCCGTAGGGCACGTACGGGTTGGGGTGCGGTGGGCCGTAGGGGTGGGGCGGTCCGTACGGACCTGCGCCGGGCTGCGGCGGCCAGTACGGCCCTGGACCGGGCTGCGGCGGCACGTACGGTCCGGGACCGGGCTGCGGCGGCCAGTACGGCCCGGGCCCCGGCTGGGGCGGGGGAGGTCCGCCGCTCCCCCCGGGCGGCGGCCACGGCGGCTGGTACGGATTCGCGGGTCCCCCGAAACTCACTGTGTCGTCCTTCCGTTACGCGCGGTGCCGAAGGCTGCACCAACATCAGCCATCGCCGCGCTCAAGTCAACTGCTCACCTGGCAGGAGGACATGGGGGTGGTACGCGAACGCCCGCGAGCGCCCCGCACGGCGTCAGGCCGTGAGGCGGCGGCCGCCTCTCACCCCCACGGCAACCGGGCCCGGACCTCGAATCCGCCGTCCTCGGCAGGCCCGTACTGCAGCGTGCCCCCGGCCAGTGTCGCCCGCTCCGTCAGGCCGATCAGGCCCTGCCCGGAGCCGGGCACCGGCGGTACCGCGCCCTCGGGGGGCGGGTTGCGCACGGTGACGGAGAGACCGTCGCCCGGGGCTCCGGTGACGGTGACCGTGACCTCCGTGCCGGGGGCGTGCTTGCGGGCGTTGGTGAGGGCCTCCTGGACGATGCGGTAGGTGGTGCGGCCGACGGAGGCGGGCACACCGGACGGGTCGGTCACACGGTTGTCGAGGGCGACCTTCATGCCGGCCTCGCGGGACTCGGCGACCAGCGTGTCCAGGCCGGCCAGCGTGGGCTGCGGCCGGCCGGTGTCCTCGGACTCCCCGGCCCGCAGCACGCCGATGATCTCCCGCAGGTCCTGGAGGGCCTCGTGCGCGCTCTCCCGGATGACGCCGGCCGCCCGGGCGATCTCCTCGCGGGGCGCGTCCGGCCGGAACTCCAGGGCGCCCGCGTGCACGCTGAGCAGCGTCAGCCGGTGCGCCAGGACGTCGTGCATCTCCCGGGCGATGGCCTCGCGGGCCAGCCGCTGCGCCTGCTCGGCCCGCAGCCGCGCCTCCGTCTCGGCGCGCCGGGCACGGTCGCGCAGACTGAGCAGCAACTGCCGCTTGGACCGTACGAACATGCCCCAGCCGACCAGCGCGACGCTGAGCAGGACCCCGAACGCGACCGCCGCCGGGAACGGCACATCCGGGTCGGGGCGCAGCCAGTAGTAGACCGGCACCAGCACCAGTTGTCCCGCGGCCACCCAGGCCACGTACCGGAAGGGGCGGTGCACGGCGAGCGTGAACAGCGAGATCAGGACGACGCCGCCCGCGGTGTCCGAGACGAGACTGACCGGGATCATCGCCACGGCCAGGCCGAGCGGCCACCGGCGGCGCACCCAGACCGCGGCGCAGGCCAGGGCGCCGATCCCCTGGTCGGCGAGGACCAGCGCGTGCGGCAGGTGGGGGTTGGCGGGGAGCGCGTCGGCGGCGAGCAGGCCCACGAGGGCGGCCACCAGGAAGCAGCAGAAGTCGACGAGCCAGTCACGGGCGGTGCGGCGGGGCCGCCGCCCGGCCCGGTCCGGGTCGGGCTCCAGCTCGTGGAGAAGGGCGGAGGGGAAGAACCATCTGCGTCCCGTGAACACCGAGGAGCTCTGCGCCGCCTTGTCACCACTCACGGTCGGCAAATCTACGCAGCGCCGGCCCGTCCCCTCGCACCGCGTCGGCGATCGCCGACCAAAGTCGCGCTGGCGCAGACTTTCGGCGCCGCGCGGCGCCGAGGCCTCCGCCTTCCGTCGTACGGGTCTCGCCCCGCGGCCGATGTGCGGGCGGTGGCTGCGGGGCGAGGCTGCGTCCCATGAAGCAGTTACTGGAGATTCTGGGGTTCATCGCCCTGGTGCAGGGTGTGGCGGGTCTGGTGCACGAGTTCACCGACTGGGACTGGGGGTTCGTGCAGCGGCTGGACGTCCTCGACGGCTACGAGGTCTACGCGAGCGTGGCGCTGCTCGTCCTGGGTTGCGCCCTGCTCGCCGCAGCGGAAAGCCGCGCGTCCCGCTGAGACGCCCTATCCCGCGTGGGTGGAGAACAGTCCACCCGTCGGGCCCTGCTTGTCACCGCCCTGGGCCTTCTTCAGGGCGTTGGCGAGGCTCTCGATGGTGAGGGACTGCAGGATGACGCGGCCGCTGCCCTCCAGGGTGGCCAGGGACAGTCCCTCGCCGCCGAAGACGGCGTTCATCAGGCCCTGGCGGTTGAGGCCGCCCACGCGCTGGACGCCGTACTGGATGCCCTCCTCGAAGGCGACGACACAGCCGGTGTCGACCTCGATACGGCCACCGAAGTCGGCGGGGTCGAGGTCGATGAAGTTGCCGGCGCCGGCGATGATCACCGTGCCGTGTCCGGTGAACTTCTCCAGGATGAAGCCCTCGCCGCCGCTCATGCCGGTGCGGCCGCCCTGGAAGGCGATGCCGAAGTCGACGGTGGACTCGGCGGCCACGAAGGCGTCCTTCTCCGCGAACCACGCGCGGGTGCCGTCCAGTTCCAGCGCCCGCATCTCCCCGGGCAGGACACCGGCGAAGCCGACCGTGCCCTCGCCGCCCTGGGCGCTGAAGTACTGGAACGCGATCGACTCGCCCGCCAGGACCCGCTGGCCGACCTGCATGGCGGTGCCCATCGCCTGCCTGAGCAGGCCTCCCATGCCGCCGCCCGAGCCGCCCTGCTGCTGACCGCCGCTGTCCGACGGGCCGGTCAGACGGGTCTCCATGGTCACGTTCGCCGTCTTGAACAGGAACTTCCCGGCCTCGCAGTACACCGTCTGACCGGGCCGCAGGTTGACGACCGCCATCTGCATGGCGTTGCCGACGATCTCTTGCTGAAGTGTCACACGGGAGGAACGCGTCAGGGCGGGCCCGAAGTTCCGCCCGCTCCCCGCCCGCGCCCCGCTCGCTCCCCTCTCGGTGTTCCAGCTCGATGTCCGTTCGCCGCCAGCCCCGGCACGCTCCGGCGGCTGAGATGGACGCATGACTTCTCAAGGAACTCTCGACGGCAGGACGGCCCTCGTGACCGGCGGCAGCCGGGGCATCGGAGCGGCGACGGCGCTGCGCCTGGCCGGGGAGGGCGCCGATGTCGCCCTCACGTACGTCAGCGCCAAGGAGGCCGCCGAGGACGTGGTCCGGGCGGTGGAGGCGCTGGGACGCCGGGCGGTGGCCCTGCGCGCGGACCTGGCCGACGCTGAGGAGGCGGCCGGGGCGGTGGACCGTGCGGCCCTGGCGCTGGGCGGACTGGACGTGCTGGTGAACAACGCGGGCGTGGGCGTACTGGGCCCGCTGGAAACCCTGTCGGCCGCCGACGTGGACCGGGTCCTCGCGGTGAACGTACGCGGGGTCTACCTGACCTCCCGGGCGGCGGCCGCCCGGATGGGCGGCGGGGGCCGCATCATCACCATCGGCACCTGCATGACGCAGCGGGTGCCCGGCCCCGGCGGGACGCTGTACGCCATGAGCAAGGCGGCCCTGATCGGACTGACCAAGGCCCTGGCGAGGGAGCTCGGCCCGCGCGGCATCACGGCGAACATCGTCCACCCCGGCCCGACCGACACCGACATGAACCCGGCGGACGGCCCGTACGCGGCCGGCCAGGCGGCGATGACCGCGCTGGGCCGCTTCGGGACACCCCAGGAGGTGGCGTCCACGGTCGTCCACCTGGCGGGGGCCGCGTACGTCACCGGCGCGGAGTTCTCGGTGGACGGCGGGCACGCGGCGTGACGCCCGGAAGGAGCGGTCACCGCGGCTGAGACCCGAGGCACCCGGACGCGGTCCGCCCTCGCCCGCCGCCCCGCCGGTACCCACGGACGGGCTGCCGACGGGGCCGTGCGGGGGCTGGACAGACCCACGGGACCGGACCGGCAGACGCCCCGGCGGGACGTGCGCCCCGGCTCCCGGATCCACTCAGTGAGGCGGAAGGCGTTCAGCCGCCCAGTTCCTGGTGGCGGGCGGTCAGGCGGGCCCTGCCCTCCTGGGTGAGGGAGCCGAACAGGCGGAGACGGGAGATGCCGCCGTCGGGGTAGATGTCCACGCGCGCGTGCGTGCCGACGGCCGGGGACGGCAGGACGAAGCGGTGGTTGGTGTCGGGCTGGAGGCGAGTGCGGGGCAGGATCTCGCGCCAGTCGCCGGCCCCTTCCGCGTCGGCGTCCTGGACGGACACCGACGCCCAGCCCGCCGCGTTGCCCTTCAGGCAGGCCGTGTCGATCTCCAGGGCACGGATCTCGGCACGGGCCACCAGCCGGTAGCGGATCCAGTCGTGGCCCTGGTCGCGGCGGCGGCGCGTCTCCCAGCCGTCGTCCATCCGGCGGGAGCGGCCGGGCTGGATGGTGTGCGTGGCCGGTGAGTAGAAGCGGTTGGACGCGTCCTCGACCCGGCCGCCGTTCTCCAGGGCGACGACGTCGAAGGTGCCCAGGGCGTCGAGCCACGCCGGGTCGGGGACGACCTCCCCGTACACGCGCAGGCGCGCGATGCCGCCGTCGGGGTGCTGGTTGAGGCGCAGGTGGGTGAAGCGCTGTTCGACGGCGACCTCGAAGCCGTTGGCCGCGTGGCCGCCGACCGGGGTGCGCGGGACCAGGGTCGTCCACTTCACGCCGTGCCCGAGGAGTTCCTCGGGCGAGGGCGAGCCCGGCACCGACGTGGCCTCGACGGACACCGCCTGCGGATAGTTGCCGCGGAAGTGGGCGGTGTCGACGACGATGCCCCGGACGACGCCCGGCGCGCCGAGACGGATCAGGGCCCAGTCGTGGTCCTGCGCCGCCGGCCAGGGGTGCTGGGCCGAGACGCCCCGGCGGCGGCGGGTCTCCCAGCCGTCCATGACCTTGCCCTTGTGCCCGAAGTGCTCGGGGTCGAACGCGGCGCGCCCGGGCACCAGCAGGTTCTCGCGCTGGGCGAAGAACTCGTCGTTGGCGGCGATGACACCGGCGCCGAGCTGCCGGTCGGCGAGGTTGGCGTACTGGGTGAAGGGGAAGTCGGCGGTGCGGTAGTCCGCGTACGGATCACCGCCTCCGTAGGGGTGCGCGTCGCCGGTGAAGCGCTCAATCGCCGTCACGGTGATCAGGTGTTCCTCTCGGGGTCGGCTGGGGCTGGAGTCAGGAGGCTCGGGTGAGGAGCCGCCCCGTCGGCTCGGTGAACTCGCCGTCCGCGACGATGCGCCGGCCGCGCAGCCAGGTCGACTTGATCACGCCGTACAGGGTGCGCCCCGCGTACGCCGTGACGCGGTTGCGGTGCTGCAGCGCGGCCGGGTCCACGGTGAAGGTCTCGTCCGGGGCGAGGACGGCGAAGTCGGCGTCGCGGCCCGCCTCGATGGCGCCCTTCCGGCGCAGGCCCACCAGACCGGCCGTGCGCGCGGACATCCAGCGGACCACGTCCTCCAGACCGTGGCCGCGTCTGCGGGCCTCGGTCCACACCGCCGGCAGGCTCAGCTGGAGGCCGGAGATGCCGCCCCAGGCGGTGGCGAAGTCGTTCGTCTTGAGGTCGGCCGTGGACGGGGAGTGGTCGGTGACGACGCAGTCGATGGTGCCGTCCGCCAGGGCCTGCCAGAGCAGGTCCCGGTTGGCGGCCTCCCGGATGGGCGGGCAGCACTTGAACTCGCTGGCGCCGTCCGGGACCTCCTCGGCGGTGAGGGTCAGGTAGTGGGGGCAGGTCTCGACGGTGAGGCGTACGCCCTCGGCCCGGGCCTCGGCGATCAGCGGCAGGGCGTCGGCCGAGGACAGGTGCAGCACGTGCACACGCGCGTGGAGGCGCCTGGCCTGCGCGATGAGGTGCGCGATGGCGGTGTGCTCGGCGTCGCGGGGGCGGGAGGCGAGGAAGTCGGCGTACTTGGGGCCGCCGTGCTGCGGGGCGGCGGCCAGGTGGTGCGGGTCCTCGGCGTGCACGATCAGCAGCCCGTCGAACGCGGCGATCTCCGCCATGGAGCGGGCGAGCTGCTCCTGGTCGAGGTGCGGGAACTCCGCCACGCCCGAGGGCGACAGGAACGCCTTGAAGCCGAACACCCCGGCCTCGTGCAGCGGGCGCAGGTCCTTGACGTTGTCGGGCAGGGCGCCGCCCCAGAAGCCGACGTCGATGTGCGCCTGGTCGGCGGCGGCCGCCTGCTTGACGCGGAGGTGGCCGACCGTCGTCGTCGGTGGGAGCGAGTTGAGCGGCATGTCCACCAGGGTCGTGATGCCGCCGGCCGCCGCGGCGCGCGTGGCGGTCCAGAAGCCCTCCCACTCGGTGCGGCCGGGGTCGTTGACGTGCACGTGGGTGTCGACGAGGCCGGGCAGCACCACGTGGTCGCCGACGTCCTCCAGGCGGGCTGCCGCGGGCAGGGGCGCGTCGTAGGGCAGTACGGCCGTGATCCTGCCGCCGGCGACCGCGACGGACGCCGCGCGTGTCCCCTCGGGAGTGATGACTCGCGTCGAGCGCAGCACCAGTTCGGCGTCGGGCACGCGAACCCCTTTCTTCAACGTTCTGTTGAAGGAGTCTTCACTCCCCTTCTCGCCCCGTCAAGGGCACACTGCTACCAGGCACATGAGCACACTACCGCTGGACTTTTCCACAAAGCGGAATTAACATCTCGGGAAGCGAAACGTTACCTGAGAGGAACGCGCCGTGCCGACGTCCAGCGCCCGCCCCACCGGCTCCGCCCGGTCTTCCGCCAACGGCGGCGTCCAGTCCCTGGAGCGCGCCTTCGACCTGCTCGAGCGGATGGCGGACGCGGGCGGCGAGGTCGGCCTCAGCGAACTGTCCGCGACCAGCGGGCTGCCCCTGCCGACCATTCACCGCCTCATGCGCACCCTCGTGGCCTGCGGATACGTACGCCAGCAGCCCAACCGCCGGTACGCGCTCGGCCCGCGCCTGATCAGGCTCGGCGAGTCCGCCTCGCGGCTGCTGGGCACCTGGGCCCGGCCGTATCTGGCCCGCCTGGTCGAGGAGACCGGCGAGACGGCGAACATGGCACTGCTGGACGGGGACGAGATCGTGTACGTGGCGCAGGTGCCGTCCAAGCACTCGATGCGCATGTTCACCGAGGTCGGCCGTCGGGTGCTGCCGCACTCCACGGGCGTGGGCAAGGCCCTGCTCGCCGGCTTCCCGCCCGAGGAGGTGCGCGCCCTGCTCGCCCGTACGGGCATGCCCGCCGCGACGGACAAGACGATCACCACCCCGGAGGGCTTCCTTGCGGCGCTTCAGGAGGTGCGCCGGCAGGGGTACGCCATCGACGACAACGAGCAGGAGATAGGGGTGCGGTGCCTCGCGGTGTCAGTGCCCGGCTCCCCCACGGCGGCGGCCATCTCCATCTCCGGGCCGGCGGGCCGGGTCACGGAGGCGGCGACGGAGAGGATCGTGCCGGTGCTGCAGCAGGTGGCGGCGGAACTCTCCGAGACACTCGCCAACCCGGGCGGCAGCACCACGCACTGACCGTTTCCCGGGCCACGGACGCCCGGGCCCCTCGGGCCCTTCTGCCCCACACGCCCGCACCCGCCCGCCGCGCGGACGGGGACGTGTCGAGGATCGCCGCAGCACGGCCGAACACGCCCGCCGTCGGTCACGCCCGACGCCCCCTGACACACCCGGTCCAGGCACCCCCGCCCGGCAGTCCGAGGACGGACGCCCCGACGCGACCCCGCCCCCACCCCGCGGAGGCGGATCCGCGTTCATCCCCGCGGCGGCTCGCCGAACAGGTTCACCGCGTCGCGTACCCGCGACACCCCAGGGGCCAGCGCGCTCACCGAGCCGATCGCGCCGGCGACCAGCAGCAGCGAACGGCGCAGGCGCATGATCTCGGGGGCGCCGCCGGCCGCCATGGCGTCCAGCGCCGCCAGTTCCTCCTCGGCGATGCTCCGGTCCGCGAACCGCCCGGGATGGGCGGCCAGTTCGCGGCGGAGCCGGGACACGGCGGAGCGCAGCTCCGTCACTCGTGGATCCTCGCCACCGCTGGTCACGGGCCCCTGCCGCTTCTGCTCCACGCTCCGCAACACAGTCCTCCCCCTCCGCACGCCGTCGTGCGCGTTCGGCCCCGACCTCTTTCCCCCGCCCGTGGCGCCGGCCGGCGCCACGGACTGTCGGTAGGGCGACAGTTAACGCCAACGCGGCCGCCCCGCGCCAGTCCATTGCGTCATCGAGTTGCTCCGCAGCGTGACATCGCAGCCCAACGCATCCTCCCGAACCGGCCTCACCCGGACCCTGCGGTATGCAGGACCCATGACGACACGCGAGAGATGCGCCGTGGCCGGCCTGCTGCTCGCCGCCGGAGGCGGACGGCGGCTCGGCGGGCGGCCCAAGGCACTGCTGGAGCACCGGGGACGGCTGCTCGTGGAGCACGCGGTACGGGTCCTGCGCGAGGGCGGCTGCACGCGCGTGCACGTGGTGCTGGGCGCCCGGGCCGCGGAGGTACGGGCCCGGGCCGATCTGGCGGGATGCGTCGTCGTGGACAACCCCGACTGGGCCGACGGCATGGGCTCCTCGCTGCGGGCGGGGCTCGCCTCGCTCGCCCGCACCGACGCCCGGGCCGCGCTGGTCTCGCTCGTCGACCAGCCGGGCATCGGCCCCGAGGCCGTGTCCCGCGTGCTCGCCGCATGCCCCTCCGGGGAGCCGCTCCAGGAGTCGCTGGCCTCCGCCGCGTACGGCGGCGTACGCGGCCATCCGGTCCTGTTCGGCGCCGCGCACTGGGCGGGCGTCGCCGCGACCGCGACCGGGGACCAGGGGGCACGCGCCTATCTCAAGGAGCACCTGGACAAGGTCCGGCTGGTCGAGTGCGGGGACGTGGCGCGGCCGTACGACATCGACACCGAGGCCGACCTCACGCACCTGGAGTGAACATCCGAGGATCTGCGAACCATTGAACTTCCACCATGAGGAAATTAGTATCCACGTTCCAGTAGCGGCCTGGTCGGCACCTGTGTCAGGCCATCGGCTCCGTAGCTCGCTGAAGGAAGTGACAGGTCATGTCCGCACCAGCGCCGTCCCCGCTGGCCATCGTCGACGCCGAGCCCCTGCCCCGGCAGGAGGAGGTCCTCACCGACGCGGCACTCGCCTTCGTGGCCGAGCTGCACCGGCGGTTCACAGCCCGCCGCGACGAGCTCCTCGCCCGCCGCGCGGAGCGCCGCGCCGAGATCGCCCGCACCTCCACGCTCGACTTCCTCCCCGAGACGGCCGCCATCCGCGCGGACGAGTCCTGGAAAGTGGCCCCGGCGCCGCCCGCGCTGGAGGACCGCCGGGTGGAGATCACCGGCCCCACCGACCGCAAGATGACCATCAACGCCCTGAACTCGGGCGCCCGGGTGTGGCTCGCCGACTTCGAGGACGCCTCGGCGCCCACCTGGGAGAACGTGGTCCTCGGCCAGCTCAACCTGATCGACGCCTACACCCGGAACATCGACTTCACGGACGAGCGCACGGGCAAGTCGTACGCCCTGCGTCCGGACGAGGAGCTGGCGACGGTCGTGATGCGCCCGCGCGGCTGGCACCTGAACGAACGGCACCTCGTCGACGAGCACGGCACCCCGGTGCCCGGCGCGCTCGTCGACTTCGGCCTGTACTTCTTCCACAACGCCCAGCGCCTGCTCGCCCTCGGCAAGGGCCCGTACTTCTACCTCCCGAAGACCGAGTCGCATCTGGAGGCCCGCCTGTGGAACGACGTGTTCGTCTTCGCGCAGGACTACGTCGGCATTCCCCAGGGCACCGTCCGCGCCACCGTCCTGATCGAGACGATCACGGCGGCGTACGAGATGGAGGAGATCCTCTACGAGCTGCGCGACCACGCCTCCGGCCTGAACGCGGGCCGCTGGGACTACCTGTTCTCCATCGTCAAGAACTTCCGTGACGGCGGCGCCAAGTTCGTCCTGCCGGACCGCAACGCGGTCACGATGACGGCTCCGTTCATGCGCGCGTACACCGAACTCCTCGTCCGCACCTGCCACAAGCGCGGCGCGCACGCGATCGGCGGCATGGCGGCCTTCATCCCGTCCCGCAAGGACCCGGAGGTCAACAAGGTCGCCTTCGAGAAGGTCCGCGCCGACAAGGACCGCGAGGCCGGCGACGGTTTCGACGGTTCCTGGGTCGCCCACCCCGACCTGGTGCCGATCGCCATGGAGTCCTTCGACCGGGTGCTCGGCGACAAGCCGAACCAGAAGGACCGCCTGCGCGAGGACGTCGACGTCAAGGCGGCCGACCTGATCGCCATCGACTCCCTGGACGCCAAGCCGACGTACGCGGGCCTGGTCAACGCCGTGCAGGTCGGCATCCGCTACATCGAGGCCTGGCTGCGCGGCCTCGGCGCGGTCGCCATCTTCAACCTGATGGAGGACGCGGCCACCGCCGAGATCTCCCGCTCCCAGATCTGGCAGTGGATCAACGCCGGTGTCGTCCTCGACAACGGCCAGAAGGTCACCGCCGACCTGGCCCGCAAGGTCGCCGCCGAGGAACTCGCCGCGATCCGGGCCGAGATCGGCGAGGAGGCCTTCGCGGCGGGCACCTGGCAGCAGGCCCACGACCTGCTGCTGAAGGTGGCCCTCGACGAGGACTACGCCGACTTCCTCACGCTGCCCGCCTACGAGCAGCTCAGGGGCTGACAGCCGCAGGGATCACTGCTCCGAGTGGCCCAGGGACTTTCCCGGGGCCACTCGGTCGCGTACGGCCCGCTTCACGGCCGTCGGCTCCGGGAAGCCCTGGTCGCGGCGGTCCCACACCACCTCGTCGTTCACGCGGACGACGAAGACGCCGCCGGTGCCGGGTTTGAGGGCCAGTTCGGTCAGCTCTGCCTCGAACGTCGTCAGCAGCTCCTGGGCCAGCCAGGCGGCCCTCGGCAGCCACCGGCACCGGGTGCAGTACTCGATCTCCACGCGCCGGGTGTCGCTCATGCCAGGTGCACCGACCCGTCCTGTTCCACCGCCGGCCTGCCGTGCAGGTCGGGAACCTGCTTGAGCCAGGCCGGGCGGCCTCGCTGGTTTCTCGCCGCGCGGCGGGCGTTCTCGGCGGCCAGCTCCTCCCGGCTGGGGAAGCCGGTGGGCAGCCAGGCCCCGGACGCCCGTACGCGCGCGTGGAGGTGGCCGACGTACGCCTCGCGGACCTCGTCGGCCGTGCCGAAGCCGGTCAGCCAGGCGTCCGGCACCGCGGCGACGACCTCGCGCAGTACCTCCTCGGTCACCTTCGGCGCCAGCTCGGCGTCGGCGGCGCGCACATCGGGGCCGTAGTGGCCGAGGGCGTGGTGGCGCAGGTCGTAGGCCTTCGCGGGGTCGGCGCCGTCCCAGCGGTGGTGGAAGACCAGGGCGGCGCCGTGGTCGATGAGCCACAGGCGCGGGGGCGCGACGCCGAGCGTGGGCCACACCATGAGGTTGGAGCTGTGGACGGTGCGGTCGACGTTCGCCGTGAAGGCGTCGAGCCAGACGATCCGGCCGGCCTCCAGCGGATCCAGGGGGAAGGACTCGGCCACCTCCGGGGTGAAGTCCCGGGCGCCCGGCAGGTAGTCCATGCCGAGGTTGACGCCCGCGCTGGACAGGTGCAGGTCGCGGACCTCCTGGTGGGGCTCCTGGGCGGCGATGGCCGGGTCGAAGTGCACGAGGACCAGCTCGGGGAAGCGCAGACCGAGGGCGCGGGCCAGCTCACCGACGATCACCTCGGCGACCAGCGCCTTGCGGCCCTGTGCGGAGCCGGTGAACTTCACGACGTAGGTGCCCAGGTCGTCGGCCTCCACGACCGCGGGCACGGAGCCGCCGGAGCGGAGGGGTTCGATGTAGCTGGTCGCACTGACCTCTCTCAGCATCTTCCAAGGCTCCAGTGGTCATTTGCCTTACATTCACCGACCAGCTACCAGCTGGCATGCTCGTCTCTCTGCCTCCCAGCAGTCCGTCAATGGCGGTCCGCCCCTTGCTCCCGGCCTCCGGCATGAAGTGAGCATAGTAACCAAGCGTGACAGCCGGGGAGGAGTGCCCGAGTCATCGAGGCGAGGGCCCGGCAGATCCTCTCTGCGCGGGCCCTCGCTGTGTGGGCGACATCCAGGCGGTTGCCGCAGGCGTGCACTCAGGCAGGCCGGGTGGTGAGGATCGCGGCGGCGCCGGCGGGCAGTCGGTAGCTGTACGTCGTGCCACCCCACGGCACGTCGAACGTGGCAGCTCTGCCACCGGAGTTGTACGCCACCTGCAGCCGGGTGCCGTCGGGCAGGGTCGCGTTCTTGCGCTGAAGGCCGGTACTCGTGCCCGTGTCCTTTGTGGTCTTGCCGTCGGGAGCGAGGACGGAGACGTCGTGGATGGACCACCAGCTGCCGGAGCCGGCCTTGTTGACCACGCGGATGTAGCGGGCGGTGGTCGTGGGCAGCAGGATCCGGGTCACGGTGCTGCCGGGGCCGGTCGCGACGGGCCGGCCCCACGTGGTGCCGTCGTCGGAGGTGTACACCTCGTACTGGCGGGCGAAGTCGCCGGACGAGGCGGTGGAGTCCAGGACGATCTGGTCGAAGGTCCGTGCGGAGCCGAGGTCGAGTTGGAACCAGTCGCCCGGTTGCATGCCGTGGCCGGAGCTCCAGCGGGTGGCCGCGTCGCCGTCGATGGCCTGGGAGGGCGGGTCGTCCGAGCTGCTGGCCGAGGCCGTTGCCTGCCAGCCGTCGCGGGGCAGCGCCGTCTCGCCGGTGGGCGGGGTGAGGGAGGCGCCGGTGGGCAGGGTGTAGCCGAGCCACTGGTCGCCGATGCGGACCTGGGGCTGCTGGGCGAGCAGGCTGCTGTCGTAGGTGATCAGGGCCTGGCTGCCGTCGGGGTTGCGGAAGGGGATATCGACGGAGCCGATGGCGGCTGGGTCGCTGCTGCCGTGCTGAGTGCCGGTCCAGGTGAAGGTCGCCGCTGCTCCGGCGGCCAGGGTGTAGGTGAAGTGGCGGTCGCCCCAGACCACGGTGAAGGTGCGTGCCGTGCTTCCGGAGTTGTAGGTGACCAGCGCGGTGGAGCCGTCGGGGTTGGTGAAGGCGACGTCCTCGATGCTGCCCTTGCCCAGGGTGTTGGAGGCGACCCGGCGGGCGCCGGGCTGGACGAACGTGCTGGCGTGTGCCAGTCCCCAGTAGTCGGCCGTCGGTGTGTAGGTCCAGGTGCCGTCGGTCTTCGGGGAGACGACAACGATGGGGCGGCAGCCCTGGCATCCGTTGTTGGTGGGGCCGCTGCTGGGGTCCAGGGCGATGTTCCAGCGGATGATGCTTTGGGCCCAGTTCCGTGGACCGTTGATGATGTTGTCCATCACACCGGCGAAGGCGCCCTTCTCGTCGCCCTCCCAGTTTCCGCCGGAGCACTCGCTCTGGAAGGCGGGCTTGTTGGGGTAGTCGTTGTGGACGACGGTCTGTGCCGAGACGTCGCCGCCGTAGCAGTGCCAGGCGGTGCCGGTGACGTTCCGGGCGGTTGCCGGGTCGGCGTAGAAGGATTCGGGGTAGCTGGGGACGTCCCAGTTGTGGTCGTATCCCAGGATGTCGGTGGACAGGCCCTGCTTGCGCAGCGTCGGGGCGAGGTGGTCGGTGACGAAGGTCTTGGCCTGGTCGGCGGGCAGGTACATGCCCGGGTAGGTCGACGGTTCGTGCAGCGGCTCGTTCTGCGGGGTGATGTAGCGCACGGGGACGCCGGCTGCCGCGTACTCCTTGAGGAACTTCGCGAAGTAGTCGGCGAGCGGCTGGTAGGCGTCCGCCTTGAGCCGGCCGCCGTTCATCGAGTCGCTGGTCTTCATCCATCCCGGCGGGCTCCACGGGGTGGCCATGAGGGTCAGCTGCGGATTGATCTGGCGGGCCTGCTTCAGCAGGGGGATGGTGTACGACCGGTCATGGTCGATCGTGAAGTTCGCCAGGGCCGGGTCGGTCTGGCCGGCGGGCATGTCGTCGTAGGAGTAGTTGCCATCCACGGTGAAGTCGGTGGCGGCCATCGGCTGACGCAGGAAGCTCAGGCCGATGCCGTCGCGGCGGCTGAACAGGTCGCGCATCAGCGCGTTCCGCTGTGCGGTGCTGAGCTTGGTGCCGACCAGCCAGGCGGAGGAGTCGGTGAACGAGGCCCCGAAGCCGGTCATCGGCTGGTACGTGCGGGTGGTGTCCACCGCGATGGTCGAACTCTCAGTGCCCGAGGGTGCCGGGCCGGTCTTCCAGGTCACCGGCGACTGCCGGGACAGATAGGTCTTGGTGGACGGATTGGTGAGCCAAACCGACGCTCTGCCAGGCGCGGCATCGGCCGAGGCCGGTGTGGCTGCCGGAAGGACGGGGAGCGTGGCGAGCAGGGTCGCGGCGGCTGCCAGGGAGGTCCGGCGCCATTGCCGGGTGGTGGTTCTCATGGTGCGGCTCCTTGCGGGCATGACGGCCGTGCACGGCGGCGCGCGTGCGGGACGTGGGTGGTGCGGAACCGGCGCGTGGGGGGCGGGTAAGGGCGCCGGAGCTGGGGTCACTTCAGGCCGGTGGTGGCGATGCCGGCGACGAAGTGGCGCTGGAAGAGCAGGAAGACGACGGTCACCGGGAGCAGGACGACGACGGCGCCGGCGAGCAGGATGCCGAAGCGGGTGAAGTCCTGTCCGCTGCTGGCCAGGGCGAGACCGACGGGGAGGGTGTACTGGCTCTCGTTCTGGGCCACGACCAGCGGCCACAGGAAGTTGTTCCACGAGCCGAGGAAGGTGATGATCCCCAGGGTGGCGAGAGCGGGCTTGGTCAGCGGCAGGATGATCTTCCAGAAGATGGCCAGTTCGCGGCAGCCGTCGACGCGGGCGGCGTCGATCAGCTCGTCGGGCAGGGTGGAGATGAACTGCCGCATCAGGAACACACCGAAGGGTGTGGCGAGGAACGGCAGGATCAGCCCGAGCAGAGAGCCGGTGAGTTGCATGTTGGCCACCAGGACGTACAGCGGTACGAAGGTGACCAGGCCCGGGACCATGAGGGTCGCGATGACCACGGTGAACACGGCCCGCTGTCCGCGGAATTCGAGCTTGGCCAGGGCGTAGCCGAGCATCGAGCAGAAGATCAGGTTCCCGGCGGTGACGGCCAGGGCCACGATCACGGAGTTGGCGAACATCCTCGTGAAGTCCAGGCTGCCGAACAGCTCCTGGAAGTTCGTGAGCGTGGGGCGGGTGGGGATCAGGTCGGGCGGGATCTTGCGGATGTCCGCCTCAGGCTTGAACGCCCCGGACAGCATCCACAGGAACGGCGTGACCATCAGCAGCAACAGGCCGGTGAGCGGCAGGTACAGCCAGGGGCGGCCCCACTCCTGGCGGATGCGGCGACGGCGTATGGACTTCTGTGGAGCGGGATCGATCGGGGTCGTGGTCATGGGGCATCAGTCCTTGTCGCGCAGCATGCGGAACTGCAGCACGGTCAGCGCGATGATGAGAACGAAGACGACATAGCCGGCGGCCGAGGCGATGTCGTAGTTGCCGTTGCCGAACTGCTTGTAGGCGTACAGCGTGGCCGACAGGGTGGAGTCCAGCGGTCCGCCGTCGGTCATGACGAACGGCTCGTCGAAGAACTGCAGGTAGCCGATGCCGGTGGTGACGGCGGTGAGGAGCAGGGCCGGTCGCAGAAGCGGGAAGGTGACCCGCCAGAACCGCTGCCACGCGCCGGCGCCGTCGAGTTCGGCGGCCTCCATCAGAGAGTGAGGCACGGACTGCAGACCCGCCAGCATGATGATCATGACCGTGCCGAGGTTGCGCCACACCGCCATCAGGATCATGACGGGCAGGGCGAACCGGGTGTCGGCCAGCCAGGCCGGGCCGTCGATTCCGAACCAGGCGAGGACGGTGTTCACCAGGCCGGCGTGGGGTTCGAGGAGCGTCTTCCACACCACGGCGACGGCCACGATGCTGGTGATCACCGGCAGGTAGAAGCCGACCCGGAAGACCGCCCGGAAACGGCGGATACCGCTGTCCAGGGCGACCGCGGCGGCGAGCCCGGCGGCCAGGGTCAGGGGCAGGGCCGCCAGGACGAACACGGCCGTGTTGCGCAGGGCGGTGAAGAACTGCGGGTCCTCGAAGAGCCGTACGTAGTTGTCGAGGCCGACGAACGACACGTTCAGCGGGGTGCGCAGGTCGGCGCTCTTGGTGTCGGTCAGGCTCATCAGGGTCGACCAGACGACCGGCAGCAGCATGAAGGCGAGGAACAGGGCGAGGAACGGGGCGGCGAGGATCCACGCGGCGCGGGCCTGGCGGCCCCGGGCGGTGCTGCGCCGCGGCGAGGAGGCGCGGCGCAGCACCGCCGGCTGCTTGTCGGCGGTGTCGTGCCCCTCGGTGCCCTGCCCGGTGATGGTGTTCGTGGACATGTGGTCATCCGTCCGTGGGCATGGTGGTCATCCGTCCGTACGAGGGATGCGGGCGGCGGCGCTTCAGCGGCCGGTGCCGATGCTGGTGGCCCTGGACTGCAGGGTCTTCTGGACCTCGGCGACGGTGGCCTTGCCGTAGGCGAGCTTCTCCAGCTCGGAGTCGATGGCGTCGGCGATCTGCTGCCAGGTGGTGATCGCGGGCGGGGCCTTGGTGACCTTCAGCTGGGTCTCGAAGGCGGCCATCTTCGGGTTGCCGGCGAGGTGGCCCTCCGACCAGGACTGGACGGCGGCGGGCAGGTTGCCGGAGGCGTCCGCGTACTCGGCCAGGTTCTTCGGCTCGGTGAGGAACTGCACGAACTTCCAGGCCGCGTCCGCGTTCTTGGCGTTCTTGAACACCGCCAGGTCACTGCCGCCGGCCAGGCCGGCCACCTGCGTGCCCTTCGGCAGCGGCATGGTCTGCCACTTGCTGTCCAGCTCGGGCGCGTTCTTGTGGAGGTCGCCGCCGGTGCTGGGGCCCTGCTGCACGGTGCCGATCAGCCCGTTCTGGAGGTTCTGGCGGGAGTCGGTCTTGTCGTTCGGCGACAGCTTGTCCTTGAAGAAGCCGCTGAAGTACTCGAGGGCCTTGGTGACTTCGGGCGTGTCGAACGTGAACTTCTTCGCGTCGGCGTCGTAGATGTCACCGCCCTGCTGCCAGACCATCGGCAGCCAGAACAGCCAGGAGTTGAAGCCGACCTGCACCTGGGTGGCGTTGCGCAGCTTGGGGTTCTGCTTGCCCGCGGTGGCCTGGATGGACTTGAGGTCCTTCAGGTAGCCGTCCCAGTCGTCGGCCGGGGCGCCCTTGAGGCCGGCCTTGGTGGTGACATCGGTGCGGTAGTAGATCACCGAGGTGTCGGCGATGAACGGGACGCCGTAGGAGGTGTCCTTGTACTTGGTGGTGTCCCACTGGCCGGGGAAGAACGCGGACTCCTCGAACGACGCCGGGGTGGCCTGGAAGCCGTTCATGGAGGCCATCTCCGCCATCCAGGTGGAGCCGATCAGGGACATGTCGGGGGTGTTGCCGCCCGCGATCGCGGTGGTCAGCTTCTCGTGGGCGGCGTCCCACGGCACCGCGGTGATCTGGACGGTGACGTCCGGGTTCTGCTGCTCGAACTTCTTCGCCAGGCTCTGCAGGTCCTTGTCGGCCTTGTCGCCCATGGACCACATGACGATCTTGCCCTTGGCCTTGCCGCTGCTGATCTTCGCGGGGGCGTTGCCGGAGGCCGAGGAGTCGTCGCTCCGGCCGCAGCCGGTGGCCAGCAGGGCCGCCGCGACGGTGGCGCAGGCCATCTGGAGGGTTCTGCTCGAACGGGTGAGGGGCATGGTTGCGGCTCCTTGCTGTCGTACTGGACGAGGCGCGGGGGGGGTGGGGCAAAAGGGACGGGCGAGCCAGGAGGGCTCAGACCGCGGGGTGCAGGCGGCCGTCGTCGACGGTCACCTCTGCGGTGAGATGCGGATCACGGCTGGAGCGTCCGACGTGCAGGCGGTAGCGGCCGGGCGGCGTACGCCACGCGCTCGCCTCGCTGTCCCAGATCCGGAAGACGCGGGCGGGCACCCGCACCTCGGCGGCGACGCGGGCGCCCGGCGCCGCCTGGACCGTGGCGAACCCGGCGAGCAGGCGCACCGGCCGGTCGGTGCCGTCCAGCGGGGGCTCCAGGTAGACCTGGACGACCTCACGGCCTGCCCGGGGGCCGGTGTTGGTCAGTTCCACGGTCAGGTCGAGCCCGTCTCCGCCCGCGGGGCAGGGCAGATCGGCGGAGACGGGAGCCGGGGAGAGGGTCACGGACTCGTACGTCCATCGGGTCCAGCCGAGGCCGTGGCCGAACGGGAAGGCGGGGACGAGCCCGTCCCGGTCCCAGGCCCGGTGGCCGACATGGACGCCCTCGGTGTAGTCCACGATGCCGTCGCGGGGGCGCGCGTCGGGGACGGGGACGTCCTCGGCACGTGCGGGCAGGGTCCAGGGCAGGCGGCCCGACGGCTCGGTACGGCCCAGCAGCACGTCGGCCAGGGCGTGCCCGGCCTCCTGGCCCGGCAGCCATGACCAGAGCAGGGCGGGGGCCTCGTCGGCCCAGGGCAGCAGCACCGGGGCGCCGGCGTTGACGACCACGATGGTGCGCGGGTTGGCGGCGATCACCTTGCGGACGAGGTCGTTCTGGTGGCCGGGCAGGTCGAGGCCGGTGCGGTCCCAGCCCTCGGACTCGACCTCCTCGTTGGTGCCCACGACGACGACGGCCACATCGGCGGCCTGGGCCGCGGCGACGGCTTCGGCGATCTCCTCGTACGGGGTGGTCCCCGGCGGGGCATGCCGGACCTGGGCGGTGACGAAGCGGCCGTAGCCACCCGCGTCGACGACGGTCAGGTCGAGGGCGAGGGCGAGCCTGCGCCCTTGCGGGCCGGCCTCGATGTCGATCCCCCGCTGCGGCGGGTGGTTGTGGCTGGACTCCAGCACCAACTCCACGCCCCGGTCGTCGTCCCCGGCCAGGACCTGTTCGCCGTCGACGCTCACGCTGAAGCGCCCCGCGCAGCCGAACTCCAGGCGGTGCGTCCCCGGTTCGGTGAGGGTCAGCTCCGTCCGCAGCAGCACCCGGCGGGCCTGCGGGGCGAAGCCGTCGTACGTGGTCCAGTCGCCGGTGGCGCGGGTCTCGCCGCCGATGCGGTTGCCGTCGGCGTCCACGTGGTCGGCGCGCATGCCCGTCACGCCGGTGTCGGGGTCGGTGAGCCGTTCGGCGGAGGCGTACGGCAGGCGCAGGCGGGCGTCGCCGCCCCGGTGCACGGTCAGCCGGACGTCCTCGGGGAGCGCGGCGCGCAGCCCTTCCTCGTACGACACGGTGCGCACGGCCGGGACGAAGGCGCTGCCCCCGCCCTGGAGGTACGGCGCGACGGCGTTGGGGCCGATCAGGGCGACGCTGCGGATGCCGGTCGGCGTAAGCGGCAGCAAGTCTTCTTGGTTGCGGAGCAGCACGGTGCCGCGGGCGGCGACCTCGCGCAGCAACCGGTACTCCTCCGGAGCGGGCTCGGACGAGACGGTGGCCGACTCCGGCTCGTCGAGCGCGCCGACGCGGCGGGCCAGGCGCAGCAGCCGTAGCACCTTGTCGTCGATGACCTGTTCGTCCACCTCGCCCGCGCGCACGGCCGCCGCGAGGGCGTCACCCCACGGGCCATCGGGACCGGGCATCACCACATCCAGGCCACCGACCGCCGAGGCCACGGTGGACCGGGTCGCGGCCCAGTCACTGACGACGGGCCCGGCAAAACCCCACTCCCCCTTCAGTACCTCGCGCAGCAGCCGCGCGTTCTCGGTCATCGGCGCCGACTCGGTCCCGTCGTCCAGGCCCGAGTAGGCGGCCATCACACTCCACGGCTCGGCCTCGGCGAGGACCTGCTCGAAGGGGGCCAGGTAGACCTCCCGCAGCGTCCGCTCGTCCAGCCGGGCGCGGTAGCGGGTGCGGTCGGTCTCGGAGTCGTTGGCGACGAAGTGCTTCAGGCAGGCGCCCACTCCCCTGCTCTGCAGGCCGCGTACGACGGCGGCGGCCAGGGTGCCGGTGAGCAGCGGGTCCTCGGAGAAGTACTCGAAGTGCCGCCCGGCGACGGGGGTGCGCTGGAGGTTGACCACCGGCGCCAGCACCACGTCGACGCCCTTGCGGCGGGCCTCGGTGGCGAACAGCTCCCCCAGCCGCTCGGCGAGGCCGGTGTCCCATGCTGCGGCAAGCGCGCTCGGCGCGGGGGCCAGCAGGCCGGTCTCGTCGGGGGCGTCGCCGGTCCCCCGCACGCCTTGCGGGCCGTCGGACATCGTCACCGCGGACAGCCCGAGGCGGGGCTCGGCCGGGAGTCTCCACAGGTCCGCGCCGGTCAGCAGGCGGATCTTCGAGTCCAGGTCCAGGCCGCGGATGCGGTCGCGGAGCTCGGTGTCATCGGGGAGGGCAGGGCGGCTCATGCTCGTCCTTCCAGGCCGCGGTGCGGCACGCAGCGGGCGGAACGGGAGCAGGAAAGCACACTTACTAAGTACTTGGTAAGTGCTTGTGCGTAAGTTCTTTCTCAGGTTTGATCGGAGGGTGACCACTGATCGACAGCCCCGTAGACTCCGCACGATGAGCGAGAGCACGCCGAACGGGGAGCGGCAGCCCCGCGCAGGGAAGAGCCTCAAAGCCCAGCGGCGACGGCAGGAGATCCTGCAGATCGCCATGGACACCTTCGCCGCCCGCGGCTACAACAACGCCTCCCTCCAGGAGATCGCCGACCGCGCCGGAGTCACTCAGGCCGGCGTCCTGCACTACTTCCGCTCCAAGCCCCAGCTGCTCACCAGCGTCCTCGCCCTGCGGGACGAAACGGACATCGAACAGCTCGGCACCGAGCGCCCCCGGGGCTTCGCCTTCCTGCGCCACCTCGTCGACACCGTCCGCCGCAACACCGAACGCGAAGGCATCGTCCGTCTGTACGCCGTCCTGTCGGCGGAGAGCGTCACAGAAGGCCACCCCGCCCAGGACTACTTCCGCGACCGCTACGCCGGCCTGCGCGCCATGGTCACCGAAGCCCTCGCCGAAGCCGCCGAACTCGGCGAGACACGCCCCGACCTCAACCTCGAAGAGGCGGCCACCGCGATCATCGCCGTCATGGACGGCCTCCAGGTCCAGTGGCTCCTCTCCCCCGACTCCGTCGACATGACCGCCGCCACGGACCGCGTCATCACCGCGCTCCTGGCGGACCTCACCGGCAAACCCACCTGACACCCGCCCGGCCATCGGAGGGTTGCACCAGGTTCAGGCTCCCCGACGGCCTTCACGTGCTCGTGCCGGTCGCAGATCTCGCGCACCTGGCACGCCCGTGAAGGACGCTGTGGTCACATCGCGCAGCACACCGGCCAGGGTACGGAAGACGCGCGGCGAGCTGATCATCTCTGTGCGGTGGCCAGGGGGTTGGGCAGCGGCAGGTAGCGTGCGGCGGCGCCGTCCGCGCCCGTCCAGCGCAGCAGGAGGTTGGTCTTGCCGGGCAGGGTGGGCGCGGTGAGGAGGGCGGCGGCCTCCGGCAGGCCGTGGCGGGACAGTTCGCGGCGTACGGCGGGCCAGGGGTCGAGGCCCCGGTGGCGTTCGGCGAGGGCTGCGGCGAGTTCGGTGAGGTGGTTGACGACCAGGCAGTACACCAGCCGCTCCCAGCCGGCCTCGCGGGTGACCTCCGGCAGCAGCTTGACGCCCTCGGCGTCCCGGAACAGCGCCTGCACGGGGGTGCCGTACGCGTCGACGGCGACCAGGGTGTTCTGCAGGTGGGCCTCCAGGACGACGCCGTGCTCGGCGAAGGCCCGCAGCGCCGGCGGGACCACCTGGGCCAGGTACGCCTCCCACCAGGCCGCCGGGTCGGCGGCGGTGTCGAGCGGGTTGCCGGCGAAGCCCTCCACCAGGCCCGCGGCCAGCAGGGGCGTCGCGCCGGGCCGCAGGTGGCCGGTGAAGCCGTCGCGGACCAGGACGGCGAGGGCCTCGAAGGCGAAGTCGGCGGTGCGGTAGCCGCGGTCGCTCAGCCAGGCCCCCGGGCCGCCGTCGAAGGCCCGCGCCACCGCCGTGTCGGTGCGCCGGAGCCGGAGCAGGTCGTGGCGCCACAGCCGGCGGATGTCGTTGGTGATGCGCACGTCCAGGCTGAACTTCAGGAACAGGTCGTGCGCGGGGGCGTACAGGGTGCGGATCGCGGCCGTGGGCCAGGCCTCCCACGTGGTCGTGCCCAGCCGCAGGAGCCGCCCGTCGGCGAACGCCCCCGCCAGCTCCCGGGCGGCCAGGTCCAGCTGCCAGGGGTGGGCGGGCAGCAGCCGGTAGCCGGGCGGGGCCGTGCCGAGGGCGTCGAGGGCCGAGGTGTCGCCCTCCTCGGCGACGGTGTCCTCGCGCAGGCCGAGCAGCGCCAGCGGGAAGCGGGCGTGCGCCTCGGGCGCGTACGGCAGCCAGCCGGCGGCCGGGCCGCCGCCGCGCGCCTTGGGGGCGGGGTGGTGGGGGTGGCCGGTGAGCAGGGACTGCTCGGAGCGCAGGTACGGGTCCCGCGGTGGCGTGGCGCCGGCCCGGGCGGTCAGCAGGGCGGCCACCGCGTCCCGGCTGTCGCTCATCTCGGCGGGCAGTTCGTCGTTGGCCACGCCGGTGTGCCGGCGCAGCTCGTCGGCGACCAGCTTCACCAGCTCGGTGTGGCCGAGGCGGTGCCAGCCGCCGGCCGCGTACAGCTCGGGCTCGGCGGGCCGCCGGCCACCGCGGACCCGCAGCAGGCGGTCCGCGCCGGGCAGCCGGTACACCCGGTGGCCGCCGTCGCCCCGGCCGGGCACCGGCCGCGCGACCTCGCGCAGCAGGCAGTTCAGCAGCGGCGCGGCCGCGTAGGCGTCGGCCCGCGCGGCGACGGCCTCGCGGGAGGCGGCGTCGTCGCCGGCGGGCGGGGGCATGAGGTCCACGCGTTCCACTTGTTCCCTACGGTTCTGTCCGGGCGGGGATGATCAGTATGTCGGTCGTCGTCCCTCCCCCGTCCGTGACGCCGTCCCGTCCCCCGTGCCGACCTATGCGTACCCGAGGAGCCAGCCCGTGCACCGTCCCCCCACCGCCGAGGCCGAGCTCGCCGACGAGCTGGCCGCGGTCCGTCCCGGCCTCGTGCCGGGGTACGCGGCCGCGCTGCCCGGCGCCCGTGCGGCCGTGCTGACCCGCCTGTGGCGCGGGCTGGCGCATGAGCCGCTGCCCTGGCTGGCCGGCCGGGAGCCGGTCCGCGACGGGCTGGTGCTGCGGCTGTCCGACGGCCGCCGCCTGAGCGGGCCGCGCCCGGACCCGTACGCGACCGACCCGTACGTCACCGTCGTACGGCTCGGGGAGGTGGCGTACGACGATCCGGCGCGGCTGATGACGGACCTGGCGGTACCGCACGCCGCGGGCTTCGCCGCCGAGCTCGGGCACAGCGTGGCGTCGCTGGCGCTGTCGCGGGCCGGGCAGAGGGGCGGCCCGCGACCGTGGCCGGGGTGCGACTGGGAGTGGGAGCAGCGGGTGGTGGACGGGCATCCGTTCCATCCGACCTGCCGGTCCCGGCCCGGGTTCTCGGTGGCCGAGCAGCTGGCGTACGGGCCCGAGCACGGGCCGGTCGTGGAGCTGGGGCTGGTGCCGGTCCCGGCGCAGGCCTGCCTGGTCACGGGGGTGTGGCCGGACTGGCTCCGGGACGGGCGGCGGGTGGTGGTGCCGGTGCATCCCTGGCAGGCGGCGCACGTGCTGAAACGGACCTGCGAGGAGCGCCTGGCGGCGCATCCGCTGATGTCCCTGCGGACGCTGGCCCTGCCCGGCGGGCCGCACGTGAAGACGGCCCTGAGCGCCCGGCTGACGTCCTCGGTGCGGGACATCTCCCTGCCGTCGGTCGCCGCCTCCGCGGTGCTGTCCGGCTTCGGGCAGGTGCTGGCGGACCGCTCCGAGGGGCTGCTGCACGTCACCCGCACGCTGGGCGCGGCCGCGGCGGGCACCGCGGACCTGGCGGCTGTCCTGCGCGAGTCGCCGCAGGTGTACGCGGCGGCCGGGGAACGCGTCGTGCCGGTGGCGGCCCTGGCGACGACCGCCCTGCCGCGCTCCCCCGCCTGGCTCGCCGCCTTCGCCCGCCTGGCCCTCACGGCCGGGCTGCGTCTGCTGGAGCTGGGCGTGGCCCTCGAAGCGCACGGCCAGAACCTGCTGGTGGTGCTGTCGGCGGCGGGCGAGCCGATGCGGCTGGTCTACCGGGACCTGGCCGACATCCGGGTCAGCCCGGCCCGCCTGGCCCGGCACGGCATCCCGGTCCCCGAGCTGCCCGCCCGTATGGTCACGGACGACGAACGCGCCCTGCGCCGCAAGCTGTTCGGCTCGCTGGTGGCGGGCGCGCTGGCCGGGACGGCCGGGTCGCGGGCGGCACTGGGCCAGGCGCTGCGGACGGCCGTACGGGACCTGCTGCGCACCTCCGACCTGACGGCGCTCCGGGACGATCCGCTGCCCGCGAAGGCGCTGACGCTGATGCGGATGTCGCCGGCGGGCGGGGACCTGTGGACCGAGCTGCCCAACCCGCTGCACGAGAGCCCCAATTGACCCTCCGTTTTGGAGCACGGCCCCGCCGCTCCATAAGATCCGCCGATGATCACAAGAACACGGCTGGCGGCCGGGGCCGGTGCCCTGCTCGCCGCGTTGGCGGCCGGGCTCGCCTTCCCGGCCGGGGCGTCCGCCGGTGAACCCACCGGCCAGGACGCCCCCAAGGTGGACCTGGTCCTCGACGTCAGCGGCTCGATGCGGGCCCGGGACATCGACGGGCAGTCGCGCATGGCGGCGGCGAAGCAGGCCTTCAACGAGGTGCTCGACGCGACCCCCGAGGAGGTCCGGCTCGGCATCCGCACGCTCGGCGCCAACTACCGGGGTGACGACCGCAAGGAGGGCTGCAAGGACACCGCGCAGCTCTACCCGGTCGGCCCGCTGAACCGCACCGAGGCCAAGACGGCCGTGGCCACGCTCACCCCGACCGGCTGGACGCCGATCGGTCCCGCCCTGCTGAAGGCCGCCGACGACCTCGACGGCGGCACCGGCTCCAAGCGGATCGTGCTGATCAGCGACGGCGAGGACACCTGCCGGCCGCTGGACCCCTGTGAGGTGGCCCGCGAGATCGCGGCCAAGGGCATCGGCCTGACCATCGACACCCTGGGCCTGGTGCCGAACGCCAAGCTGAGCCGGCAGCTCAGCTGCATCGCCGAGGCCACCGGCGGCACCTACACCTCGGTGGAGCACCAGGACGAACTCACCGACCGCGTCAACGAGTTGGTGGACCGGGCGGCCGATCCGGTGGTGACGCCGGCGGCGGTCGAGGGCGCCGCCGACTGCACCCGGGCGCCGGAGCTCAAGTCGGGCCTGTACACGGACCGCGAGGAGTTCGGGCAGCAGCGCTGGTACCGCGTGGACGTGCGGCCCGGCCAGGAGCTGCGCGCGTCGGTGAGCGTGGCGGCCGACCGGGCGGTGCACCCGGACTACGGGGTGCTGCTGCGGGCCGTGACGGTGCACGGCCGGGAGATCGTCCGCGGCGAGGCGGCGGGCAACGGCCGTACGGACGTCATCGCCACGGGCCTGAGGTATCCGAAGGCCGAGAGCGACGAGGAGGACGCCCCCGCCGAGGCCGTGTGCCTGGCGGTGACGAACTCCTTCTCGGCGGCCTCGGGGGTGAAGACCACGCCCGGGCTGCCGCTGGAGCTGGCGGTGGACGTGGTGGACGGCCCGTCGCAGGCGAGCGACGTGGCCTCCTTCGGTCTGGGGCGCGGCTGGTGGCTGCTCGGCGCGCTGATCCTGGCCGGTTTCCTCGCCGGTGTCGTCTGGGGCTGGCTGTCGCGCTGGCGGGTTACGGTCTGGAGGACCAACTGATGCGGATCACCAGGGTGCTGGGCGCCGCGCTGCTGACGCTCGGGCTGGCCGCGGGACCCGCGGCCGCCGACTCCTCGCCGTCGCCGAGCGCCTCCGAGGACAGCGCGGCGCCGACGCGGGCGGGCACGTCGTTCCGTACGGCGGCGCAGATGGAGCAGGGGCAGCGGGCCACGGCGCACGCCTCCGCGGGCGACTACCTGTACTGGTCGTTCCCCGCGGACACCGGGCAGCGGCCCACGGTCCGGGCGACGGTCAAGCTGCCCGAGCAGCACGCCGCCCAGACCTGGCAGCTGGACGTGTACGACGGTCTGCGCCGCCGCCAGGCCTGCCAGTACGGGGCGCAGACCCGCACGGCGGCCGCCGGTGCGGCCTCCGTGGAGCTGGCCTGCGTGCTGCGCACGGTGCGGGCCTGGTCCGAGCCGTGGGCGAACGACCCGCTGCCGGGCACGTACTACGTCCGTCTGACCGTCGTGCGGCTGCCGGCCTCCGACCTGGGTCTGCCGGTCGACACGGAGGTCAGGGCCGACTCCAAGGACATCGGCGGAGCGGCGGCGGTGGACGGCTCGCTGGCCCAGCCGCTGGTGCCGGGCGCCGGGGCCAAGTCCGGGCAGCAGCAGGGGACTTCGGCGGCGCTGGCGGAGAGCGACCCGGAGGACGGCTGGGCGTCGGGCTGGTGGTCCGACCGGTGGGTGTGGACCGGGATCGGCGGCGTGCTGGCGGCCCTGGCGGGCATCGCCGGGTACGCCCTGACCCGCGGCACGGGACGACCGACACGGGTCCCGCCGGGGGCCTGACGCCGCTTGGGCTAGGTCCGTCGTGCCGGGGGCCCACTCTTCGGCGGGGCCCGTCGCGCCGGGGGTCTGACGCCTGTTCGGCGAGGCCCGACCGCACGGTGCGGCGGACCTCGCTGCTCCGGGCCCGTACCCACGTCGGGTTCTGCCGGGGGACTGCCCCTCTTGGGCGAGGCCCGTCGCACTGAGCGGCGGGCCTCGCCGGTCCGCGCCGCTTTCGCACGGCGCGGCGGGCGTCACTGCTCCGGGCCCCTTCTCACGGCGACCCTCGCCGACCCGGCCCCGTCCGCACGGCACGGCCAGCCTCGCAGCTCCGCGCCCGGTTCGCACTCACGTCGGGTGTCAGCGGCCCGGGTCCCCTTCCCACGGTGCGGTGGATCTCGCCGCTCCGGCCCCCTTCGCACTGCGCCCCTCGCCGACCTGGCCCCCGTCCGCACGGCACGGCGAGCCTCGCCAGTGTCGGCCCCCTTCGCACGGCGCGGCGGGTCTCGCCGGCCCGGGCGGACGGCTCGTCAGTCCTCGCGCAGCGCCTTGGCGAGGGTCCCCTCCCCGGTGACCTCCACGCGCCCCTGCCGCACCGCCTCGGCCAGGGTCAGTTCCCCGCGGCCGATCGCCGTGCACGTGCCGGTGTCCAGCGCCAGCCGGGCGTCGGGCTCGCCGGGGGCGGGTCCGTCGCCGTAGACGGGCCCCTGCTCCGCGCCGACGTGCAGGTGGAAGTCGCCCTCCTCCAGGCGTACTTCGACCAGGCCCTGGCCCTCCAGCGCGCGCAGCAGGGGCAGGGCGAACCAGTGGGCCCGGACCGCGTCCGTGGGCCGCCGCTCACCGAGTTCGGCCTGCCCCCACTCCCCCAGCGCCTGCAGCACGGGCAGCAACCGACGTCCGCGCCCGGTGAGTTCGTAGACGGTGGCCGCGCCGGGGGGCGGCAGCCTGCGCCGGGTGGCCAGCCCGTCCCGTTCCATGTCCTTCAGCCGCGAGGCGAGCACGTCCGTGCTGACGCCCGGCAGGTCGGCGTGCAGGTCGGTGTAGCGGCGCGGACCGGCCAGGAGCTCCCGGACGATCAGGAGGGTCCAGCGGTCGCCGACGACGTCGAGCGCGCGGGCGGCGGAGCAGTACTGGTCGTAACTACGGCGGGTGCGGGGTGACATGCGACGCAGTCTAGACACGTTGTTGGACTTTCCAAGCTGCTACTTGGTAAAACCAAGCAACAGCAGATACCGAAGAGGTGGCGGCGCATGGAGTTCCGGCAGTCGAGCAAGCTCAGCGAGGTCTGTTACGAGATCCGCGGCCCGGTGATAGAGCACGCCAACGCCCTGGAGGAGGCGGGCCACAGCGTGCTGCGGCTGAACACCGGCAATCCCGCGCTGTTCGGGTTCGAGGCGCCGGAGGAGATCCTCCAGGACATGATCCGGATGCTGCCGCAGGCGCACGGCTACACCGACTCGCGCGGCATCCTCTCCGCCCGCCGGGCCGTCGCCCAGCGCTACCAGACGCTGGGCCTGGACGTCGACGTCGACGACGTGTTCCTCGGCAACGGCGTCTCCGAGCTGGTCTCCATGGCCGTACAGGCCCTGGTGGAGGACGGTGACGAGATCCTCGTCCCGGCGCCGGACTTCCCCCTCTGGACGGCGGTGACGACCCTCGCGGGCGGCACGGCGGTCCACTACCTGTGCGACGAGCAGGCCGAGTGGTACCCGGACCTGGACGACATGGCCTCGAAGATCACGGACCGCACGAAGGCCGTGGTCATCATCAACCCCAACAACCCCACCGGCGCGGTCTACCCCAAGGAGATCGTCGAGGGCATCCTCGACCTCGCCCGCCGCCACGGCCTGATGGTCTTCGCCGACGAGATCTACGACCAGATCCTCTACGACGACGCCGTCCACCACTCGGCCGCCGCCCTCGCCCCCGACCTGGTGGTCCTCACCTTCTGCGGCCTGTCCAAGACGTACCGGGTGGCCGGCTTCCGCTCCGGCTGGCTGGTGGTCACCGGCCCCAAGCAGCACGCCAAGGACTACCTGGAGGGCCTGACCATGCTGGCGTCCATGCGGCTGTGCGCCAACGCGCCCGCCCAGTACGCCATCCAGGCCGCGCTCGGCGGCCGGCAGTCCATCCGCGAGCTGACCGCGCCGGGCGGGCGGCTGCGCGAGCAGCGGGACGTGGCGTGGGAGAAGCTCAACGAGATCCCGGGGGTGTCGTGCGTGAAGCCGAAGGGCGCCCTGTACGCCTTCCCGCGCCTCGACCCCAAGGTCCACAGGATCCACGACGACGAGAAGTTCGTCCTGGACCTGCTGCTGAGGGAGAAGATCCAGGTCGTACAGGGGACGGGCTTCAACTGGCCCTCCCCCGACCACTTCCGGATCCTGACGCTGCCGTACGCCGACGACCTGGAGGCGGCGATCGGGCGGATCGGGCGGTTCCTGAGCGGGTACCGGCAGTGACGGCACAGCCCCCTTCCCGGAGGGGATTCGCCCGCGGTACGGAGCCGGCGCCGCTGGACGCTCGAGCACTCCCTGTCAGGGTCGGCTGGGCGTACGCTGACCGGCATCGCACCGCAGGCGATCGCCGACAAGGGGGGACGGATGCGACTGAGGCGGGGAGACCGGCGCATCGGCGAGATCCGTGAACTGTTCGACGCCGGGCAGGCGCTGAGCGCTCTGGGCCGGCCCGCGGAGGCCCTGGCGTCGCAGCAGCGGGCGGCGGCGCTGGTGCGGGAGCTGGTCGCCGAAGAGCCCGATGAGCCGCTGTATCGCCGGCAACTGGCGGCTGTGCTGTACGGGATGGCCGGCTCGCTCACCGCGACAGGGCAGCCGCGTGAAGCGATCGCGGCGCTGGACGAGTGCGAGACGTTGTACACGGCGCTCGACGGGCAGCTGCGGGACGTGGACACCGGGCCTTTGCTGACGGACGTCCGGGTGCGTCGCGGTGTGGCGCAGTACTCGCGCGGCTACATCGCCTCGGCGGTGATCGACCTGGAGGCCGGCGTGTACGAGTACCACGCGCTGAGCCTGCAGCCGGGCGGTGAACGGTACGAGCCGGACTTCGCCCGGGTGCTGGCGCTGAACGCGCAGGCGTTGCTCGAGGGGGGCGACGCCGATCTGGCCTGTGCCTCCGCCGACGCCGCGGTCCGCATCTTCCTGCGGCTGGCGCCGCAGATCAATGCCGGCCCGACAGCACCGGTGTACGCCGGATATCTGCGGGACGCGGCGAGCACCGCCGCGCTGATTCACGCCCGGCAGGGCCGGCTCGACGTCGCGGTGCAGGCCGCCGACATCTGCGTGCAGACGGCCCGCGCCTTCGTGGAGCTGGGCGCGGGAGACGCCGAAGCCTCTCTGGCGCAGGCGTTGACGCGCCTGGGGCTCATTCTCGAGCTCGCGGGGCGGGCGAACGAAAGCGAGGCGTTCCTGGCCGAGGCACAGGCCGTGGACGCGGCGACCACCGTGCAGACGGAGGCAGACTGGGACCACCGGGACACCGGTGACGACCCGGCGGTGCGCACCCTGGAGACGGCTTTGGCTGAGGCCGCCGACGAGCTCGGTCACGCTCATGTCCCCGCTGACGTGCGGGGCCTTCTGCGCGCACCTCAGGGGCCGGCCCTCACCGTCACGCCGTCCGGCCGCTGCGGCAGCGAGGACGTCCTGCGGATGGCCGGCGGCCTCGCCAACCTGGCCGTGGACCTGCTGCCGGCCCGCCCCGTCCCCGCTGTGCAGCTCGGGCTGCACGCCCATTACCTGTTCGCCGCCGGGTCCGAGGCACAGGTGACCGACATGCGGTACAGCTTCGCCGACGCCGGCACGCCCTGGGCCCGGGCGCTGCTCGCGATGTCCCGGAGCTGTCACGACAGGGGCGAGGACGCCCTCGCGCTGGATCTCGCCGGCTGGGCGGGCGGGGTGGCCGACGCCCTGCTGCCGTACACCGTCACACAGCCGATGCTGCGCACCCTGGCCGCCGACTGTCTGCAGCACCTCGGCGAGCTGCTCCTTGCCTCCGGGGACCAGGCACGGGGGGAGGCCGTCTCGCGCCGGGCCCGTGAGATGCGCTGAGGCCGTCCGCCGCGCCCGATGTCAGAGCCGGGTCGTAGCGTGGCAGTGGGTGCCGCCGGATTGCCCAGGGTGCCCGTGAGCCCGGGAAGGAACACGCCGTGACCCGTCCGCCCACCGCCGCGCAGCGGCGTGTCATCGACGCCGCGGATCCCGTGACCGGGCGGCTGAAGGGTACCGAGGCGCAGCTCACCGCGCTGGTCAAGCGGGGGCTGGCCTTCCGGCATCCGCGGCCGCCGCACGACTGCTTCCTGACCCCGGAGGGGCATCGGGTGCGGCAAGGCGTGGAGCAGCACCACGAGCCCGCCGAGCAGGCGCCCGCGGACGCCGGCGTGTTCGCCGCCCGGGTCGGGGGCGAGGAGGCGGCGGATGGCGGGCCGGCCCGGCGGCGGGAGGTGCACAGTGCCTGGCAGGGGTTGCTGGAGCTGCGCCGCATGACCAACCCCGACGGGTCCACCGAGCGGCCGTGCGGCTGGGAGCGTACGCATCTGGTGCAGGCCGCCGCTCTGGCCCTGGAGGCGGACGGCCACCGTCCGGCGGGACCGGAGGGGGACGGCTACCGGGTGCGGGCGACCGCGCAGCCGGAGGCCGTCGCCGTGTACGCGGCGGACGGCACGGCGCTGCGGGCCTGCGGTGCCACGCTGGAGCGGGCCGGATGGCAGGCCGGGGAGCACACCGAGCCGCGGACCCGGGTGCGGTATCTGCTGGCGTCCCCGCGCAGGGCGTGAGGGGCATGCCAAGATCAGTCGGTCAGCACGTCCACGAGGAGAAGGGGCAGCCGTGAGCGAGCCGTTTTCCGTTCCGGTGACCGTCCGCGGGTACGAGACGGACGTCCAGGGCCATCTCAACCAGGCGGTCTACCTGAACTACGCCGAGCACGCCCGCTGGTCCCTGCTGCAGGCCGCGGGCATCAGTCAGGCCGGCCTCGTCGCCACGGGTGTGGGCCCGGTCGCCCTGGAGACCACCATCCGCTACCTGCGGGAGCTGCTGGCCGGTGACGAGGTCGAGGTGACGTGCGGCTTCGAGTGGGGGGAGGGCAAGACCTTCCGGATCCACCAGACGATCCGCAAGACGGACGGCACGGTCGCGGCGGAGATCACGGCGGTGGGCGGACTGCTGGACCTGAAGGCGCGCAGGCTGGTGGACAAGCCGCAGGAACACTTCCGGACGCTGGCGTCCGACCCGTCGCTGTTCGGGTTGTGAGCGGTACGGCCCCTCAGGGGCCGTGGGTGCCTGGTGAGGGGCGGGTGCCTGCCGGGCGGTGAAGGCGTCCCGGCGGTGGGAGGGCAGGCTGGGCCGCCATCCCGGGCGCTTGAGGATCGAGCCTTGTCGAACTCCAGGATGCGGCCCTCGTCGACGACGAAGTAGGTCCCCCATCTCCCCGACTGCGTAGGGAAGTTACGTGTCCGTGAGGAGCGGCTCGTGCTCGGCGTCGTAGGCGGCGCGCGACTCGGCGATGTAGACGCGGTTGCGCTCGGCCCAGTCCGTCAGCCGTTGCAGGGTCTCGTGCAGGTCCCGGGCGACCGGGGTGAGCGCGTACTCGACCTTCGGCGGTACCGTCGGGTGGACGGTCCGGGTCACGAGCCCGTCGCGCTCCAGGTTGCGCAGGGTGAGGGTCAGCATGCGGCGGCTGATGCCCTCGATGCCACGTTCCAGTTCGGTGAAGCGGATGGGGCCGTGGGCGGCGGCGACGAGGATCTGCACGCTCCACTTCCCGGCGACCCTGTCAAGAACTTCCCGGACCGGGCACGCGTGCGCGTTCACGACCTGCGGGGTAACACCGGTGTTCCTCTGGGACATCGAACTGCCTCCTTACGCCCTCCCTCATGGTCTCCGACGATGTTCCCCGTTACAAGACGTGCCCCTGGTGCACGTCGGAGAACTCAGAGCATCGCGGAGGCAGAACCCCCATGTCGACCCTGACCGAGTCACCGGCGCAGGCAGCACCGCCCCGTACCTCCTCCCGCTGGGCCTCGCTGGCCGTGCTGTGCGCGGGGGCGCTGATGACCATCCTCGACGGCAACATCGTCACGGTCGCCATGCCCGCGATCCAGGCCGACCTCGGCTTCAGCGGGCCCGGGCTGGCCTGGGTCGTCAACGCGTACCTCATCCCGTTCGGCGGGCTGCTGTTGCTGGCCGGCCGCCTCGGTGACCTGGTCGGCCGCAAGCGGATGTTCACGGCGGGCCTCGTGGTGTTCACCGTGGCGTCGGTGCTGTGCGGGGTGGCGACCAGCCAGGGCGTGCTGATCGCCGCCCGTGCCCTGCAGGGCGTGGGCGGGGCGATGGCCTCCGCGGTGGTGCTCGGCATGCTGGTGGCGCTCTTCCCGGAGCCGCGTGAACGGGCCCGGGCCATCGCGGTGTTCAGCGCGGTCGGCGCGGCGGGCGGGGCGCTCGGCACGTTTCTGGGCGGGGCGCTGACGCAGGCGGCCGGCTGGCACTGGATCTTCCTGATCAACCTGCCGATCGGGGTGGCGGCGTGGCTGGCGGCCGTGCGGGTGCTCGCCCCGGAGGCCGGGGCCGGTCTCGGCCGGGGCGCGGACTTCCCCGGGGCGGCGCTGGTCACCGGAGCGCTGATGCTCTCGGTGTACGTCATCGTCGGCGCGGGCGACCGGGACCTGACGGCCACCTGGCTCCTCGCGCTCCTGGCGCCGGCCCTCTTCGCGGCCTTCACGTTCCGGCAGGCCCGGGCCGCGCGTCCGCTGCTGCGGCTGCGCCTGTTCCGTTCCCGGCTGCTGACCGGCGCGAACGCCGTGCAGATCCTGATGATCGCGACGATGTACGGGTTCCAGTTCATCGGCGCGCTGTACCTCCAGCGCGTCCTCGGCTACGGCGAACTGGCCACGGGCACGGCCTTCCTGCCGGCCCCGGTCGCCATCGGGGTGCTGATGCTGAGCCTGTCGGCCCGGGTCGTCGGCCGCTTCGGGGCGTACCGGGTGCTGCTGGCGGGGCTGGTGCTGATCACGGCCGGCATGGCGTTGCTGGGCCGGGCCCCGGCCGACGGCTCGTACGCCGCCGACGTACTGCCGCCGCTGCTGCTGCTCTCGGCGGGCTTCGCCGCGGCCATGCCCGCGCTGACCGGGCTGGCCATGGCGGGGGCGCGGGAGGAGGACGCGGGCCTGGCGTCCGGGGTGTTCAACACCACGCAGGTGGTGGGTGGTTCGCTGGGGCTGGCGGTGCTGTCCACGCTGGCGTCGAGCCGTACGGACGGCCTGCTCGCCCGGGGCACGGAGGTGGTCGCGGCCACGGCCGAGGGCTACCAGCTGGCGTTCCGGGTGGCCACCGGGATCGCGGCCGGGGCGCTGGTGCTGGCGGGGGTGGTGCTGCGGGAGCGGAGGGGCTGACCCCGGGCAGCCCCCTGGGCACCTGCCGTCGACGCGCCGGGAGGGGCGGTGTGCCCGGGGTGTCAGCCCGAAGCGGCGTGCGCCGCCCGCCAGATCGTCATCTTCGCGGTGACGAAGGCGATGCGCGGCAGCGCGGTCGACTCGGTCTGGATCACGAGCAGTCCGATGTCCCCGGAGGAGTGCTTGACGCAGATCTCGCTGCCGCTGGCGGCCGCGGCCAGCGGCAGGCGCCGGCCCTCGGGATCGGTCAGGGCGATGCGGCACGACTCGAGGGTGGCCCCTGGCTCGGTGGGCAGCAGAACGAACTCGCTGGTGTCGCTCTCCAGTGCGCACGTCTGCCCGCACACCAGGCGGATGTCCCCCTTGCGGTCCTTGCGGCTCACCTCGGGGTCGTCGAAGCTCACCGAGTTCTTCGTGTCCAGCCAGACGAGCGGGTGGGGAATGGCTCGCGGCGACTCGGAGGCGGTCGCCGAAGGCCCGGACGCCTCCGGTGTCCCGCCACCGGCCCCCGAGGCGGACCTCTTCGAAGAACCTGCGGAGGGGGACGGCTTCGGGCCGGGCGTCGACGGCCCGCCCGCCACCCAGTCGTGGAACCGGTCCGCCGCGTCCGTGACCGTCCACGCCAGGCCGGTCAGCACCAGCGCGCCCGCCGCCACGGCCGCGGCCGTGATCAGCGCGGTACGCCGGCCACGCCTCGGCCGTGTGTCCGCGACCGTCGGCCGCGGCGGTGCGATCACCGGGGTGTGCACCGCGGTCGGCTCGGGCACCGGCGCCGGGACCGTCACCTCCGGCCCGGTGATCTCCCGCCACACGGCCGGTCCCCCGCCCGCGTCGGCGTCCGCGCCCAGCCGCTGCCGGCACCAGGCGACGACCTCCGCCGCCGTGGCGCGCTGCGCCGGATCGGCGGCCAGGCACCGCGCCAGCAGCGGGCGCAGCGGCTCGGGCAGCCGGGCCAGGTCGGGGGCGCAGTGCACGATCCGGTACAGCACGCCGACCGCCGAGCCGTTGCCGTACAGCGGCTCGCCCAGTGCCGCGAACGCCGCGGTCTGGCCGAGGGCGAACAGGTCGGTCGCCGCCGTCACCTCGCCCGCGGACGCCTGTTCGGGAGCCATGAAGTGGGGCGTGCCGACGGCGGAGCCCGTGGCGGTGTACGAGGTGAAGTCGGCGGCCGTCGAGATGCCGAAGTCGATCACCCGGGGTCCGTCGGCGGCCAGCAGGACGTTCGACGGCTTCAGGTCCCGGTGCACGATGCCCGCGTCGTGGATGGCCTGGAGCGCCTCGGCCACCCCGGCCATCAGCCACAGCACCGCCGGGACCGGCAGCGGTCCGCGCCGGGCGACCGCCTCCGTCAGGGAGGGCCCGGGCACGTACAGGGTGGCCGACCAGGGCGGTGTGCCGTCCGCGTCGGCGTCGATGAGCTCGGCGGTGTACGCGCCCCGCACGCGCCGGGCCGCCTCCACCTCGCGGCGGAACCGACGCCGGAACGCCGGGTCGTCGGCCAGTTCGGGCCGGATCACCTTGATCGCCACCGGCCGGCCGCCCCGCGTGTGCGACAGGTAGACCCGGCCCATGCCGCCCGCACCGAGCCGGGCGGCGAGGCGGTATCCGGCCACCACGGGTGGGTCGTCCGCTTGCAATGGCTGGAATACCTCGGTCGCACTGTGCATCGGCCCGCTGCTCCCCCTTGTTCCCCTGGTCAACGGCGAGTTGACCCGCAGTAGCTTAAGCGGGCGGTCGCCAGGGGCGCGTGCGGGTTCTCGGGGCGGCCGTGACCGGGGTGTCAGTCCTGCGCCGCGATGCGTGCCAGCCGCTGTGCCTCGGCGCGCGCGGAGCGGGCGATGGCGTCCTCGTCGGCGGTGAGCAGACGGCCGTTCTCGACGATCTGCCGTCCGTTGACGAAGGAGGCGGTGACCGGGGCCGCCGCGCCGAGGACCAGCGCGGTCACCGGGTCGGCGATGGAGGAGTGGGCGAGGGTGTCCATCCGCCACAGCACCACATCGGCGAGCTTGCCCGGCTCCAGCGAGCCGGTCTCGGCGGCGCGGCCGAGCACCTGGGCGCCGCCGTAGGTGCCCAGGCGCAGCGCCTGACGGGCGTTCAGGGCGGCCTCGCGGTGGGCGCCGAGGCGGTTGATGAGCAGGGCGTTGCGCAGCTCGGTGTGGAGTTCGCCGGACTCGTTGGAGGCGGTGCCGTCGACGCCGAGGCCGACCGGGACACCGGCCCGCAGCAGGTCGGGGACGCGGGCGATACCGGCGGCCAGCCGGGCGTTGGAGGAGGGGCAGTGGGCGACGCCGGTCCCGGTACGGGCGAAGGCGGCGATGTCGGAGTCGTTCATGTGGACGCAGTGCGCCATCCACACGTCCTCGCCGAGCCAGCCGGTGGACTCGAAGTAGTCGGTGGGGCCCCTGCCGAACAGCTCGTGGCAGAACTTCTCCTCCTCCACGGTCTCCGAGCCGTGGGTGTGCAGGCGCACCCCGAGGCGGCGGGCCAGCTCGGCGCCCTGCCGCAGCAGTTCGGTGGAGACGGAGAAGGGCGAGCAGGGAGCGACGGCGACCTGGGTCATCGCGTCGAAGGAGGCGTCGTGGTGCCGGCGTACGGTCTCCTCCGTGGCGGCCAGGGCCCCGTCGAGGGTCTCGACGGCGAAGTCCGGCGGCAGGCCGCCGTCCTTGGCGCTGCGGTCCATCGAGCCGCGGGCGAGGGTGAAGCGCACCCCCATCTCGCGGGCGGCGCGGATGATCGTGCCGGACAGGTCGCCGCAGCCGTGCGGGAAGACGTAGTGGTGGTCCATGGCGGTGGTGACGCCGCCGCGGGCCATCATCGCGAGCGAGCCCTGGGCCGCCGCGTACACCATCGGCTCGTCGATGCGCGCCCACACCGGGTACAGCGCGACGAGCCAGTCGAACAGGTTGTGGTCCGTGGCCAGGCCCCGGGTGAGCCACTGGTAGAAGTGGTGGTGGGTGTTGATCAGGCCGGGGGTCACGAGGTGCCCGGTGGCGTCGATACGGCGTACGACGTTCTCCAGGCCCTCGGGGGCCTTGCCCGGGCCGAGCGACTCGATGCGGTGGCCGGCGAGGACGAGGTGCCCCGAGGCGTACTCGGTGTCGTCCCTGTCGACGGTCGCGATCGCGGCGTTCTCGATGACGATGCGCCGGTCTGCTGCCATGGTCCGTCCTTCAGAGGTTGGTGAGGTCCGCCGGGATCTTCGCCTCGCACCCGTCCCGCAGGACGGTGGCCTCGATCAGGCCGTAGGGGCGGTCGGCGGCGAAGTACACGGCTGCGTCGGCGGTGTCGTTCTCCAGGCCGAACGGCTCCAGGTCGACCAGGAAGTGGTGCTGGTTCGGCAGCGAGAAACGGACCTCGTCGATCTCGCCGCGGTGGTCGATGATCCGCGCGCCCATCTGGTACAGCGTCTGCTGCAGCGAGAGGGAGTACGTCTCGGCGAAGGCCTGCAGCAGGTGCCGCTTCGTCTCCCGGTACGACGTGTCCCAGTCGGGCATCTCCCGCTCGTCACCGGTCCAGTTGAACCGCCAGCGCCCCGACACGCGGGTGGCCAGGACGCGGTCGTAGGCCTCCTTGAGCGTCGTGTACCTGTCCTTGGCGTAGCCCCAGAACTCGGAGTCGGTCGAGTTCATCACGGTGAGATCCTTCAGCCCCGAGACGACCTCCCACGACGAGCCGTCGTACGTGATCTGGGCGAGCCGGGTCTCCTGTCCCCTGCGGACGAACGAGTGCGCGCCCTCGCCGGTGTGCTCGATGCGCTCCCAGGCGTACTCCTCGATGCGGATCCGGGCCCGGTGGATCGGCTCCTGGGAGGTGACGAAGTGGCGGGCGAGGCGGATGCCGAACTGCTCGGCGGACTCGATGCCGTACTCCTTGGCGAACGCGTACACCGTGTTCTTGGTGGTGTCGGTCGGCAGGACGTTGGCGTTCGAGCCGGAGTAGTGGACCTCGTCCATGTCGCCGCTGAGCGACACCGACACGTTCAGGTCCTTGATGTGGTGGGTGGCGCCGTCCCGCGTGATCCTGACGACGCGGGTCTCGGCCTTGCCGTACTGGTTCTGTCCCAGCAGCGCAGGGCGGGCCGGGCGGGCGTTGTCTGCCATGACTGGCTAGCTCCCTCGGTATACGGAGTAGCCGAACGGGCTCAGCAGCAGCGGTACGTGGTAGTGCTCGCCCGGCGTCACGGCGAAGGTGACCGTGACCTCCGGGAAGAACACGCCCGTGCCGCTGTCCCGGTTCGCGGGGGCGTCCTGCTGCGCATCGGCTTGCTGGGTCGCGAAGTACGGCTCCACCGCGAAGTCGAGCCGTACGTGGGTGGTCCCCTCGGGCAGGGCCGGGAGGTCCTTGCACCGCCCGTCCGCGTCGGTGGCGGAGCCGCCGAGCGCCTGCCAGCCGGTGTCGCGGCCCGCGCGGGCGGCGAGGCGGACGGCGACGCCCCGGGCGGGGCGGCCTGCGCTGGTGTCCAGGATGTGCGTGGACACCGACGCGGTGGTGCTGGTGCTCATGGGGTTCCCTCTTCGAGCAGTCGGGCCAGGCGGATACGGTTGATCTTGCCCAGCTCGGTGCGGACGATCTCCCGCTCCTGCTCCGGCGTGTTGCCGATCCGGGCCCTGAGCGCGTCGCGCATCTGCTCGCCGGTCTTGCCGGTGGCGCAGATGAGGAAGACGTGGCCGAACCTCTCCTGGTAGGCGAGGTTCAGTTCCAGCATCTCGGCCTTGAGCTCCTCGGAGGCGCCGGCCATGCCGCGCTGCTCCCGGGCCGAGGCGGGGTCGCCGGGCCGGGGACGGCCGATCGGCGGGTGCCCGGCCATGGCCTCGGCGAGGTCCTCGGCGGTCAGCCCGGCCATGGCGGCGTCGCCGGCGGCGTACAGGTCTTCCGGGGTGGCGTAGGGGCGGGCGGCGAGCAGCCGCTGCGCCCACGCCGTGGCGGTGCACACCTCGTGGAGGGCGGCGAGGGCCGCGTGCTCGTCGAGGGCGTTGAAACGGGCCAAGCCCGGCGGCGTGGAAGAGGACGTCACGGGAGCCTCCGTGGCCGCGTGCGGCCGTCGTGCTGAACGGGCGTGGCAGTAGCTAACGCCTCCACGCCACACCACGTCAACACTTTGTTGAAAATTCGGGCGGTGCGCCGCCCGCCGGTCAGCTGCCCTTCTCGCGGTTGAGGTAGTTGTAGACGGTGAACCGGCTGACGCCGAGCGCGCTCGCCACCGTCTCGACGCCGTGCCGTACGGAGAACGCGCCGCGCGCCTCCAGGGACCGTACGACCTCCTGCTTGGCCTTGCGGTCCAGCTCGGACAGGGGTCTGCCCTGCTGGCGCTCCAGGGCGGCCAGGAGGTGGTCCAGGGAGTCCGCGAGCTGCGGCAGGCGTACGGCGACCACGTCCGCGCCCTCCCAGGAGAGCACGACGTCGTCGGGGCCGGCCTCGTCCGGCGGGAGCATCTCGCCGCCGATCGCGTCCACCAAGGGCTTGACGGCCGCGATGAACGGCTCGTCGCCGGTGCGGCCGGTCACCGGTCCCCCTCCTGAAGGACGTTGAGCTGGAGCGAGATCCGGGTGGCTCCCGCATCGAGGGCCTTGCGCAGCAGCGTGTCCACGGCGGTGAGGACCGCCTCGGCACGGCCCTCCGCCGTGTTGCCGAACGGGCCGACGTCCACCGCGTCCAGGTCGGCGCCCTCGATGACCTCGCGGGCCACGAGCGCGTGCGCGGGCGCCTGGTCGAGGTCGAAGGGCTCGGTGGTGAACTCCACTCTCAGTCGCACTGTGTGCCCCCATACAAGGTCGTGACCTGCACTTTCACCCAGACGCACCGCGGGTCGACCACATCACGGCAGGGGAACCGTGCGTCCAGCCTGGGGCGACCTTAACCGATGCCGGGCCCGCCCGGTCCGCCGCGGGACCGGCCCCGGTCCCGCGGGCATGCGGAGGGCGCCTTCGCCCCCTCGTTATTGGGGCGCGGACCGTCCGGGGGCGTCACTAGGGTCCCCGGACGTGCAGGAACACGCACCGATGAAAGGGGAACGGCATGGAGCCCTCGGTACTGCGCCGCGCCGTGGAGGCAGGACGGGCGACCGCCTCAAAGCTGGGGCTCCAGGCCGACGAGGTGGCCGTGATCCACGACTCGGACCGCGTCGCGCTCCGGCTACTCCCCTGCGGGGTTCTGGCCCGGGTCGCGCCCGCGGAGCACCTGGCGGGGGCCGAGTTCGAGGTGGAGGTCGCTCGCCGGCTCACGAGCGCCGGCGCTCCGGTGGCCGAACTCGACCCCCGGGTCGAGCCCCGGGTTCATGTGCGTGACGGCTTCGCCGTCTCGCTGTGGACCTACTACGAACCCCTGGGGTCGCCGCTCGCGCCGGCCGACTACGCGGACGCCCTTCTGCGGCACCATGCCGCCCTGCGCCGGATCGAGCTGGCGGCACCGCATGTCACCGACCGGGTCGCCCTCGCCCGCCAAGAGGTGGACGACCGGGAGCGGTCTCCCGAACTGCCCGACGCCGACCGGGACTTCCTCAGCGCCACGCTCGGCGACCTGTCCACCGCGGTCAGCGTCGAGAAGGCCGACGCCCAGCTGCTGCACGGCGAGCCGCATCCGGGCAACCTCCTGAACACGAGGAGAGGACCGCTGTTCGTGGACCTCGCCACGTGCTGCCGCGGGCCGGTCGAGTTCGACCTGGCCCATGCGCCCGAGGACGTGGCACAGCACTGTCCGGGCGCCGACCCCGACCTGCTTCACCGGTGCCGAGCCCTGAACTGGGCGTTGTTCTCGGCCTGGCGCTGGCGCCGGGACGACCGGATGCCCGACCGGGATCACTGGAGGGTGGAGGGGCTCCGCCGGGTTCGCGCCGCACTCGCTCACTGCCGACCGGACTGAGGCCGGGAAACCGAGCAGGTGAAGTGCTCCCGTCCGGCACACCCGGACCGATCCGCCTCCGCGCACTCGCGCGGGGGCGAATCACGAGGCTGGAGGCCGCCACGTACGTCGCCGGTCGTACCGGCGGCTACGGAATCCTCAAATGAACCTCTGAACAAGGCCCGAGAGGCTTCAACAGCCCCCGGTTTAGGGCACATTCTCCGTCACACGGGACCCGCCGGCACGGGGGCTGCGGGCCCCGCCACGGGGGGAACGGGGGAGCGGGGGCAGGACCGGGACGGGCCGACGGGGGATATCCCGGCCCGGTCCTGGGCCCCGGCACGGACGGAGCCCGGATCTCGCACGGGGGACGAGGTCCGGGCTCACCCGCGGGGTGGCACCACGCCCGGGTGCGTGGCCGGGTTCGGTGTCGAGTTCCTCGAACTCCACGTCACCTATGTCGTTGGCCGTCGACTCCAGATTCACCTGGAAGTCCATGTCGAAGGCCCGGGACCGCCGGATCCGCACCCCTTGCGTCCCGCGGGCGGCGGGCGAAGCCCGTCAAGACAGGGACAAGCGGGGTCCTGCTGGAGGACGATGAGGCCATGTCCGAGAGCGTGCCGGTGCACTGCCCGTCCTGCGGTCGCGAGCACCGCTACGCGGCGCCGGCGTATCCGTGTGCGTGCGGAGCGCCCGTCGCCCCGTCGCTGGACGCCGCCGCGCCCGCGACGCCCCTCGCGCACCGCGTCTGGGAGGACGACTGGGTCACCGTGCGGTGCGCGGCCTGCGGCCGCGCCGGCGCGTGGCCGTACCCGGAGCTGGGCTGCCCGTGCGGGACGGTGCTGCGGATCCCCGTGGCGGGCCCCGCCGCCCGTACCGCGTCCGGCGGCGACCTCGTCCCGGGCGGGGCCGCCGGGCCGGCTCCGGTCCGTACCGCGCTGGACATCGTCATGGCCGCCGCGCTGTACCTGCACCGGCTCGGCCACCGGGACATCCGCCGCGCGGACCGCCGCCCGCCGTCCGGCATCGCCCTGGCCGCCCGCGGCCTGCTCGCCCAGGTCGACCCGTCAGCACGGCCTGCTGCCCTGCGGGACGTGGAGTGCCTGTGGCTGACGGCCATGACGGAATCCGCGGCCTGCCTGTACTTCTCCCTGGGCGGTTACACCCCGGCGGCCCGCGCCCGCGCCGACTTGCTGGCCGTCCCGCTGTTCGTCCTGGACCGCACGGGCACCCCCCGCCCCGCGAACGCCCCGGCGGACACCCTGCGTCCGACCGACGCCTGATCCCCCGGTGCCCCCCATGATGCGGGGCGGGAGAGTGCCCCAACGACTGCCTGGAACCGCCGGCCTGCCTGGCGGTGCTGCCCGGCCGGGTGCCTCAGCCGTACCTCTCCCGCAGCTCCACCTTCCGCACCTTGCCCGACACCGTCATCGGGAAGGAGTCCAGGATCTGCAGCCTGCTCGGGATCTTGTAGTGCGCCAGCCGCCCCTGGCAGAAGGCGCGCAGTTCCTCCAGGGTGAGCGGGTCGGCCGCGTCGCGGGGGATGACGCAGGCCAGGACCTCCTCGCCGTACCGCTCGTGCGGGACGCCCACGACCTGGACGTCACGGATCTTGGGGTGGCCGTAGAGGAACTCCTCGATCTCGCGCGGATAGATGTTCTCCCCGCCCCGGATGATCATGTCCTTGATGCGGCCGACGATCTCGACGTACCCGTCCTCCCGCATCACCGCCAGGTCGCCCGTGTGCATCCAGCGGCCCGGGTCCACCGCCTCGGCGGTCTTCTCCGGCTCGTTCCAGTAGCCGAGCATCACGCTGTAGCCGCGGGTGCACAACTCCCCCGCCCTGCCGCGCGGTTGCGTCACCCCGGTCGCCGGGTCGACGACCTTCACCTCGAGGTGCGGCAGGACCCGGCCGACCGTGCCGGTGCGGTGCTCCAGGTCGTCGTCCATCCGCGTCTGCAGGGAGACCGGGGACGTCTCGGTCATGCCGTAGCAGATGGAGACCTGCTCCATGTGCATCTCGGCGACCACCCGCTTCATCACCTCCACCGGGCAGGGCGAGCCCGCCATGATGCCGGTGCGCAGGGAGGTGAGGTCGTACGAGGCGAAGCCGGGCAGGTTGAGCTCGGCGATGAACATCGTGGGCACGCCGTACAGGGACGTACAGCGCTCCTGCTGCACCGCCCGCAGCGTGGCCTCCGGGTCGAAGGAGGGGGCGGGGATGACGATGCAGGCGCCGTGGGACGTGGCGGCCAGGTTTCCCATGACCATGCCGAAACAGTGGTAGAAGGGCACCGGGACGCACACCCGGTCCTGCTCCGAGTAGCCGAGCAACTCCCCCACGAAGAAACCGTTGTTGAGGATGTTGTGGTGGGAGAGCGTGGCCCCCTTGGGGAAGCCCGTCGTGCCCGAGGTGTACTGGATGTTGATCGGGTCGTCGCAGGACAGCTCCTCCCCGCGGGCCGGGGTCGCGCGGGCGAGCAGCGCGTCCCAGCTGGGGTCGCCGAAGTACACCGTCTCGCGCAACTGCGGGCACCTGGGCCGCACTTCCCCGACCATCGCCCGGTAGTCGCTGCTCTTGTGGCCGAGGGAGGCGAAGAGCAGGGAGACACCGGCCTGGTTGAGGACGTACTCGACCTCGTGGGTGCGGTAGGCCGGGTTGATGTTGACCATGATCGCGCCGATGCGGGCGGTGGCGTACTGGACCAGCACCCACTCGGGGCAGTTGACCGCCCAGATGCCCACCCGGTCGCCCTTGGCGACCCCGGCGGCGAGCAGCGCCAGCGCCAGCTTCTCGACGTCGGCGGCGAAGGCGGCGTAGGTCCAGCGCCGCCCGGACGGCACGTCCACGAGCACCTCGCGGTCCGGCCAGGCGGCCACCGCCCGCTCCAGGTTGGCGCCGATCGTGTCGCCGAGCAGGGGCGTCGCGCTGGTGCCGTGGGTGTAGGACAGGTCGTTCACCGGAAGTCCTCCTCGCGGTACTCGGCGTCCGAGCCGGCGGCCGTGGCCTCGCGCAGCTCGACGCGGCGGATCTTGCCGGAGACGGTCTTGGGCAGGGCGGAGAACTCCAGGCGGCGGATGCGCTTGTAGGGCGCGAGGACCTGGCGGGAGTGCTCGAACAGCACCTTCGCGGTGTCCGGACCCGGCTCCCAGCCCTCGGCGAGCACGACGTACGCCTTCGGGACGGCCAGGCGCAGCTCGTCCGGGGCGGGGACGACGGCCGCCTCGGCCACCGCCTCGTGCTCCAGCAGGGCGCTCTCCAGCTCGAACGGGCTGATCTTGTAGTCGGAGGCCTTGAAGACGTCGTCGGCCCGTCCGACGTAGAAGACGTATCCGTCCTCGTCCCGGCGGCCGATGTCGCCGGTGCGGTAGTAGCCGCCCGCCATCGCCTCCGCCGTACGGTCCGGGTCGCCGTGGTAGCCGGTCATCAGGCCCACCGGGCGGTTCCCGGAGAGGTCGAGCGCGATCTCGCCCTCCGCCGCGCCGGGCGCGCCCGAGACGGGGTCGAGGAGTTCGACGCGGTAGCCGGGGCTGGGGCGGCCCATGGAGCCGGGCTTGAGCGGCTGGCCGGGGCTGTTGGCGATCTGGACGGCGGTCTCGGTCTGCCCGAAGCCGTCCCGGATGGTCACGCCCCAGGCCCGGCGGACCTGCTCGATCACCTCGGGGTTCAGCGGCTCCCCGGCGGCGACGACCTCGCGGGGCGGGGTGCGCAGCTGGGTCAGGTCGGCCTGGATGAGCATGCGCCACACGGTGGGCGGGGCGCAGAAGGTGGTGACGCCGGCGCGTTCCATCTCGGACATCAGGCGGGCCGGGTCGAAGCGTGTGTAGTTGTGGATGAAGACGGTCGCCTCGGCGTTCCAGGGGGCGAACAGGTTGGACCAGGCGTGTTTGGCCCAGCCCGGCGAGGAGATGTTCAGGTGCACGTCGCCCGGCTTCAGGCCGATCCAGTACATGGTGGCCAGATGCCCGATCGGGTACGAGGTGTGGGTGTGCTCGACCAGCTTGGGGCGGGCGGTGGTGCCGGAGGTGAAGTACAGCATCAGCGGGTCGTCGGCGCCGGTGGGGCCGTCGGGGGTGAAGCGGGCTTCGCCCGCGTACATGTCCGCGAACGGCAGCCAGCCCTCGACCGGGGCGCCGACGGCGACGCGGGTGTAGTCGCCGGGGACCTCGGCGAACTTGCCGGTGTCGGCGTCGCGCACGATCACGTGCCGGACCCGGCCGCGCTCGACGCGGTCGCGGAGGTCGGCGGGGCTCAGCAGGGGGGTCGCCGGGATGACCACGGCCCGCAGCTTCATCGCGGCCAGGGCCGTGATCCACAGCTCCTCCTGGTTGCCGAGCATCACCAGGACCCGGTCCTCGGCGCGCACGCCCTGCCGCCTGAGCCAGGTGGCGCACTGGTCGGAGCGGGTGGACAGCTCCGCGAAGGACAGCCGGGTCTCGCGGCCGTCCTCCTCGACGATGTGCAGCGCGGTCCGGGCGTTGCCCTCGGCGATGGCGTCGAACCAGTCGAGGGCCCAGTTGAAGCGGTCGGGCCGCGGCCAGGTGAAGCCGGCGTAGGCGGTGGCGTAGTCCTCGCGGTGCGCCAGCAGGAAGTCCCGTGCCCCGCGGAACAGCTCCGTGGCCGTGCTCATGCGTCCTCCTCGGTACCGGACCATTGCCGGGCGGCTCCCGGACATCGTGTAATCCGTGATGCGGGTCTCACTACCCCCGAACGGGGGTGGTCGCCGCACAGCGAGCCGCGGGAGAGGGCGATCAGGTGACGGCCGACACGGTGGAGATACGGAACGCGCTGGCGCGGCTGAGGCGTACCACGGGGCTCCCGGTCGCCTTCGGCGGCCTGCTGGAGCCCGGGCGGCAGCAGATCCGGATCAGTGAACTGGACGGCACCCTCACGCACGCGCTGCGCTCGCTCGCGGTGACCTCCGGCAACGGGCTGGGCGGCAAGGCGGTGGCGCTGGCCCGGCCGTGCGTGGTGACGGACTACTCGGCGTCGCGGCAGATCAGCCACGAGTACGACGCCCCGGTGGCCGCGGAGGGGCTGCGCTCGGTGCTGGCCGTGCCGGTGGTGGTACGGCACCGGGTGCGGGGGGTGCTGTACGGCGCCCTGCGCACGGCCCAGCCGCTGGGCGGGCGCACGCTGGACGCCGCCGTGGAGGCGGCCCGGGAGGTGGAGCGGGCGCTGGTGCTACGGGAGGAGGCCCGCCAGACGCTCGACGCCGCACGGGCGGGGCAGGTGCCGGAGCCGCTCGGCGCCGCGGCCCCGGCCGAGCAGGTGCGCCAGGCGCACGCGGCGCTGCGGGCGCTGGCGCCGCGGATCGGCGACCCGGCGCTGCGGGCCGAGCTGCTCGAAGCCTGCGCGCTGCTGACCGCGCGGCCGGCGGCGGGGGCCCGGCTGGCGCCCCGGGAGGTGGACGTCCTGGCGTGCGTGGCGACGGGCGCCACCAACGCGGCCGTCGCCGAGCGGCTGGGAGTGACGGCCGAGACCGTCAAGGCGTACCTGCGCTCGGCGATGCGCAAGCTGGGCGCCCGCACCCGCGGGGAGGCCGTGGTCGCCGCACGCCGGGCGGGGTGGCTGCCGTAGACATCGCTGGGCGGCCGCCGTAGACATCGCTGGCGGCTGCCGCCGGCGAGGTGGGGTGGCTGCCATCGGTTCGGGGTGGCTGCCGCCGCGACGTGGAACGGCTCGCCATCGGCCACGCGGGACGGCCGCCGTCGACGACGCGGAGTGGCTGTCCCGGCGACGTGAGGTATCAGCCCTTGGCGACCTGGGGTGCTGCCATCGGCGACGCGGGGCGGCTGCCGTCACGGCGCGGGACGGCCCGCCCATCGGCCACGCGGGACGGCCGCCGCCGGCGACGCGGAGCGGCTGCCATCGGCCACGCGGAGCGGCTGCCGCCGCGACGTGGGACGGATACCGCCCTGCGGCGTGCACGACTGTCCTCGGCCACGCGGGGGCTTGCGTCGCGGCGCGGGGTGGGCGACGTCGGCGTGGGCGGCTGCCAGGGGCTGCGTGGGGGCGCCGTCGTGGCACGGGGTGGCTGACAACGGTGTCGTCGGGTGAGTGGCGTCGACGCCGGGCGGGGTTCCGCCCGATTGTGGGGTGGCCTGCGTCGGTGTGAGGTGCTTCCATTCACTCAGGCGGGGTTTGTAATTCTCCCTTCTTCGCCTCGCTGTTGTTTCCCTCACCACAGCGTCCGTCCGAATTTCAATGTGTCGTTGCCTAATATTGGCCAGGACACGACACACGGAGGGAGCGGTGACCGTGCGACGGGACTTCCAGGAGCCTGCCAGAAACCGCTCCGACCTGGTCATCGGCCGCGAGGAACTGTTCACGGCGGCCCGTGAGCAGCTCGGCCGGGGCGGCAGTGTGCTCCTGCACGGTCCGGCCGGAATTGGAAAGTCGACTGTGCTGCGGGCACTGGCCGCGGATTACGCCGGTACGGCACGCACCGTGCTGCGCTGCTCGGCGACCGAGTCCGAATCGCATCTGCCGTTCCTGGCGCTGGCCGACCTGTTCGGGCTGGTCCTGGACGAGGTGTCCGGCAAGCTGCCCCCCGCCCAGCGCACCGCCCTGGAGTCGGCGCTCACCGGCCGCGGCGAGTCCACCCTGCAGCGCGACGGGCTCGCGCTGCGCCTGGCGGTGCTGTCCGCGCTGCGCGTGCTCGCCGCCGACGGGCCGGTCCTGCTCGTCGCCGACGACCTGCAGTGGCTGGACTCGGCCAGCGCCGAACTCCTCGGCTTCGCCGCCCGCCGGCTGGGCGACATCCCGGTGCAGCTGCTGTACGCGGTGCGCACCGAGGGCGAGGAGTACGACCGCCACCTGGGGGCCTGCCCGCCGGACACCCTCGCGGTCCGGCTGGGCCCGCTCTCCCGCACCCAGGTCTCCGCCCTGCTCGACCACCGCGGCTACGCCGGCCTGTCCCGCTCCACCGTCCGTGACATCCACCGCACCAGCGGCGGCAACCCCTTGTTCGCCCTGGAACTGGGCCGGGCCCTGGCCGAGAGTCCCGCCCGGCCCCGGCCCGGCGACCCGTTGCCGGTGCCGACCTCGCTGCGTGCCCTGGTGCTCAGCCGCCTGGAGATGCTGTCCGACGAGGCCCGGCGCACCCTGCTGGTGGCCAGCGCGGGTGCCCGTCCCACTCTGGCCCTGCTGCACGCGGCCGGGCGGGACAACGCCGAGGCCGAGACCGCCCAGGCCGCCGGCCTGGGGCTGCTGGCGACCGAGCCGGAGGGGCCGGCCGTACGGTTCGCGCATCCGCTGATCTCGGCCGCGCTGTACGCGGAGGCCCCGGCGCAGGAGCGCAGGGCCGCGCACGCCGCGCTGTCCACGGCCGCCTCCGACCCGATCGAGCGGGCCCGGCACCTGGCCCTGGCGACCACCGGCACCGACCCGGACGTGGCGGACCGGCTGGCGGAGGCGGCGGCGCTGGCCCGGGACCGCGGGGCGCCCTCGGTGGCCGCCTCCCTGGGGCTGCTCGCCGCCCGGCACACCCCGGCCGGCCACAGCCCGGACGCCGACGAGCGGCGGCTGACGGCCGCCGAGGACGCCATCACCGCCGGTGAGGTGGACCTGGCGCGGGACATCGCCCGGGACGTGCTGACCCGGGTCACGGTGCCCGCGGAGCGGGTGCGGGCCTGGATGGTGGTCATCGAGGCGGCCGGGCAGGCCCTCGCCGACGTCGACGCGGTCTTCCCGCAGGCGCTGGCCGACGCGGGCGACGACCCGCGGCTGCTCTCCCTCGTCCACTACCAGCTGGCCTGGCGCGGTCTGGTGGTGGAGGGCGACTTCGCCGAGGCGCGGCAGGAGGCGGCGCACGCCGCGGAGCTGGCCGCGCGGGGCGAGGACCGGCGCACGGAGCTGATGGCGCTGTCCTTCCAGGCGTCCGTGGAGACCCTGATGGGGCACCCGGACGCCCCCGCCACCATCAAGCGGGCGCTGAAGGAACCCCAGGACCCGTACGTGGCCTGCCACCACAACGGCGCCGGCTCGGCCCGGTTCCGGTGGCTGCTGATGAGCGACCGGCTGCCCGAGGCCCGGGCCACCATCACCACGCTGCTGCGGGAGGCGCGGCGGCGCGGCATGGTCGAGAGCGAGGTGCACTTCCTGCGCTGCCTCGCCGACACCGAGCTGCGCTTCGGGCACTGCGGCCGGGCCCTGGACCTGGCCCACGAGAGCCTGCGGCTGGCACGGGACTCGGGGATCGGCGAGGGCGCCTCGGCGATGCTGACCTCCCTCGCGGAGGCCTCGGCCGGGGACGTGGACCGGGCCCTGGCCCTGGCCCGGGAGGCGGCGGACCACGCCGAGGTGGACGGCGACCAGATGTACCTGTCGCGGGCGCTGGCCGCGCTCGGCTACGCCCAGCTGGTGGCCGGCGACGCGGCGGGCGCGGTGCGTTCCCTGCGCCGGGTGCGGGAACTGGAGTTCGGCCTGGGCATCACCGACCCGGCGCGCGGCCGCTGGCAGGGCGACCTCGCCGAGGCCCTGGTGCGGATCGGCGAGCCGGGCGAGGCGCAGGACGTCATCGACGTCACCCGGGTGCACGCGCTGCGGCTGGGCCGGGAGAGCGTGCTGGCCGTCCTGGACCGCGCGGAGGCCCTGGTGCGCGCGGCCCGCGGCCAGCAGGAGGCCGCCCTCGCCCAGCTGACGTCGGCTCAGGACCGGCTGGCCGGGCTCGGCTACGGCCTGGAGGAGGCCCGGGCCGCCTTCGCGCTGGCCCGGCTGCGCACCCGGCGCCCGGGGCCGGCGTCGTACGACGAGGCGGCCCGGCTGTTCCGGCGGTGCCGGGCGCTGCCGTGGCTGCGCCAGGTCGACGAGGCCGCCGCGGCCGGACCGGCCGAGCCGGCCGTCGCCCCCGCCCCCACGCTGGACGCCCTGGAGGGCCTGGCCTCGATGGAGCGTCAGGTGGCGGCGCTGGTGATGGAGGGCGCCACCAACCGCGAGATCGCCGCACGCCTGTTCATCAGCGTCAAGACGGTCGAGGCGACACTCACCCGGGTCTACCGCAAGCTCGGCATCCGCTCCCGGGTCGACATCGTCAGACTGGCGGCGGGCCGTCACGCCCCGTGAGCGGACCGGCCGGACGCGCCAGTACCGTCTGAGGGCGTCGCGGCCGCGGGGTGGCCGTCCGAGGCCGTCGCGGGTCTGGTGTGGAGGATGTCGCGGGCCTGTTCCGCGGCGCGGGCCGTGCTCTCGGCGACGAAGTCGAGGAAGCGGGCGACGTTCTCCAGGCGGGTGGCGGCGGGGGTGCCGGGGCCGAGGATGCCGACCCCCTGCCGTGTGATCCCGACGAGCTGAACCAGGGCCCGTGCGCTGGCCATCATGGACTGGTACCAGACGTCGTCGTCGACGAGGTAGCGCTCGCGGCGGCGTTCGTCGCGTTCCCGGCGGACCAGGCCCTGGCTCTCGAGGAACGCGATCGCCTTGGACACGGACGCCGGGCTGACCTGGAGGCGCTGGGCGAGTTCGGAGGCGGTGAGGCAGCCCGCGTCGGTGAGGGTGAGGCAGGCCAGGACCCGGGCCATCATCTTGGGCATGCCGGACTGCATCATGACGGTGGTGAGCGTCTCCTCGTACTCGCGCACCGCCGCGGCGTCGCGTCCGTGGGCCTGCGCGGGCACCTGCTGCTCCCTGGCCGCGGCCTTCCTGCGCCGGTGGGCGCGGCGTTCGGTGGCGCGGTGGGCCAGGTCGGCGCGGTAGGCGGTGGGGCCGCCGTTGCGCATCACCTCCCGGGTGACCGTCGAGGTGGGGCGGTCCAGACGCCGGGCGATCTCCGCGTAGGCGAGCCCGTCGGCCAGCCCGAGCGCGATCTGCTGGCGTTCCTGCTGAGTGAGCCTGCCTCCGGGCATCCCGGTCTCCCTTCGCACTGATCCGGTGCCTGCACCCTAGCGTTCACCCTCATGTCATTGCAACGAAGCGCGCAGGGTCATTGCATTACGCTGCACAGCCATTGCAATGATTTATCGCCTCTGAGCTGCTAAGTTACTGAGCCGGCGCAACAACTGCATTGATGACTTCATGAATGCAACGTAGCGTTTCCATCGTCGGAAACACCGAGCAGTCAGAGCAGCCAGGAGATCCCCATGCAGACGTTCGCCACCCCCGCCCCGATCGCCGCCGTCGTGGACATCCCCGCCGGACGCGTGCTGTTCATCGCCGCCGACCGGGCCGACACCACCGTCCAGGTGCTGCCCGCCGACACCACCCGGAGCCGGGACGTGAAGGCGGCCGAGCAGACCACGGTCGCGTACGCCGACGGTGTGCTGCGCATCGAGGCCGCACCGGCGAAGAACCAGTACTTCGGTCCCTCCGGCGCCGTCGAGGTCACCGTCCAGCTGCCCGCCGGCTCCCACGTCGAGGCCACCTCCTCCTGCGCCGAGTTCCGCGGTGTCGGACGGCTCGGCGACGTCGCCCTGGAGGGCGCGCAGGGCCCGGTCAAGCTCGACGAGACCGCCGGCGCCCGGCTCAGCGTCCTCGCCGGTGACGTCATGGTCGGCCGCCTGGGCGGGCCCGCGCGGATCAGCACCCAGCAGGGCGACATCCACATCACCGAGGCCGTGCGCGGCACGGTCGAACTGCGCACCGGGTCCGGCGACATCGCGGTCGGCGCCGCCCCCGGAGTCTCCGCCTCCCTGGACGCCGGCACCGGCTACGGGCGGATCCACAACGCCCTGCAGAACACCGACGGCGCCGCCGCCGGCCTGGCCATCCACGCCACGACCGGCCACGGCGACATCACCGCCCGCAGCATCTGACCCCCGCGGCACCCGAGGAGCACCCACCATGACGAACCTGGCCATCGCGGCACACGGGCTGCGCAAGTCGTACGGCGACAAGGTCGTGCTCGACGGCGTCGACCTGGCGATCCCCGAGGGGACGGTCTTCTCCCTGCTCGGCCCGAACGGCGCCGGGAAGACCACCACCGTGAAGATCCTCTCCACCCTGATCTCCCCCGGACCCGGCTCCGGCGAGATCCGCGTCGGCGGCCACGACCTGGCCGCCGACCCCCAGGCGGTGCGTGCCGCAATCGGCGTCACCGGCCAGTTCTCGGCCGTCGACGGACTGATCACCGGCGAGGAGAACATGCTCCTCATGGCCGACCTGCACCACCTCTCGCGCCGCGAGGGGCGGCGGGTGGCCGCCGAACTGCTGGAGCGTTTCGACCTGGTGGAGGCGGCGAAGAAGCCCGCCTCCACCTACTCCGGCGGCATGAAGCGCCGTCTGGACATCGCCATGACCCTGGTCGGCGGCCCGCGCGTCATCTTCCTCGACGAGCCGACCACGGGTCTGGACCCACGGGCACGTCACACCATGTGGCAGATCATCCGTGAGCTGGTCACGGGCGGCGTCACCGTCTTCCTCACCACCCAGTACCTGGAGGAGGCCGACGAGCTCGCCGACCGTATCGCCGTCCTCCACGACGGCAGGATCGCCGCCGAGGGCAGCGCGGAGGAGCTGAAGCGGCTCGTCCCCGGCGGGCACGTCCGGCTCCGCTTCACCGACCCCGCGGCCTACCGGACGGCCGCCGCCGCCCTGAACGAGGTCGCCCGGGACGACGAGGCGCTGGCGCTGCGCATCCCGTCCGGCGGCAGCCAGCGTGAACTGCGCGCCCTCCTCGACCGGTTGGCCTCGGCCGGCATCGAGGCGGACGAACTGACCGTGCACACCCCCGACCTCGACGACGTGTTCTTCGCCCTGACCGGCGCCACCGGCCGGCCGAACCAGCCCGAGGAGGCTGTCCGATGAGTACCCCCCAGGCGTCCGCCCGCCCGGCCCCGCTCTCCCTCGCCGTGCGCGACTCGGTCACGATGCTGCGCCGCAACCTGCTGCACGCGCGCCGCTATCCGTCCCTCACCCTGAACCTGCTGCTCACCCCGATCATGCTGCTGTTGCTGTTCGTCTACATCTTCGGCGACGCGATGAGCGCGGGTATCGGCGGCGGCCGGCCGGACCGCTCCGCGTACATCGCGTACGTCGTCCCGGGCCTGCTGCTGATGACCGTCGGCAGCACCGTGATCGGCACCGCGGTGTCCGTGTCCAACGACATGAACGAGGGCATCATCGCCCGCTTCCGCACGATGGCGATCCACCGCCCCTCCGTGCTCGTCGGGCACGTCGTCGGCAGTGTGCTCCAGTCGGTGGTGAGCGTGGTCCTGGTGGGCGCCGTCGCCGTGGCCATCGGCTTCCGGTCCACGGACGCCACCGCCCTTGAGTGGCTGGCGGCGTTCGGGCTGCTCGTCCTCTTCGCCCTGGCGCTGACCTGGATCGCGGTGGGGATGGGTCTGGTCAGCCCGAACGCCGAGGCCGCCAGCAACAACGCGATGCCGCTGATCCTGCTGCCGCTGCTGTCCAGCGCGTTCACCCCGGTCGACGCCATGCCCGGCTGGTTCCGGCCGATCGCCGAGTACCAGCCGTTCACGCCCGCCATCGAGACGCTGCGCGGGTTGCTGCTCGGCAGCGAGATCGGCCACAACGGGTGGCTCGCCATCCTGTGGTGCCTGGGGCTCGCGGGGCTCGGCTGGCTCTGGTCGACCTCGACGTTCCGCCGGGACCCGAAGTAACCGCCGTACGAGCCGCGGGCCTTTGCCCGCGACTCGCCCCTGCCGGTGTTCCGGCCATCCTCCCGCACGCGCGTTTATGACGGCCCATCGAGGGTTTTCCCTGCCCAACTCCCTTAGGGGAGTCCCTCATTGGGAGGGCTGTGTGCCGGGTTCTAGCTTGAGGGCGTGCCGCTCGCCCGGGCACCCGGGGGTCGACGGAGCCCCCCGGTGCGTCACCCCCCACCCGCGCGACCCCCCACCGGCCATCCGAGGAGACTCATGTTCGGGCTCACCCGTGCCAAGAAGGCCGCCGCCGTCGCCGCGGCGACCGCTGCCGCCGCCGCGACCGCCCTGTTCAGCGCCCCGGCCGCGACCGCCGCTCCCCAGCCCATCGTCGGCGGCACGACGACCACCGCGTCCGCGTACCCGTTCGTCATGCAGATCACCAACGCCTCGCAGTCCCAGTTCTGCGGCGGCACGCTGGTCGCGCCCCGGAAGGTCGTCACCGCCGCGCACTGCATGGTGGGCCGGACCACGAGCAACACGATGGTCGTCGGCGGGCGCACCTACCGCAACGGCACCGACGGCACGGTCAGCAGAGTCAGCAAGATATGGATCCACCCGAGCTACACCGACGCCACCAACGGCGAGGACGTGGCCGTGCTGACGCTGTCGACGGCGATGCCGTACACCACGGCGAAGTACGTGTCGTCCTCCGACACCGGCGTGTACGCGGCCGGCACCTCCGCCCGGATCCTCGGCTGGGGCACCACCTCCTCCGGTGGCAGCTCCTCCAACCAGCTGCGCACCGCGACCGTGCCGATCGTGTCCGACTCCAGCTGCGGCAGCTCGTACGGCTCCGACTACGTGCGGAGCGAGATGGTGTGCGCCGGATACTCCTCCGGCGGCGTGGACACCTGCCAGGGCGACAGCGGCGGTCCCCTGCTCATCGGGGGCGTCCTGGCAGGGATCACTTCCTGGGGTGAGGGTTGCGCCCAGGCCGGTTACCCGGGTGTCTACACCCGGCTGACCACCTTCTCGAGCCTGGTGACGGCGCAGGTCAACTCCTAGGCCTGCCCGGGGTAATCCCCCGGGTGCGATACCAGGGGGCGTTGCGGGCCGCGCCGACTGAGACGCCTC
>NZ_JBFATS010000022.1:0-32849 GCF_040678435.1 Streptomyces sp. NPDC052682 | reverse complement strand
GGCGGGCCGTTTCCACCCCCCCGGGGGGGGGGGGTTCCCCCGGGGGGGGCGTTCCGGGGGGGGGGGGGGGGCCCCCCCCCCGGCCCCCCCCCCCCCCCCTCTCCATGAGTTGGCGGTCGCGGTCGGCGTCGGCTCGTTGGTCGAGCGGTCGGAAAGGCGGCGCGGATCGGCGCGGCCGCGGCGGGACCGGCGGCCGGGGCGATCTGCGGACCGTCCTGGACGGCGTCCTGGTGGGGGTCACCAATCCCCAGGGCGTGGTGTTCTTCGCGGCCGTCCTGCCCCAGTTCGTGGACCACACGGCCGGGCACGTGGTGGCACAGATGTTGCTCCTGGGGCTGGTGCCGATCTCCATCGGTCTGGTCACCGACACCCTGTGGGGCGTGACCGCGTCGGCGGCCCGCGCCTGGTTCGCCCGGTGCGAGCGGCGGCTGTCGCTGATCGGCGGGGCGGGCGGCTGCACGATGATCGGCCTCGGGGTGACGGTGGCGGTCACGGGCCGCGCCGACTGAGACGCCTCGGCCCTACTGCCGTACGGTGCCGAAGCGGATGTCGTACGAGGACTGCGGGTGCAGCACCGTCAGCAGCCGCTCCCCCTCGGCCAGCACCTCCGCCCGCTGCTGCCCGGTGAGCCGCCCGAACGGCTCGACGACCAGCGCGCCCGCCTCCAGCCGCCACAGCCCGGCCAGGAAACCGTCGACGAGCAGCGTGCAGTGGACCAGGTTGCCCTGCCAGGTGCTGCCCCGGTGCGCGGGCGGGATGACGCGGCTGCGGTCGGCGTGGGAGAGCAGCAGGTTGTCGAACTCGGGCAGGAAGCGCGGCGGGGCCGGGGTGTCCGGGTCGGGGCGGGGCGCGTCCGGGAGGTCGAACAGCTGGGTGCCGTGCTCGTCCCGGAAGGTGAGCAGGTGCGGGCGCAGCCGCTCGAAGGCGTCGCGCAGCCGGGTCAGTCCCGCCCAGGTCTGCATGTCCTTCACGGAGGCCGGGCCGAACGCCGCGAGGTAGCGCAGCACGACCTCGTCCGGTGCGGGGGCCGCCTCGACGGGGCGTCCGAGCCAGTGCTCGGCGGTGGTGAGGGCGACCTGGCCGCTCTTACCCCACAGTCCGCGCGGGGTGACCTGGACCAGGGGCAGCGTGCAGCGGGCGGCGACGGACAGGGCGAGCGGATCGGCGTCGGGCCAGTGCACGCGCAGCGCCTCACGCAGCTGTCTGGGGGTGCGCGGCTCGTCCTCGACGAGGTCACGGGCCAGGGCGGCGAGCCGGTCCAGGTCGACGCCCTCCAGCCCCTTGCGGAAGTTCTTCAGTTCCTGGTCCAGGGCGGGCTGCGCCAGGGGCCGCAGGGTCAGGCAGTCGTCGGCGGTGTGGGTGTGGATCGTCGAGCGCAGGGTGACCATGCGGGCGGCGGCGCGGTCGGCCATCAGCCGGGACAGCGCCTCGGGGGTGAAGCCGTCCAGGCGGGCGGCGAGCGCGTAGTACGGCGGTCTGACGTTCTGCGCCTGCAGGCCGACCAGGTGCGCGACGGCGGCCTCGGCGGACATCGGCGAGCGGCGCAGCAGCAGTTGCCTGGCGAGGGTGGCGCGGTTGAGGGCGCGGGTGCCGAGCACGGGTGCGGCGGCCGTGGCGCTGCCCTGCGACTTGTCGGGCTTCGTCATGTCCCGCACGCTAGCCGGGAATGCGGACAGATACTGTCCGCTTCACTTGTCGGTGCCTGTCGCGCTGACCGTCATGAGGTTCCTCCCGGCCGGTCGGCGGCGGGGTCGAGCAGTTCCGCGAGGTGCAGGGCGCGTACGCCCCGGTCACCGGCGAGGTGGTCGATCTGGGTGGCGCAGCTGAAGCCGTCCGCCACGACGGTCCGTCCGCCGAGCTGGTCCAGGCGGGGCCTCAGGGCCAGGTCGGCGACGGCCAGGGAGGTCTCGTAGTGCTCGGCCTCGAAGCCGAAGTTGCCGGCAAGTCCGCAGCAGCCCTCGGCCTCGTCGACGGTGCGTACGCCGAGGCGGCGCAGCAGGTCGCGTGGGCGGCGGCCGGTGAAGGTGGCGTACTCGTGGCAGTGGGTCTGCAAGACGACGTCGTCCGGCAGGGCGGGCGGGGTCCAGTCCTCGGCCGCGAGGTCGGTCAGGGCACCCGTGAGGGTGTGGACGCGGGCGGCGACGCGCCGGGCGGCGCGGGTGCCGAGGAGTTCGGGCACGTCCCGCTTCAGGGCGGCGGCGCAGCTGGGTTCGGCGACGACGATGGGGCGGTCGTCGCCGTCGTCGAGGCGGGCGACCGTGCGGGCCATGACGCGGCGTGCGACGGACAGCTGGCCGGTGCTGACGCAGGTCAGGCCGCAGCACAGGCCGTCCCGCGCCGTGCAGGGAATCCCGGCGTCGGCCAGGACGCGGCTCGCCGCCCCCGCCACCCCGGGACGGAAGGCCCGAGTGAAGCTGTCCACGAAGAGCAGCGCCTTCGCCGGTTCCTGCGTCCTGGCCGCGCGCAGGACCCTGCGCAGGGCGCGCCGGGAGGCGAAGGCGGGAATCCTGCGCTTGGTCGTCACACCTCCGAGGCGGGCCAGGAGCCGGCCGGCCGGTCCGCGCAGCAGCGCGTTGACGGGCCGGGCGACGTATCCGGCCAGGGCGGAGGTCAGCGGCAGCCAGCCCAGCGAGTAGTGGGAGCGGGGCCGGATGCGCCCCTTGTAGTGCTGGTGCAGGAACTCCGCCTTGTAGGTGGCCATGTCGACACCGACCGGGCAGTCGGAGGAGCACGCCTTGCAGGACAGGCACAGGTCGAGGGCGTCGCGGACCTCGGTGGAGCGCCAGCCGTCCTGAAGCGCTTCACCGCGGACCATTTCCTGCAGCAGGCGGGCCCGGCCCCGGGTGGAGGCGTGCTCCTCCCCCGTCGCGCGGTAGCTGGGGCACATCACCCCGCCCACGTCGCTGCGGCAGCGGCCGACCCCGACGCAGCGGCGTACGGCGCCCGTGAAGCCGCCCTCGTCGTGCGGGAAGCGGAACTCCGTGTCCACGAGCGGCAGTTCGCGCACCGCCAGGTCGGCGTCGAGGGACGCCGGGGCCACGATGACACCGGGGTTGAGCAGCCCGTCGGGGTCGAGGATCTCCTTGAAGCGGGCGAAGACCCGGAGGAGGCGGTGGCTGTACATGACCTGGAGCAGCTCGCCGCGCGCCCGGCCGTCGCCGTGCTCACCGGACAGGGAGCCGCCGTGCTCGACGACGAGCGCGGCGGCCTCGGACAGGAAGCGGCGCATGGCGGCCCGGCCGGTGTCCGTGGCGAGGTCGAAGTCGATGCGTACGTGGACGCAGCCGGCGCCGAAGTGCCCGTACAGCACCCCGGTCAGCCGGTGGGAGGCCAGCAGCTCGCGGAAGTCCCGCAGGTAGGCGGCGAGGTTCTCGGGCGCGACGGCCGCGTCCTCCCAGCCGGGCCAGGACTCCCCGCCGTCCACCAGCCGGGCGGCCAGCCCGGCCCCGTCCTCGCGCACCCGCCACAGCGAGCGCCGCTCGGCCGCGCTGTCCACGACCCGCCCGCCGGTCATCCGGCCCCGGGCCTTGAGCACGTCCAGCAGTTCCGCGGCGCGGGCCCGCACCGCACCCTCGTCGTCACCGTCCAGCTCGACGTACAGCCAGGCGCGCCCGTCGGGCAGTCCGGTGACCGAGTCCGGGCCGCGGCGGGCGCGCATGGTGGCGACGATCGCCTCGTCCATGCCCTCCACGGCGGTGGGGTTCCAGCGCAGGATCTCCGGCACGTCCTCGGCGGCGTCGACGACGTCGTCGTAGCCGAGGGTCAGCAGCGCGGAAGCCTGTGCGGTCGCCACGAGGCGGACCGTCGCCGCGGTGACGACCGCACAGGTGCCCTCGGTGCCCACCAGCCCGCGGGCCATGTCGAAGCCGTGCTCGGGCAGCAGGTGGTGCAGCTGGTAGCCGGAGACCTGGCGCGGGACGCGGCCCAGCTCGGTGCGGATCGGTTCCAGGTTGTCCTCGACCAGCCGCCGCACCCGCGCCGCGAGGCGGGCGACGTGCTGCGCGTCCCGGGGGTCGGCCGCGTGCAGCCCGGTGCGGTCGGCGACCGCCCGCACCCCGTCGGCCGTCACGATCTCCAGCGCCTCGATGTGGCCGCTGGTCCGCCCGTGGCGCACCGACCGGTTCCCGCAGGCGTCGTTGCCGATCATGCCGCCGAGGGTGCAGCGGCTGTGCGAGGAGGGGTCGGGGCCGAAGGTCAGGCCGTGCAGAGCGGTCGCGCTGCGCAGCGCGTCCAGCACCACTCCGGCCTCGACGCGCGCGGTGCGCGCCGACGGGTCGATGTCCAGGATGCGGTTCATGTACCGGGAGAAGTCCAGGACCACGCCCGGCCCTACCGCGTTGCCCGCCATGCTGGTGCCGCCGCCGCGCGCGGTGACCGGGACGCCCGCCTCGCGACAGGCGCGCAGCACCGCGGCCACGTCGCCGGCGCCGCGGGGGAAGACCACGGCCCGCGGCGCGACCCGGTAATTGGAGGCGTCGTAGGCGTACGGTCCGGTCGGGCCCGGACCCGTCTCGACCCGCAGGCCGGGAGCGGTCTCGGCGAGCCGGGCGACGAGGGAGGCCAGGTCGCCGCTCATGGCCGCACCGCTCCCGAGGTGCCCGCTTCCACCGCGGTCGCCCAGGCCTGGAGTCCCTCGTCCACCGCCGTGTCGTCGATGACGAGCGCCGGGATCATCCGCACGACCTGGTTCCAGGCCCCGCACAGCAGCAGGAGCAGGCCCTCGTCGACGGCGGCGCGCTGCACCCGGGCGGCGGTCTCGGGGTCGGGGCTGCCGTCCTCCTTGACGAACTCGGTGGCCAGCATCAGCCCGAGGCCCCGCACGTCCCCGATGCCGGGCGTGCGGTCGGCCACCGCCTCCAGGCCCTGGCGCAGCCGCTTGCCCATCGCCTCGGCGTTCTCGACCAGCCGCTCGTCGCGTACGACGTCCAGGGTGGCGCAGGCGGCGGCGCAGGCGACGGCGTTGGCGCCGTACGTACCGCCCTGGGAGCCCGGCCACGCCTTGGCCATCAGTTCCTCGGAGGCGGCGATGCCGGACAGCGGGAAGCCGCTGGCCAGGCCCTTGGCGGTGACGAGGATGTCGGGCGTGACGCCGAAGTGGTCGTGGCCCCAGAAACGGCCGGTGCGGCCGACGCCGGTCTGCACCTCGTCGAAGATCAGCAGGAAGCCGTGCCGGTCGGCGCGCTCGCGCAGGCCCTGAAGGAAGGCGCGGGTGGCGGGCACGTAGCCGCCCTCCCCGAGCACCGGCTCGACGATGATCGCGGCCGTGTCGGCGGGCGAGGAGATCGTCTGGAGCGTGTAGTCCAGCTCCTTCAGGGCGAAGCGGGTCGCGGTCTCCTCGTCCCAGCCGTAGCGGTAGGCCGAGGGGAAGGGGGTGACGACCACGCCGCTCATCAGCGGGGAGAAACCCGAGCGGAAGCGGGTGCCGGAGGTGGTCATGGAGGCCGCGGCCACCGTACGGCCGTGGAAGCCGCCGTGGCAGACGAGGACGTTCGGCCGGCCGGTGGCCTGGCGGGCCAGCCGCAGCGCGGCCTCCACGGCCTCGCTGCCGGAGTTGGTGAAGAACAGACTGTCCAGCCCGGCCGGCAGCACCTCGCCGAGCTTGTCGACGAGCCGGCGCAGCGGCTGGTGCATGACCGTCGTGTACTGGCCGTGCACGAGCGTGCCGACCTGCTCCTGCGCCGCCGCCACGACCCTGGGGTGGCAGTGCCCGGTGCTGGTGACGCCGATGCCGGCGGTGAAGTCGAGGTAGCGGCGGCCGTCCTCGCCGTAGAGGTGGACGCCCTCGCCCCGGACCGCCACCACGGGCGTGGCCTGGCGAAGGTGCGGCGACAGTGCGGTCATGGTCGTCTCCCGGCCGAGTCGTGAAGGGATGGATGTGCTGCTCCGGTGTCCCGAGCGTCCCGGCCGCCGGGCGGGGCGGCAACGCGTGATCTGTCAGGCGCCGGCCCCGGCTCTGGGCGTTGTGTCAGACGCGGGCGGCCGGCCCCGCCAGGTGGGAGACCTCTTGCGCAGGTCAGCGCCGCTTGTCAGAGTGACCGGGCACTCCCCCGGGCTCTCCGCTCCGTGCGAGGGGAGGGGCACCGCAGGGAGACACCGTGAACGACACCCACCCGGCATCCCCCGGGCACGCCCGCCCGCTCACCGTCGCCGACGTCCTGGCCCTTCCCGTCCTGGCCGCCGGACAGCCCCAGGTCGTCACCGGCCCGGCCGGCCTCGACCGCCCGGTCCGGTGGGTCCACATCACCGAGCTGACCGACCCCGCCTCCTTCCTCAAGGGCGGCGAGCTCGTCCTGACCACCGGCATGCCCCTGCCGGAGGAGCCGGCCGGCGTCCGCCGCTACGTCGAGGAACTCGCCGGCATCGGGGCGGCGGCCCTGGTCATCGAGCTGGTACGCCGCTACCACCGCCCGCCCGACGCCCTGGTCCACGCCTGCCGGGCCCGGGGCCTGCCCCTCGTCACCCTGGCCAAGGACGTCAACTTCCTGGAGGTCACCCAGGTCGTGCACGCCCTGATCCTCGGCAACCAGGCGGAGGCGATGCGCCGGACCCAGCAGATCCACGAGGCGTTCACCGCCCTGACCCTGCGCGGGGCCGGGCCGGTGGACGTGGTGCGCGCCGCGGCCGAGATGAGCGGGCACACGGTCGTCCTGGAGAATCTGGTGCACCAGGCGCTGATCTGCGAGCCGTCCGGTGACCCGGTCGAAAAGGCGCTCACCGGCTGGGAACAGCGCTCCCGGGCCACTCCCGCGGTCGGGCACACGGGTGTCTGCGGCCCCGAGGGGTGGCTGGTGGCGCCGGTGGAGTACCAGGGCGAACGCTGGGGCCGAGTGGCGATGCTCCCGGGCCCGGCCGGGTCGGTCGACTCGTCCGGCCCGCCCCGCCCGTCCGGCCCGTCAGGCCCGTCGTCCTTCGGCCCCGAGGACGTCACGGTGCTGGAGAGGACCGCGATGGCGCTGACCATCGCCCGTCTCATCCACCCCGCCCCCTGGGAACGCACCGCCCACCGCGACGTCCTGCGCGACCTGGTCGGGCAGCGCCACCGCTCCCCCGCGGACGCCGACGCCCGGGTCGCCGCACTGGGCCTGCCCACGCAGGACGCCCGCTTCGTCGCCGTCCTCGCGGACGTCCCGCGCGAGGACGACTCCATGAAGGCCGAGGCGTTCCTCGCCGGGGAACTGGCGGCCAGGGGAACGCACGCCCTCGTCGGGCTGCTCGGCCCCGCCCGCCTCGGCATCCTGCTGTCCCTGCGCCCCGGCCGGCCGTGGCGGCCCGTGGTCGAGCAGCTGAGCCGCGCCGTCCTCGGGCTGGTACCGGGGACGACGGTGTGCGCGGGCGGCGAGGCGACGGACCTGCCCGGCGTCGCCCGCTCCTTCCGCGAGGCCATGCGCGTCGCGGAAGCCACCGAGCCCGGTCAGCCGCCGCCACCGGGACGCTCGTACCACGAACGGTCCGACATCGGCCTGCGCCGCCTGCTGTTCGCGCTCCGCGAGGACACCCGCGTCCAGGACTACGCAGAACGGCAGCTCGGCCGGCTGGTCGACCACGACACCCGCCACGGCACCGACCTGGTGACCACCCTGCGCCACTACCTGGACGCCGCCGGCAACAAGACGGTGGCCGCCCGCCAGGGCGGCGTGTCCCGGGAAACCGTCTACCAGCGTCTGCGCACCATCGAGCGGATCCTCGACTGCGACCTGGAATCCGGCGCACAGCGCACGGAGTTGCACGTCGCCCTGACCGCGTTCGACGTCCTGCGGACACGCTGAACGCGACGGCGGTGTGCCCGAATCGTCACCTGTCCTTCACATACGTGTCATGCATCAGCCCTCCGCCTCTGAGCACCCGTAGGGGTGTCTCCTGGCCGAGGGGTCCGCCATGATCTACGTTGCCGTACTGCTGCTGCCGTTCCTCAGCGTCCTGCTGCTGCTCGTGGACCGCATAGAGGACCGTCTGTTCGAGCCCGTCGCCGCCAAGGGGCGGCACGCCGCGCGCAAGCGGCACCTGCGTCTGCTGCCGGGCGGCCGGCAGGACGAGGAGCCCGCCCGGGGACGGGCGGCCGTCGAGGGCGACGCGCCACGGGAACGGGCCGCCTGAACCGCCCCGCCCGCCCTCGGTCGGGTACGCCCTGCTCCGACCCGGGCACCCCGGCCCCGGCCGTGCCCGGAACTCCACGGGAGCCTCGGCCGTTGCGCGCACAAGGGGCGGTTCGGCTGAGGGGGAGATGGGGATGACCGGACGTCAGGGCACGATCGGAGACGTCTTCAGCGCGGGCGCGCAGGAGTTCCACCAGTGGTCGCCGGCGCTGTGGGACCCGGTCGGCGAGGCCACGGCGGCCGCGGCCGGACCCGCGCCCGGCGAGTCGGTGCTGGACGCCTGCTGCGGGGCCGGCGCCTCGGCCCTGCCGGCGGCGCGAGCGGTCGGCCCGCGAGGCCGGGTGGACGCGGTCGACCTGGCCGGCGCGCTGCTGGAGATCGGCGAGCGCCGGGCCGCCGACCAGGGGCTGGCGAACATCCGATTCCACCGGCACGAGGTCACCTCCTGGCCCCGCTCCGGCTACGACGTGGTGCAGTGCGCGCTCGGCGTGTTCTTCTTCCCCGACATGGACCGGGACACCACCGCGCTGACGCGCCTGCTGCGCCCCGGCGGGCGGCTCGTGGTGACGGTGTGGGAGAGGGGGGCGCTCGGCGGCTGGTGGGCGGCGTTCAGGGCCGCGGTCGAGACGGAGCGGACCTGGCCGGACGCGCCGCAGGCACGGCAACTGGCCCGCGTCGACACGGCCGACAGCCTGGCGGCGTGGCTGGCACACCTGGGCGGGACCGGGCCGCGGGTCGCCCGGCACCGCTTCGACACCCCCCTGACGCCCGGTACGGCCTGGGACCTCGCCGTGGGCAGCGGCACCCGCGGCCTGCTCACCGGCCTGTCCCCGGCCGCGGTGGAACGCGTCCGAGCGGAGTTCACCGCGCGTCTGGCGGCCGCGGACGTCACCGACCTGGACGCACGCGTCCTGACGGGCATGGCACGGTTCTCCGTCTGATTACGGAGGCCCCTGGTGCCGGAGCCGTGCAAAGCGTTGACGGCGCTTTACCGACGCCACGTTCTACGCACAGTGACGAACCACTGCCGCATAACAGGTCATATGCACTGATTGCGTGCGCCGTGGCGGGGCACTCCGGCACTGTGCACACACATGGGCAGACACCGCAGACACAGCACACCCGACCGCGGGTACGGCCGCGGCGGGTGTTGCTGACCGGGTGGTTCAGCTTCCGGGACGGGGAGGCGACCGCCGGGGACGTGCTGGCGCTGCGCCGGGTGGAGGACGTGCTGCGGGGCACGGGCGTCCCCTACGACGTCGCCTGGAGCCCGGGGTTCCTGCCGGAGGCCCTGCATCTGGACCGCGTACGGCCCGGGGACTACTCGCACCTGGTGTTCGTGTGCGGGCCGCTGCACGGGCCGCAGGTGGAGGAGCTGCACCGGCGGTTCGCGCACTGTGTGCGGATCGCCGTCGGCACCTCCGTGATCGACCCGGACAGTGCGGCCGTCACCGGCTTCCACCGGGTGCTGCCGCGGGACGCGCCGGACCGGGAGCCGGTGGAGGACCTGGCGGCGCGCGCCCCGGCCGTGCCCGCCCGGCCCGTCGTCGGGGTGATCCTCACGTACGGTCAGCACGAGTACGGGGAGCAGCGGCGGCACGGCCAGGTCGCGGAGCAGGTGACGCGCTGGCTGGCCGGCAAGGACTGTGCCCGGCTGGAGCTGGAGACCCGGCTGGACACCCACGACTGGCACCTGAGCGCCACGCCGGCGCAGCTGCAGTCGGTGCTGGCCCGGCTGGACCTGGTGGTCACCGACCGGCTGCACGGGCTGGTGCTCGCGCTGCGGGTCGGTACGCCGGTGCTCGCCGTCGACCCGGTCGCGGGCGGCGCGAAGGTGAGCGCGCAGGCCCGGGCCTGCGGCTGGCCGGCGGTGGTGGCCGCCGAGCGGCTGGACACGGCCCGGCTGGACCGCTGGTGGGACTGGTGCCTGACCGGCGGGCGGGTGACCGCCCGGCAGATCCGGGACGCCTTCCAGGAGGGCACGGTGCCGGACAGCGCGGACCGGCTCGTCGAGGCCCTGGCGCTGCGGCCGGCCGGTTAGCGCGCGATACACGCGGGGCACCCGGTGTGGTGTCGGGCCGCCCCGGAAGGAGAGACAGTGTCCATCAGCCGCCTCCCCGAACACGAACAGCGCATCCTCGACGAGATGGAACGGGCCCTGCGCCGCGACCGCCGCCTGGACCGGCAGTTGCGCACGCTCCGGCCGAGCCGCCGTCCCGACCCGACGCGCCTGCTGATCCGCATCGCCGCGTACGCGCCCCGGGCGCGGACCGTGGCCGCCCTGCTCGCCGTGTCGGTCGCCCTGCTGGTCGCCGGGATCGTCACCGCACAGCCGGCGGTGATCTGGGCGTTCGCCGCCGTGTGGCCGCCGACGCTGTACGCGGCGTTCCGGCTGCTGTGCCGGTGGACGGAACGCTGAGCGTGCGCCCCCGCAAGGGGGATCAGCCGGTGTAGCGGCGGGCCCTGGACGCGCGCTGGGCGGGCTCCAGCAGGCGCAGGCGTGACTCGACCTCCGGCGGAACGACCCGGCGTTCGCGCAGGATCCACGGCAGGGCGGCCGCCGCCTCGGCGAAGCCGCGCAGGGAGGCGGTGTCGCGCGGGACCGTGCGGGCCAGGTTCAGGGTGCGCCGCAGCGCGGAGCCGGCGGGGCGGCGCAGCCAGGTGTACCACAGGGTGTTGCGGATGCCGTGTGTGCGCCGCAGCGTGGCGTCCCGGGCGGCCGACGGCTGGTGGTGGACGGTCAGGTGGTCGGCGTACGTCAGCCACCAGCCGTCGGCCGCCAGGTCGGTGGCGAGCAGCTCCTCCTCGCCGCCCAGCCACAGCCGGGGATGGAAGCCGCCGGCGGTCCGGAACGCCCCGGTGCGCAGGACGGTCGCGGCGGCCAGGAACGAGCCGAGCGCCGGGCCGGGCATCCAGCTGGGGCCCGGCACGGGCGAGTTGCGCAGTTCCGCGACGATGGGGTCCTCGGTGCCGTCGGGTTCCACGACGATCCGGGCCGTGACCGAGGCCAGCGCCGGATGCCGGTCCAGCAGGTCGGCGGCCCCGGACAGGGAGCCGGGCGCCCACCAGGAGTCGTCGTCGCAGAACGCGATGTACGGCGTACGGGCCTCGCGGACCGCCAGGTTGCGGCCGACGGCGCCGAGGTTGCGGCAGGGCCGCAGCAGCCGTACCTGCGGGTGCCGGCGGGCGACGGCGTCGGCCGTGCCGTCGGTGGAGCCGTTGTCGGTGACGATCACCGGGGGTTTCTCGGGCAGCTCGGCGAGCCGGTCCAGGGTGCGCAGGAGTTCGTCGCGGCGGTTGTGGGTGATGACGACGACGGTGGTGCGGGGGTCGGGCACGGCGGGCGTCGGGGGGTCGGTCATGCGTGCGCTCCGTCCAGCAGGCGGGCGGCCCGCTCGACGTGCGGGGGCAGGGGCCTGCGGGCGCGCAGGGCGGCGGGCAGGCGGGCGAGTGCCTCGCGCAGGGCGCGCCGGGCGGTGCGGTCGTGCAGCGCCTCGGCCACCAGGTCGCGGGTGCGGGCGAGCGCGTACGGCACGGGGCGGCGCAGCCAGGCGGTGAGCAGTGCGTTGCGGCGCTGGGCGGCCGGGCGGCCGGCGCGGGGCACGGGCGCCGGGTGGTGGTGGGCGACCACGTCGGGGCAGTGGGTGACGCCCCAGCCGCGGGCGGCCAGGTCGTAGGCGAGCAGGGTCTCCTCGCCGCCGAAGAACAGCACCGGGTGGAAGCCGCCCGCGTCCAGGTAGGCGCCGCGGCGCACGACGGAGGCGCAGGCGAGGAAGCCGAGCACCTGGATGCCGGGCAGGTCGGAGGCCGGGCCGAGGGGCGATGCGGCGAGCACGGCGTTGAGCGGGTCGTCCTCCTCGTCGGGGCCCACCAGGGTGCGGGCCGCGATCAGGCCGAGCCGCGGGTACTCCTCGAACAGCCGGACGGCGGTGCTCAGGGCGCCGGGTGCCCACCAGGAGTCGTCGTCGCTGAACGCCACGTACGGGGTGCGCAGGGCGCGGGCGCCGTGGTTGCGGGCGAGGGCGCCCCGGTTGAACGGCAGCGCGAGCACCCGCACCTGGGGGAACTCGCGGGCGACCATGGCCCGGGTGCCGTCGGTGGAGGCGTTGTCCGCGACCAGGATCTCCGGACGCTCGGGGAGGGCGAGGAGGTGGCGGAGGGTGACGGCGAGCCGGTCGGCGCGGTTGCGGGTGGCGATGACGACACCGACGGGGCCGCGCTCGCCGCGGTCCTCGCGCTCCAAGGGGTGGGGGTCCATGTCGTTCACGGCGTCAGGGGGCCGGGATCTCGTCGAGGGCCGTCAGGACGTCGTCGGTGGTGATGCGCAGCAGCGCCGGGTCGGTGGCCCGGCCGTGCGGGTCGCCCTCCTGGCCGTACCACAGCGCGCGGTGCCGGGGGTGCGGGGGCGGGCCCCAGCGGCTCGGGGCGACCGGGCCGAAGAGCGTGACGGTCGGCGTGGCGTGGGCGACCGCCAGGTGGGCGATGCCGGTGTCTCCGCTGACCACGGCGTGGGCGCCGGCGACCAGGGCGGAGAGCCGGCCGAAGGGCAGGCCGCCGCCGAAGACGTCGGTGCCGGGCAGACCGGCCCGCTCGGCGAGCCGGGCCACCAGGTCGCCCTCGTCCGCTCCCCCGGTCACCACCACGCGCCGGCCGCGCGCACGCAGCCGCGCCGCGACGGCCGCGTACCGCTCGAGGGGCCAGCAGCGGGCGGGCGCCCCCGCCCCCGGGTGCAGGACGACGGCGCCGGGCGCCGGGGAGGGGCCTGCCGGACGGGGCAGGCGCAGGTCGCCTGGGTCGGCGTCGACGCCGTAGAACCGCAGCAGCCGGCACCAGCGGTCCCGCTCGTGTTCCTCGGCGTACCAGGGCGGGCCGTCGATCTCCGGGGTGCCGGGGTGCGCGAAGGCGAAGAGCCTGAGGGGGCGCAGTGCCATGAGGAGACGGTGGCTGGGGGGCCCGTTGCCGTGCAGGTCCACGGCGATGTCGGGGGGCGGGCCGGTCCAGTCGAGCTTCTCGGGCACGGCCCGGCCGGGCGCGCAGGCGGGCAGCAGCCGGTCCACGGCCCCGGTGGCCGCCGCGACCGGCTCCAGCTCGGCGGGCGCGGCCAGCACCAGCTCGTGGTCGGGGAAGGTCCGCCGCAGCCCGCGCAGGGCGGGCACACCCGCGAGCAGGTCACCGAGCCCGAGGGCACGCAGCACCAGGATCCGGGGCCGTCCCCCGGACCCGCGCTCCGCCTCGCTGCGCTCACCCATGCCAGCAGCGTGCCCCGCCCCCGGGGCCACCGCCGCCCGGGAGGGGCCCATCGGGTGCGTCCCGCCCGCGACGGCGTCCCGTCCCTCAGACCGGACAGGCTCGGCGAAGGCGTCCCGTCCCTCAGACCGGACAGGCTCGGCGAAGGCGTCCTGTCCCCCAGGCCGGACAGGTCCCGGCACAGGATCCGCCCCGCCGTCGGCCCCGGGCTCCCGGCGCCTCAGCGCGGGAGGGGGCCACCCGGCCGCCGGGACGGACCGGGACACGGGGTCACGCTCCCCCACCGGCACGCGCCCGGCCCCGTTCCCCCGCCGGGCCACGGGGGGCGCCCCGGGCGGACCCGCCGGGTCGGCCATGCCTCCGGTACCTGCCGGGGGTCCCGACACGGGATCGCTTTCCCTCACCGGCCCGTGCCCGGGCGCGCGCCCGCCGCGCCGCCGCGGGCGGGCCGGACGGGCCTGCCAGGCCTCCGGTACCTGCCAGGGATCCCGACACGGGATCGCTCGTCCCCACCGGCCCGTGCCCGGGTCCGGCCGGCCCGGGCGTGAGAGGCCCGGGCGTGACCGGAGCCCTCATCGCGCCCCCTCCGCCGCGCGTTCCATCAGGGCCGTCGACGAGCGGCCGTCGAGGTACGGCAGGAGCACCGCCTGGCCGTCCCACTCCTGGAGCAGGGCCGCCTCGGGCAGGTCGGCGGCGGCGTAGTCGCCGCCCTTGACCCAGACGTCGGGGCGCAGGTCGGCCAGCAGGCGTTCGGGGGTGTCCTCGTCGAAGACGGCGACGGCGTCGACGCAGGCCAGCGCGCGCAGCACACGGACCCGGTCGGCGAGCGGGTTGACCGGGCGGCCCGGTCCCTTGCGGCGCTGTACGGAGGCGTCGGAGTTGACACAGACCACCAGGCAGTCGCCGAGCCGGCGGGCCGCCTGGAGCAGCCCGACGTGGCCGGCGTGCAGCAGGTCGAAGCAGCCGCCCGCGGCGACCACGGTGCCACCGGCGGCGCGGACTCGGGCGGCCAGGCCGAAGGGGTCGTCCCCGTCCGGCGGCGGGTGCGGCGCGGCGTCCGCGCGGGGCACCGCGGCGGCGCCTCCGGCGGCGACGAACCCGGTCGCGGCGGCGACGGCGCCCTCGACGGCCTCGCCCACCAGCGCGCCGTCGGCGAGCAGCCCGGCCGCCGTCGCGGCGAACCGGTCCCCGGCCCCGCAGCTGTCGCCGGGGTGGGCGGCGGGGGCGGGCACCAGCAGCGGGTGTGCGCCGTACGACAGCAGGGCGCCGCGCGAGCCGAGGGTGACCGCGACGGCGGCGGCCCGCCACCGCCGTACCAGCGCGGCGGCGCTGTGGGCGGCGGCGTGCAGGTCGCGGCCGCGGGCGCGGTCCTGCGGGGCGAGGGCGTGGGCCTCCTTCTCCGCGGGGGTGACCAGGCGGGTGCCGTGGACCGGCGGGCCGCCGCGCGGGTGCGGGTCCCAGACCAGGGGCGGGCGCTCGGCCAGGACGTCACGCAGGGCGTCGGCGGTGCCGCGGCCGTAGTCGGACACCAGGACGGCGGGCGCGGTGCGGACGGCCTCGCGGGCCGCGTCGGTGGCTTCACGGGTGCGTCCGGCGCCCCGGTCCAGGCGGACCACGGGCCGGTCCTGCGCCAGCACCCGGGTCTTCTCCGACAGCGGCCCGGTCAGCGGCAGCGGGATCAGCCGCACCCAGGGCTCCAGCAGCCGCCGCAGCTCACGGCTGGCCGGGTCGTCGCCGACCCCGGCGACCAGGGTGACGTCGCGGCCGTCGCGGGCCGCGAGGTACGCGGCGAGCGCGGCGCCGCCGGGCCGGGTGTGCTCCCCGAGGTCGTCGACGACCGGTACGGGCGCGTCGGGCGCGAGCCGTTCGGCGCGGCCGGTCAGGTCGCGGTCGAGCAGTGCGTCGCCGACCACCAGCAGCGGTGCCCTGCCCCGGGCCTCGGTGCCCCGCGCTCGACCGCCCTTCATGTCACCTCCCGCCGTCCAGGCGCCCGGCCCCGCTCTCCAGGGCCGCGTCGAAGGCCGCGCACACCATGTGCACCGCGACCAGGTGCAGATCCTGGACGGTGGCGGTGGCGGGTGCCGCCACGCACAGGGCCTCGTCGCTGCCCGCCGCCAGCGGGTTGGGGGCGGGCCCGGTCAGCGCCCACACGCCGACGCCGGCCGCGCGGGCCGCGTCGGCGGCGGACAGCAGGTTGGCGCTGGCGCCGGAGGTGGACAGCAGCATCAGCACGTCCCCGGGCCGGCCGTGGGCGCGGACCTGCCGGGCGAACACCGCGTCGACGCCGTAGTCGTTGGCGATGGCGGTGGTGGAGGAGGTGTCGGCGTGCAGGGCGATCGCGGAGAACGGCGGCCGGTCCTCGCGGTAGCGGCCGACGATCTCGGCGGTCAGGTGCTGGGCCTGGGCGGCGCTGCCGCCGTTGCCCGCGGCCAGCAGCCGCCCGCCGCCGGCCAGGACGGCGGCCAGGCGCCGGCCCCACCGTTCGGTGATGTGGGCGGAAGCGCGGAACGCGGTGAGCGCGTCCTGCAGTTCGTCGCAGTGCCCGGTGACGGGCGGGTGGAGGGTCATCAGGCCACCTCCTTCGGCTGGGCGTGGCGACCGGCGTCGGTCAGGGCCTGGCGGTACACCTGCTGCGCGCCGTCGGCGACGCGCCGCCAGGTGTAGCGGGCGAGGACGCGCTCGCGGCCCGCGGTGCCGTAGCTGCGGCGGAGCCGGTCGTCGTCGAGGAGGGCGCGCACGGCGGCGGCGACCGCCTCGGGATGCTGCGGCGGGACGAGCCGGCCGGTGGTGCCGTCGGCGACGCTGTCGCGGTGCCCTCCGACGTCGGTGGCGACGACGGGCACGCCGCACGCCATCGCCTCCAGCGGCACGATCCCGAACGGTTCGTACACCGGGGTGCACAGCACCAGGTCGGAGCTGTTCATCAGGGCGGGCATGTCGTGCGGGTCGACCGCGCCGAGCAGCCGGACCCGGTCGGTGACGCCGGTGCGCTCGGCGAGCCGCCCCAGGCGCTGGGCCTCGGGGTCGTCGTCGAGTTCCCCGGCCGGGGGGCCGCCGGCGATGAGCAGTTCGGCGCCGGGTATGTCCGTGAGCGCCCGGACGGCCTGGTCGTAGCCCTTGCGGCGGACCAGCCGGCCGCAGGCCAGCAGCCGGTGCCGCGCGCGGCGTTCCGGCACGCCGTGCCCGGTGGCGCCGGGGCGGAAGTGCTCGGCGTCCACCCCGCAGGGCACCACGGACACCTGCCGGGCGGGCACGCCCATCTCGGCCAGTTCGCGCACCTCGTCGGTGCAGGTGGCCAGGACGCGTTCACAGGTGCGGCCGATCTGCCGCTCGATGCCGATGCGTTCGAACGGGCTGGTGTCCCGCCGCCCCTGGTGGCGCCGCTTGACGGTGCCCAGGGCGTGGAAGGTCTGCACGACCGGGATGCCGTACGGGGCCGCGCCGATCTGGGAGGCCATGCCGGACATCCAGAAGTGGGCGTGCACCACGTCGGGCCGCCGGCGGCCCCAGGCCCGGGCCAGGTGGGAGCCGAAGCCGGGCATGCAGGGGAACAGGCCGTCCTTGGGCACGGGTGCGGCCGGTCCGGCCGGCACGTGCTCGACGACGGCGCCGCCGGGCAGCGGGACCCGGTCGGGCAGGTCGGCGCGGTCGCGGCGGGTGTAGACGGTCACTTCGTGGCCGCGCCGCGCCAGCTCCTCGGTGAGGCGGGCCACGTACACGTTCTGCCCGCCGGCGTCGACGCCGCCGAGCGCGGCGAGCGGGCTCGCGTGCTCGGACACCATGGCGATCCTCATCGGGTCACCTCCTTCAGCAGCCGCTCCCAGTCGTCGAGGAAGCGGGACAGCCCGTAGCGGGCGAGCGCCGCGGCGCGTGCCCCCTCGCCGGTCATGCGGGCGTGCAGCGGGTCGGTGACGAAGTCCCGTACGGCATCGGTCAGTACGTCGATGCGGTTGGAGACCACTCCGGCGCCGGGCGGCACGGCCTCGGTGACCTCGGTGGTGGCGAGCGCGACCACGGGCATGCCCAGGTGCATCGCCTCCAGCAGGGACAGGCCGAGGGAGGTCCAGCGCACGGGGTGGACGTAGACGCGCCGCCGCGCCAGGGCGGCGTGCAGCTCACGCTGGGGCAGGTCCTGGGTGCGGCAGCGGCCGGGCGGCAGGCCCAGGTGGGCGGCGAGGCCTTCGGTGCGCGTGCCGAAGACGTCCAGGGGCGCGGCGCCGGCGAACGCCGGCAGCAGGTCGGTGCCGGTGGTACGGCCGCGCCGCACGGGTTCGTTGACGACGACGGCGCGTGCGGCAGCTCGCCGGTCCACAGCGGCCCGGGGTCGACGATGCCGTGCTCGATGACCGTGCTGGGGACCGGGCCGGCGTCCCACATCAGGCGGTTGAAGTGGGTGACGTGCACGAGGGTGACGCCGGGGATGTCCTGGGCCGGGTGGCGGGTGTCGGGCACGTCGCCGTGCGGGGCGTTGTGCTCCAGGTACACCAGCGGCGGGCGGCGGCCCAGCCACCGGTCGACGAGGGCGAGTTCGTGCGGCCGTTGCAGCACGACGACGTCGATGTCCTCGTCCCGCAGCCGCTCGGGCGGCACCTCGGCGACCGAGCCGGGCCAGTCGAAGGTGCGCGCCCTGCCGAGGCCGTCGGGGCCGCGGTCGGGGGTGACGGGGACCAGGCAGGTGTGCGGGCCCTGCACGAAGGCCGTGGTCCACGAGCCGTGCACATGCCACAGCAGGATCCTCATGGGTCCCCCAGGAGCTTGTCGACGGCGGCGACGACGTCGTGCGCGGTGACGGTGTCCAGGCACGGATGGCCCGGGACGGGGCAGGTGCGGGCCCTGCTGCCGGCGCAGGGGGCGTCCTGGTCGCCGAGCAGCACGTACGGCACGCCGTAGGGCCGCCAGCGTTCGGCCGGGACGACCGGGGCGAACAGCGACACCACCGGGGTGCCGACGGCGGCGGCCAGATGGGCCGGGCCGGTGTTGCCGGTGACCACGGCGGCGGCCCCCGCGAGGACCCCGGCCAGCTCGGCGGCGCCCGTACGGCCGCCCAGATCGAGGCCGTGCTCCCCGGCGACGTACGAGGTCAGCACGCGCTCGCCGCTCCCGCCGGTGACCACCACCCGGTGCCCGGCCGCGGCCAGTTCCCGCACCGCCGCCGCGCAGCGCTCGGGGCTCCACGCCCGGGCGGGCACGCTGGCGCCCGGGTGCAGCACGACGTACGGCCCGTCGCCGGTGAGGGCGCTGGTGTCCGGCGGGGGCAGGATCCGCGGCCTGCCGTCGTCGGGGCACGGGAACCCGGCGGCCTCGGCGAGGTCCAGCGCGGCCTCCACCTCGTGGGCGTGCGGGGCCCGCTGGTGGCGTACGTCCAGCAGCGCGCCCGGGTAGTCCGCGCTGTCGGCGGCGATGAAGCCCACCCCGGCCAGCCGCAGCAGCAGGGCGGTGGGCAACGGGGACTGGTGGAAGGAGGTCAGGATCAGCGCCGTGCCGATGCCGAGCCCCTCGATGGTGTCGACGAGGTGCTCGACCTCCTTGCGGTCGACGGGCGGCGGCTGGAACCCCGTCCACGGGGCGTCCCACACCAGGACCTCGTCCACGCCGGGCAGCAGGCGGGCGGCGGGGGCGCCGCGCGGGCCGCACAGCAGGGTGACGGTGTCGGCGCGGGCGGCGACGGCGCGCACCGCGGGTCCGGCGAGCAGCACGTCGCCGACGTTGTCGAGGCGGCTGACCAGTGCCTTCACGGGCGCTCCCCTCGCGCGGGGGCGGCCGTGTACGCCTGCCGTATGGGCGTCTCGTCGGCCAGGACCCGGCCCTGCGGCGGCCGTCCGTGAAGGACCGCCCGGACGGCGGTCAGCAGGTCGGGCGCCACGTGGTCGGCCCGCGCGGTCTCCTCTGGGCGGGTCGCGTCGTTCGGGACGAGGATGCCGTGCGCGCCGGCGCGCCGGGCGGCCTCGACGTCGGCGCCGATGTCGCCGATCACGACCACGTCGGCGGGGTCGGTGCAGATCCGCCCGGCCGCCCACAGGATCATGCCGGGCTGCGGTTTGCGGCAGTGGCAGCCGTCGTCCGGGCCGTGCGGGCAGATGGCGAACACGTCGAAGGGGCCGAGGAGTTCGTCGACGCGGCGGTTGACGCGGCGCACGTCGGCGTCGGTGAGCAGGCCGCGTGCCACGCCGGACTGGTTGGTGACGACGGCGGTGCGGATGCCGCGCTCGCGCAGCAGGCCGAGCGCCTCGCGGGCGCCGTCGACGGGACGGACCCGGTCGGGGTCGGCGTTGTAGGGCACGTCGTGCACGAGGGTGCCGTCGCGGTCGAAGAACACCGCCCTGACCTGGCTCATCGGGCCACCTCCTGCCAGGCGGGTGCGGTGCGGTGGCGCCAGGTGCCCGCCAGGCGGTGCCAGGTCGCGGCGGGCGGGATGAGCACGCTGGTGGCAAGCATGGCCGTCACCTCCTGGCGGGTGCGCGGGCCGGGGGCGATGCGGGCCCGGGCGAACTCGCCGGTGCCGGCGGCCCCAGCGAGCGCGCACGCGGCGGCGGCCCGGCGGCGCCCCGTGGCGGCGAGCAGCGCGGCGGCCAGACCCGCCGCCGTGATCGCCGCGTGGCCGCGGATCCGGCCGCGCGACGCGCCCGCCTTGTCCCACCGGCCGCTGAAACGCTCCTCCTCGGCTGCCGCCACCGTTCCGCCGTCGACGACCAGGGCGGCGGCCGGATCGTGGAACAGGGCGTTGATGCCGACGATGCGCATGAGGCGGTGCTCCGTCCCCGAGGAACATGTGGGGCTACAGATGTCGCGAGTGCCGCACTGCAGCTGTCTCAAACACCTGAAGCCAACTCACCGCGTGACGGGCCGATCTATGACTCTAGGTGGCGGTATGGGCGATTTGGGTGACCGGCTCAGGCGCCGACCGAGCGCGTTAACCAGCCAAGGGCGCCCCCAGCCCCTCACTCCATCCGACGCGCATACCTGCGGCCAGGGCAGGCCTCAGCGACTATAAACTGGGTGTATAATACCTGTGTATAGTCGCGGCATGCCCTCTCGGACCAAGAAGACGAAGAAAACGGGGACCGCGTTCCGTGCCGCCGGAATGTTCGCGGCGCTCACCGCGGTGACGCTCGCCCTCGGCGGCTGCGGCCGCCTGGACACCACCGCCCCGAGCACCGCCCGGGCCAAGGCCGCGACGGACACCCGGGCCGTCGCGTTCGGCACGGCCGACTGCCGCGAGGTCAAGTGCATCGCGCTGACCTTCGACGCCGGGCCGAGCGAGCACTCCGCACGCCTGCTGGACATCCTGAAGGAGAAACAGGTCCCGGCGACCTTCTTCCTCCTCGGCAGGCGGCACATCGAGAAGTACCCCGAGCTTGTCAGGCGCATGGCAGACGAGGGCCATGAGGTCGCGAGCCACACCTGGACCCACCGGATCCTGACCCGCATCCCACCCGACGAGATACGCGAGGAACTCGAGCGCCCCAACGACGCGATAGCCCGCCTGACCGGCCGCCGCCCCACCCTGATGCGGCCGCCGCAGGGCCGCACCGACGACACCGTCCACGACATCTGCCGCGAGCTGGGCCTGTCGGAGGTGCTGTGGACGGTGACCGCGAAGGACTACCAGACCACCGACTCCGGCCTCATCACCCGCCGGGTCCTGAAGCAGGCCTCGCGGGACGGCATCATCCTGCTGCACGACCTGTACGACGGCACCGTGCCGGCCGTGCCCGGCATCATCGACGCGCTCAAGGAGCGGGGGTACGTCTTCGTGACGGTGCCGCAGCTGCTGGCACCGGGGAGGGCGGAGCCGGACGAGGTGTACCGGTAGGGGCGCTCTCCCCGGCCGGATGCGGGCGGTCCGGCGACCGGTGGATCAGCGGGGGCCGCGTCCACGGAGCGGACACGCGGGCCGCCGTGCGCGATCGCGCTGCTCGGCGGGGTGATTCCCTACGATCCTGCCGTGGTCACCTTCCTGCTCGAACGCACCCCGCCGCTCCCCCTCGACGAGGCCTGGCGCCGGCTGACCGACTGGCCCCGGCACGGCGAGGTCGTCCCGCTGACCCGGGTCACGGTGGTCACGCCCGGACCGACGGGCGAGGGGACGGTGTTCGTGGCCCGCTCCGGCCTCGGCCCGCTCTCCTTCGACGACCGGATGGAGGTGACCGTGTGGCGCCCGCCGCAGGACGGCGCTCCCGGACTGTGCCGTCTGGAGAAGCGGGGCCGGGTGGTTCTGGGCTGGGCCGAGATCGAGGTCCGGCCGGGACCGGGGGGCCGTGCGCGCGTGTGCTGGCGGGAGGAGGTGCGGGTCCGCTTCCTGCCCGGGATCTTCGACAGCGCCCTGCGGGCAGCGTCGCGCTACGTGTTCGGACGGGCGGTGAACCGCCTGCTCAGAAGAGCCTGACACCGAGCGGCATCGGCCCGTCAAGCCGATGCCGCCCGGTGTTCTTCCTGGTGCTGGGTCAGGTCAGTCCTTTCCGGAGAGGCGCCAGATCTGGTTCTTCTTGGTGGTCAGGGCACTGGCGGAGTCGCAGGTCCACTGGTGGACGAGGGCGCCGGGCGCGGTGGAGATGGTGCTGACGTCGACGCACTTGCCGCTGTGCACCGCGACCAGCTGGTAGTCGTGGCTGTTGCCGAGCGCGGTCACGGGCTTGAGCTGGTAGCGCTGGTTGGTGCCGCCGTTGCAGGTCCACTGCTGCACGGCCGCGCCGTCGGCCGTGGAAGCGCTCGCCACGTCCAGGCACTTGCCGCTGTAGTGGTTGACGAGGGTGTAGGTGTCGGTCGTACCGGTGACGGGGTGGAAGTCGAAGATCTGGCCCTGTCCGCTCGTGCAGGTGTTCTGCCGGTACTGGGTGCCGTTGGCGGTGGACTGGCCGGGGTCTTCGAGGCAGAGCCCGCTGTGCTGGGCGACGGCCGTGGAGGAGAAGCCGGACGCCGCGCCGATGTGCAGGCTCGCGGGGGCGAAGGAGACCTGGTCGAGGTGGGGCGCGGAGCTGGACCGCATCGGCTGCCCGATGTCGCTGCCGCCGCCGGAGTACACCACGCCGATGGTCATGCCGTCCCAGTTGTAGAGCTGTGAGGCGGTGAACTTGACGGTGTTGGCGCCCTTGGTGAGGGTCACGGGGACCGTGTAGTTCTGGAACTGGTTCCAGTGCAGGGTGCTGGCGAAGTTGACGCGGGTGGGGTCCCCGCCGTTGACGCTGACGTCGGCGTGCTCGGCGTACAGGTCGGGGTTGTAGTGGTTGGAGGGCAGCTCCTCGTTGTTGGCGAAGCGCATGGTCATGGCGTAGGTGCCGGACGCGGGCGCGTTGACGTTCAGGGTGAGGGAGTTGGCGGTTCCGTCGCCGATGCCCTTGACCACGCCGCCGTTGGCCTGGCTGTAGCCGGTGTCGACGGCCGCGGTGCCGGTGAGGGTGCCGTCCTCGGCCTGGTAGGTGACGACGTTGCCGGTGGTGACGGCGGAGCCGGCGCTGAACGGGCTGACGGCCAGGTCGTCCAGGGCGAGGGTGCCGGACGTGCCGGTCACCTCGACCTTGTTGATGCCGCCGTTGAGGTACACCCGGTTGGTGGAGGTGGACCAGGCGCCGGTCGTCGCGCCGGACAGCGTCTGGTCGTCGACGGTGCGGCCGTTGACGGTGAGGTCGGCCTGGCCGGTGTTGCGGAAGCGGGCCGTCAGGTCCGCGTATCCGTCCCGTGCGGAGTAGACCCAGAACGTCGCCGACTTGCCGGAGGTGAGGTTCACCGCGCCCGCGCCGGACTGGCCCTGGGCGGTGTAGGTGGCGGTGGCGCTGTCGGAGAGGTTCGCCTGCTCAGCCTCGTAGAGCGTGGTGCCCTGGACGGCGGGGTCCTTGTACTGCAGGTCGATCTTGTCGATGATCGCGTCGCCGACGATCTTCGCGCCGTTGTCGCCGGTGGTGGCCAGGGTGATGGTGTGGCTGCCCGCGGTGAGGTGCACGGTGGCGTCGTCGTGCCCCCACACCACCCACTGGAAGCCCACCGGGATGTCGAACCTGGTCGAGGCGCCGCCGTCGACCCGTGCGTACACGTTCGTCGGGCCCTTGACGTCGGCGTCCTTGGCGTAGCTGTTGCCGAACACCGACAGGTTGTAGTCGCCGGTGGTGGGGACGGAGACGTTGAAGGAGATCACGGTGGTGGAGCCGGTGCGCAGGCCGCCGACGTCCTTGGTGCCGGAGGTGGCGAACTTGGCGATGCTGCCGGTCGTGCCCTCGGTGTTGATGTTGTAGCCGGTGCCGCTGAGCGTGGCGTTCTCGGCCTCGTACGTGCCCGTCCAGGTGGCGTCGGAAGCGGTGCTGCTGCCGGTGCCGCCCGGGGAGACGATCACCTCGTACGCCGACATGCGGTCCAGGGTGATGGGGACCGTGATCGAGCCGTCGGAGCCCACGGCGACGTCGGCGTCGGAGAGCCGGACCGGGGTGGCCGCCGCGCCGATGTAGCCGCTCCAGCGGTCCTGGAAGACGCTGACGTGCACGGTGCTGCCGAAGACCGCGGGGTCGATGTTCTTGATGACCGTGCTGGAGTCACCGCTGGTGCCGCCGCCGGCGAGGATGACACGGGCCTGCTTCTTGGCCGTGTCCAGGCTCGCCAGGCCCTGGAGGGTGTACGCGGCGTTGGCGCCGGTGCTGGTGACCTTGACGGTGTTGCCGCTCATGGAGCTGTACCAGTTGTACAGCCACCACTGGGCGTTGGGGGTGTTCTGGGCGGCGGCGGAGTCGCCGAGGTTGCCGTTGATGTTCCAGTACGGCAGGTTGCCGTCGACCTTCTCGTCCTCGATGGCCGCCATCCACTGGACCATCTGGCCCGGGTCGGTCAGGTGGTAGCGGTGGGCGTACTCGTTGAGGTTGACGGGGATCGGGGAGGGGATCCCCGCGGCGGTCTCCACCGCGCGGTAGGCGTCGACGGTGCTGCGGACGCCGGCCGGGCTGCCCAGGGTGTGCCAGGTGACCACGTCCGGCAGGCAGTTGTTGGCCTTGCAGAACTTGAGGAAGCCGCTGAGGGAGAAGTCGGTGTAGGAGGAGGTGTTGGGCCCTGCCAGCCGTGCCTGGGGCCAGATGCCTTTGATGAAGGTGTAGGTCTGGAGCCACTCGGCGTTGAACTTGCCCAGCGCGGTCGCGTCGCTGCGCATGCCGCTGAACCAGTTCAGGTCGGGCTCGTTGTAGGGGATGAAGACGATGTGACTCGCGTACGGGCTGGCCTTCGCCTGCTCGACCTGCGTCTTCATGGCGTCCTGGTAGGCCGCGTAGCTGGTCCGTTCGTAGTTGGCCCGGTACACGTCCGTCATGTAGATGAAGATGTCCCCGCCGCCGCTGTCCACGAACGGCTTGGCGATCTCCAGGGCGTCCGACCCGGGGTGCTGCTGTCCGTCCTGGTACTTGGTGTTGGTGGTCTTCAGCCCCATCCCCTCGATGAGGTTGTCCGTCGGCACCTGCGGGCCGTACAGGCCGTACAGCGCTCCCGACGCGCCGCCCCGGAAGGCCCCGGTGCCGGCGCCCAGGTCGACGGTGAGGGTGGGGGTGGCGGCCGAGGCCGGCGTTGCCGTCACCGTGGTGAGGCCGGCGATGACGGTCAGCGGGAGCAGCGTCGTGGCGACGCCGCGCAGGAGGCGTCTCGCGGTCGAGCGTCTTTGCCCGAGTGCTGGCATGGGCTTACGTCCCTTCAGGGATGGGGCTGTTGGTGCTGTGCCGGCCCCCGTGCCGGACGTGTGGGTGGGTGGTCGCCGGTCCCGGCGCGTCAGCCGGGCCGGGTCGGGTGGGTGCTCCCCGCCGTGCCGGGAGCACCCGTTGCGCGAGGAACGGTCAGCGCATGCCCTGCAGGCGCCAGATCTGGTTCTTCTTGGTGCCGAGGGTGCCGCCGGAGTCGCAGGTCCACTGGTGGACCACGGCGCGCGGCTGGGTGGAGACGCCGGAGACGTCGACGCACTTGCCGCTGTGGACGGCGACGAGCTGGTAGTCCTGGCTGTTGCCGAGCGCGCTGACGGGGCTGAGGGTGAACATCTGGTTGGTGGTGCCGCTGCAGGTCCACTGGATGACGGCGGCACCGTCGGCGGTGGACGCACCGTTGACGTCCAGGCACTTGCCGCTGAGCTGGTTGACCACCGTGTAGGTGTTGGGGCGTCCGGCGACCGGCTTGAAGTCGAACATCTGCTGGTAGCCGCCCTCGCAGTAGTACTGCTGGTACTGCGTGCCGTCGGTCTGGCTCAGGTCGGTGTCGTCCAGGCACTGCCCGCTGTTCTCGCTCACCGCGACCGTGGAGACGGTGGTGTTGGACGGCGGGAGCAGGGTGATGGTGTAGCCGTCCTGGGCGTTGGTGTACGGGACGGTCAGGGAGGCGGCGTTGTTGCTGACGGTCAGGGTGGTGTCGGCGATGGTCGTCGGGCCGGTCACGGCGGCGCCGCTGTTGTACGGGATGCGCTGGACGACGGCGCGGACCCGGCCGTTCTCCACGACCGAGGTGGTGTCGAGCCGGTTGAGGTTGACGGTGACGTTGCCGGTGTTGCCGTTGCTGCCGATGAGGATCTTGGCGGTCCTGGCGGTGTTGTCCTTGGTGGCGAGGCCGTCGGTGTTGGTGCCGGGGGCGAGGCTGACGAGGGTGCCGGTCTGCGAGCCGTAGTAGCGGTACAGGAACCACTCGCCGAGCGGCAGGTACTGGCCGGAGCTGTTCTTGGTGAGCAGGTTGGCCGCGTAGTCGTGAAGGTTGGGGCCCCCTCCCCAGTTGGAGCGCAGGCCGTCGGCGCCAGCCCGCTCCAGGCGGCTGATGAACCACGCGCCGCCACCGGGGTTCTGCTGCTCGCTCCCGGCGTACTCGTTGATCTGGTACGGGCGGGTGCGGGTCAGGCCCGCGGCGGCGAGGGTCGAGTCGGCGCCGCTGACGGCCGTGACGGGGTCGTGCGGAATGGCATGCCAGCTGTAGATGTCGGGGGCGACGTTGTTGGCCTTGACGTGGTTCAGGAAGGTGGTCCACCAGGTGTTGGAGGAGCCGGGCGGGTTCGCCATGCTGGGGCCGACGATGAGCTGCCCGGGCAGGTTGGCCCGCACGGCGGCGTGGAACCGGGACCACATCTGCAGGTACTGGCTCTGGGACCGGCCCCAGAAGCCGCTGAGGTCCGGTTCGTTCCACAGGTCCCACTCCACCGTCATGTTGTTGGCCTTGACGTCGGAGATGAGCTGGTTGACGAAGTTGTCGAACAGCGTCCAGTTGCCGTTGTCGCCGGGAAAGCCCTGGCTGGTGGTGCCGTCCGCTCCCCACAGGTCGTGGGGCAGGAGGACGAACGTGCCGCCGAGCGCCTTGGTGCGCTTGTACTGGGCGAGGGTGGCGTTCCAGCGGGTCCGGTAGTCGGCGAGGCTGGTGGCGTAGCCGCCGCCGTTGAGCTGGGCGCCGCCGGCCCGCTCGAAGTGCCACTTGATGTCCTTGAAGAAGTGGTCCGGCGGCAGCGACCCGTCGGGGGTCAGCCCGTAGATCATGCCCGAGGCGCGGTAGGAGGGGGCGCCCCCGGCGTTGGAGAAGTCGACGGTGACGCTGGTGTCCGCGGCCTGCGACGGGCCGGCGGGCACCAGCGTCGTGGCCAGCGCGGCCAGGAGGACGGCCACGGACGCGGCCGCTCGGCGTCCGGTGCGGGATGCGCGTCTGGGAGATGTCCAGCGAGATGTCATGCTGCGGCTCCTGCCTGAACGGGGAGGACGGTCGGGGTGGGAACGTCCCCGGAGCTGTGGGGAGAGGGCCGGTCAGCGGCCGGCTCGGTGTGCGTGTGCCTCGGCCAGCAGCAGATAGCTGCTGGCGGTCCAGGTGTAGGCGCGGTCGCGCAGGCCCGTTCCGGTCAGGGCGTCGAAGTTCTCGGCGAACCCGTGGGTCTCGCACAGGGCGCGGAAACGGGCGCTGATCTCGTCCGCGAGGCGGTGGTGCCCGGCGCGGCGCAGGCCGTCCTCGATGAGGATGGTCGCGGGGGCCCAGATCGGGCCGCGCCAGTAACCGTCGGGCAGGTAGTGGGGCGAGGTGGGCAGTTCGGTGGCCAGTCCGTACGAGGTCAGGTGGGTCTCGATCCGGTCGGCCAGGTTCTTGCCGACGTCCTCGGGCAGGTGCTCGCCCAGCGCCATCGGCATCAGGTCCAGCAGGCTGGAACTGCCCCAGGTCGCGGCGGTGTCGACGCCGCGGGCCACGAACCGGTCTCCCGTCCACAGCTCGTCGAGCATCGCGGCCTGGGTCGCCTCGGCGGTACGGGTCCAGCGCCGCGCCTCGTCGGGCCGGTCCAGTTCGGCGGCCAGCCGGGCGAGTTCGCGCAGCTGGAGGGTGAGGAAGGCGGCCAGGTCGGCGGTGACGACCACCCGCTCCGGGTCGAAGGTGGTGGCGTTGTCCCAGCCGCTGTCGTTGCCGTGCTGGTAGTGGGGCAGGGCGGCGCCGGGTGCGCGGCGGGCGGTGAGCCAGAAGTCCGTCCACCGTGCCAACCTGCCGTAGATTTCGGTCAGTTCGGCCGGGCTGAGCGGCTCGGGAAGCCGTCTGCGCAGGTGGGACAGGGTCCAGCCGTGGATGGGCGGTTTGACGAAGTTGTAGAGCACCTCGGAGTGGGTCACCGAGTCGGGCAGGGCGCCGGTGGTGTCCTGGTGGTCGAAGGGCAGGGCGAACTGGTCCCGGGCCAGGGCGGGGGCACCGGGCGCCAGGGCTAGCGCGTTGAAGCAGTGGTCCCAGCTCCAGACCTTGTCCATCCAGTGCTTGGACATCAGCACCGCGGGCCGGGTGACCAGGCCCGCAGGCCGGACCGTCGCCGACCACACGACGTACGCGGCGAGTTCGGCGGCCGGCGTGGCGGACGAGCGCCAGGGGGCCACCGCGTCGACGAACGCGGCGAAGGCGTCCCGCGCGGCCGCCACGACGGCGTCGAAGGTCTCCGAGGAGGTGTAGGGCAGGCGTGCGCTGTCCAGTTCCTCGATCGCCGCCTCCCAGACTCCGCCCGGGTCCGCGGCGAGGGTGACGCCCCGTTCGCCGGTACCGAGGGCCTGGCCGCCGGACACCTCGGCGACGGCACCGGCCAGCAGGGTGACCCGGTAACGGCGGCCGGTCTCGTACGAGGTGAACACGTACGCCCCGTCCACCGGGTCGCGGTAGAAGTAGGTGCCCGTGAAGGGGGTCAGGGTGTCCGATGCCGCGCCGATGCGCAGGCCGAGACCTTCGCCGCGCAGGCGGACGGTGTCCGGTGAGGCGTAGGCGAGGGCGACGCGCCCCCGCTCACCGGTCCAGCTGAGCAGGCCCGCGGTCGCCTCGACGCGGGTCCCCGTACGCGCGCCCGTCGTCGTGTCGAGGGGCGTGAGGCGCAGGACCGGGTGCATGCCGTTCTGGTGCGAGACGAGGTGGAGGTCCTCGGCCCGGGTCTTCTCCGCGAGCACGGGAGAGATACCGAACCAGGAGCCGTGCGTGCTGAACGGGATGTCGTGGAGGGAGAAGGCCGGGCCGGATCGGGCGGCGGTCATGTGGTGTGACTCGTTTCTTCAGCAGGGGTGACCGGCAGAGGTCGTGCGGTGGTCAGTCCTTGACGGCTCCGGCCGTCACGCCGGCGGCCACATAGCGCTGGGCGAGGACGAGGATCACCGTGGCGGGCAGCGAGGCCACGACGGCGGTGGCCATGATGGCGTTCCACTCCTGGTTGTTGTTGCCGATGTAGTGGTAGATGCCGAGCGTGATCGGCTCGTGGGCGCCGCCGTTGGCCAGGGTGCCGGCGAAGACGAAGTCGGACCACGACCACAGGAACGCGAACAGCGACACGGTGACGACCGAGTTGCGGCTCATCGGCAGCACCACGGACCGGAAGGTGCGCAGCGGCCCGGCGCCGTCCATCTGCGCGGCCTGGAGCAGTTCGCCGGGGATGCCGGACATGAACGCGGTGAAGATCAGTACCGCGAAGGGGACGGCCAGGGTGGAGTCGGCGACGATCAGGCCGGGGACGGACTGGAGCAGGCCGAGCTGGAGGTAGATGGCGTAGAAGCCCATCGCCATGATGATGCCGGGGATCATCTGGGCCACCAGGAAGAGGAAGCTGAGGACTCCCCCGCCGCGGGGCCTGAGTTTCGCCAGCGCGTATCCGGCGGGCGCCGCCAGCGCCACGGTCAGCGCGACGGTGCCGAGGCCGACGACGAGACTGGTGCCCAGGTAGGGCAACTGCTGGTCGAGCACGGCGCGGTAGCCGGCCAGCGTGCCGTGCAGGGGGAACACCTCGGGCGGGGACTTGCGCATGTCCTGGTCGCGGGTGAAGGACACGTTCAGCATCCAGTAGACCGGGAAGAGCATGACCGCGGTGCATGCCAGCCCGAGGGCCGTCTTCCAGCCCGTACCGCGCAACCGGTGCAGCAGGTCGTTCATGCCAGTGCCTGCTTTCTCTGGACCCTCAGGTACACCAGGCCGAAGACCAGGGCGGCGATCACCAGCAGGTTGCCGACGGCCGCGCCGGGGCCGAAGGCGGGCAGCAGGTTGCCGAAGCCGAGCCGGTAGGACCAGGTGGCGAAGGTGGTGGACGAGTCCGCCGGGCCGCCCTTGGTCATGATCCAGATGATGTCGAAGACCTTGAGCGTGTAGACCAGGCCCAGCAGCAGGGTGATCGCCGACACCGGGCGCAGCAGCGGGAAGGTGATGCTCCAAAAGCGCCGCCAGGCGCTCGCGCCGTCCAGGGCGGCCGCTTCGTACAGGCTCGCCGGGATGGACTGCAGGCCGCTGTGGAGCACGACGAGGTTGAACGGGACGCCGATCCAGATGTTCGCGATGATCACGGAGGTCAGCGACCACTCGGGGGAGGTCAGCCAGTTCACCGGGCCGATGCCGACGGTGTGCAGGGCGGCGTTGACGATGCCGGAGTCGCTGTTGAGCATCCACGACCAGGTGGAGGCCGACACGATCAGCGGCAGCAGCCACGGCACCAGGAACAGCGCCCGCAGGGTCGCGGAGAGCCTGAAGTGCTGGTTGAAGAAGACCGCGAGGGCCAGGCCGATGGCGTACTGGAAGACCAGGCACACGGCGGTGAACACCACGGTGTGGGTCAGGGCCGGGCCGAAGGTCGGGTCGTCGAAGACCGTCCGGTAGTTGGCGAGGCCGGTGAAGGGAGCGTCGCCCTGCACGAAGGAGCGGACGGTGTAGTGGCGCAGGCTCAGATCGAGGTTGCGGTACAGCGGATAGGCGTAGAACAGGACGAGGTAGAGGGTCACCGGGGCCAGGAAGGCCCAGGCGGCCCACTGCGGGGAGCGCGGACGGCGCCGTGCTCGTGCGGCGGCCGGGGGCGGGGCGGCGATGGCCGCCCCGTTCCGGGCGGGCGCGGACCTGTGGTCCGGCCGCTGTTCGGTGAGGTTCATCTGCGGCCCGGGAAGCATCGGCTACTTGACGGCGGACTGCGCCTTGGCCAGCGCGTCCTTGGGCGAGGCGGCACCGCTGAGGGCGGACTGGACGGCCTTCCACATCTGCTCGGAGATCTTGGGGTACTTGGTGCCCAGGTCGTCGCTGGTGCGCCCCTTGGCGGCCTTGACCGCGTCGACCCAGGGCTTCAGCTCGGCGTTCGCCGCCACCTGCTTGTCCTGGACCTCGCCGGTCGGGGCCACGTACGACAGGGTGGTGTCGGTGTCGTACAGGTTCGCGCTGCTGGTCAGGCAGGACACCAGCTTCTGGGAGGTGGCGTAGCGGCCCGTGTCGCCCTGGACCGGGATGGTGACGAACTCGCCGCCCGTCGGGGCCGCGGCGTTCCCGCCCGACACACCGGGGATGGGCAGCACGCCGTAGTCGAAGCCGGCCTTCTTGGCGTTCGCGAGCTGCCAGGTGCCGTTCTCGGCGAAGGCGTAGTCGCCGCTGGCGAACTCCTGCCAGCTGGTGGTCTGGGTGTTGTTGAGCACCGAGTTGGGGGCGTACCCCTTCTTCAGCCAGTCGGTCCACAGCTTCAGCGCCGAGGTGCCCTCGGGCGAGTCGAGCTGGGTGAGCTTCGCGCCCGCGCCCCAGAACCAGGGCAGGAACTGGAAGCTGCCTTCCTCCGTGCCGATCGCCGAGAAGGTGATGCCCTTCTTGCCGGCCTTCTTGACCTTCGCCAGGGCCGCCGTCAGCGACGTCCAGTCCTTGACCGCGGAGACGTCCACCCCGGCCGCCTTCAGGACCTTCTTGTTGTAGTAGAGGGCGAGGGTGTTGGCGCCGATCGGCGTGCCGTAGGTCTTTCCGCCCGCCTGGCCGGCCGCGAGCAGGTTCGGGTCGACCTTGGAGGTGTCCAGCTTGTTGTCGTCGGTCGTGGTGAGCACGCCCGCCTCGGCCAGGGTCGACACCACCGGGTTGTCGACGATGAGGACGTCGGCGGAGTTGTCCTGCTGGGCCGCCAGCAGCGCCTTGTTCGCCAGGTCGCTGGTGTCGAAGGCAGTCCGCTTGATCTTCACGCCGGCCTTGCTGCCGCACTGGTCCAGCAGCTTCGCCCAGGCCGAGGTCTTGTCGAACTGGGGGTAGGGGTCCCAGATGGTGTACGTGCCGCTGCCGGCGCCCTTGGTGTCGGTGCTGCCCGACCCGGAGGAGCAGGCGGTGGCACCGGCGGTCACGGTCAGGACGGTCAGGGCTGCGGCGGTCAGACGGCGGTGTCTGGAGAAGCGGTTCATTGAGGGTTCCTTGTTTCGGGCATGGGCGTGCCGAGGGCACGGGGTGGGCAGGAAAGGCGGGCGCGGGAAACGGCGCCGCCGAGCAATTCGGGTGTCGGTGGTGTGGTGCGGTGAGTGGGGGACGGGGTCAGAGGGTGGTGGCGGGCCCGTCGCCCGCGGTGAGGGCGGCCGGCGCGGGCCCGGTACTCGCCCGCAGGGAGATCGGTGGTGCCAGGAGATGGTGCCGGGGCGCGGCACCCGGCCGGCCGAGCCGTTCCACCAGCAGGTCGACGGCGCGGCGGCCCATCTCCTCGGCCGGTACGTCGGCCGCGGTGAGCTGCGGGGTGACCGTCTCCGCCCACCGTCCGGCCACCACTCCGGTGACGGAGAAGTCGCGCGGCACATGACGGCCCGCCCGGGCCAGCCCCCGGTACAGGCCCCCCAGCGCGGCCTCGTTCAGCGTGACCAGGGCCGTGGTGGCCGGATCGTCCGCAAGGATCTGTTCCAGGCATGCCTGGCCGGAGGCGGCGTCGTCCCCGCAGCAGTACGTCCGCACGGTCAGCCCACGCTCGGCCGCGGCCTTGGTGAAACCCTCCAGCCCCCGGTGGGCGGACTCGTACCCCGCCCGCAGCAACTGCTCGGGCCGGTTCACCAGAGCGACCCGGCTGTGGCCGAGGTCCGCCAGATGGTGCACGCACGCCGCCGCCAGCGCGGTGTGGTCCAGACCGACCCACCAGATGCCCTCCGGACGGGCCGTACGGCCGATCGCCACGAACGGAAAGCCCAGCGCGGCCAGATGATCGATCCGGTCGTCCGCCAGCCTGATCTCCATCAGGATCGCACCGTCCACCCGCCGCTCCCCCAGCAGACGCTGGAACGAACGGTCACTGTCCACACCACTCGGCGACAACAGCACGTCGTAGTCGTAGACCGCGGC
>NZ_JBFATS010000021.1:113219-122247 GCF_040678435.1 Streptomyces sp. NPDC052682 | reverse complement strand
AAGACCAGCACCGTCTGGTCGTTCTCCTTGTCCAGCCCGTACGCCAGCGCCGCCGCCGTCGGCTCGTTGATGATCCGCAGCACCTTCAGGCCGGCGATCTCACCGGCCTCCTTGGTCGCCTGCCGCTGGGCGTCGTCGAAATACGCGGGCACCGTGATCACCGCGTCGGTGACGTCCTCACCGAGGTACGCCTCCGCGTCCCGCTTCAGCTTCTGCAGCACCCGCGCGGAGATCTCCTGGGCCCGGTAGCGGGTGCCGTCGACGGAGCCGTGCTCCGGGAAGCGCCATCCCGTGTCGCCCATGTGCCGCTTGACCGAGCGCGCGGTGCGCTCCACGTTCGTCACGGCCTGCCGCTTGGCGACCTCGCCGACCAGCACCTCGCCGTTCTTGGCGAACGCCACGATCGACGGGGTGGTCCGCGCCCCTTCCGCGTTGCTGATGACGGTGGGCTCACCGCCCTCCAGGACGGCCACCACCGAGTTCGTCGTGCCGAGGTCGATCCCGACCGCACGTCCCATCGCCGTCCCCTTCCGCCAGGGCACCTCCGGAACTCCAGCACAATTCTTGAGTGGCGTGTTGTCAATGCCACGTGGGGGTGGCCGGCTCCCGCCGGGCCCCCGCGCACCGGCACCGGTGCGTGCTCAGGGGCGGAACGCCGCCGCGCAGGACACCCTGGTGGGCGTCCTGCGCGGCGGGGTGGGTGGGACTGGTGTCAGGCGAGCTTCGCCGTCAGCGTGATCGGCACGGCCTTGAGGGCCTGGCTGACCGGGCAGTTCACCTTGGCGTCCTCGGCGGCGGCGAGGAAGGCCTCCTCGTCCATGCCGGGCACGGTGCCCTCGACCGTGATGTGGATGCCGGTGATGCCCTCACCGGGCTGGAAGGTCACGTCGGCCGAGGTGGTCAGCCGGGTCGGCGGGGTGCCCGCCTTGTCGAGGATGTTGGAGAAGGCCATCGAGAAGCAGCTGGAGTGGGCGGCGGCGATCAGCTCCTCGGGGCTGGTCTTGCCGTTCGCCTCCTCGGTGCGCGCCGCCCAGGACACCGGCTGATCGGTGAGGATGCCGGAGGAGTCGAGGGTGACGACGCCGCTGCCCTTGAACAGGTTGCCTTCCCACACGGTGTGTGCGGAGCGCGTGGCTGCCATGACGCATCCCTTTCGGATTACGGCTGTTACTGATGGACGGAAATCCCGGGGACGGGTTCCTGTCCCCCATCCGATCACACTCCGGCTCAGCGCACGCGGAAGACCGGCCCTCTGGCGGTGAACGGCAGCCTGGCGCCCTGCGGGATCAGGTAGGCGTGCTCCCCGCGCACCCGCAGGGTGTCGCACCAGCCGTCGGTGATGATCAGCACCGGCGCGCCCTGCGGGAAGTCGTCGGCACGGTGCAGCAGGTCGAGGCCGGGCTGGAGCACCGTACCGCCGCGCCCGTGGACGCGGACCCGGCCGGCGATCTCCGTGACCGGCAGGTACCCCGCGTCGTGCGGCGCCGCGTCGCAGAACACCACCCGGGCCGCCGGTACGTCACGGGCCTCGGCGTAGGAGGCGATGGCCCCGAGCGCCTTGCCGAGCAGGGTGCGGCTCATGGAGCCGGAGGTGTCCAGGACCACGCCGAAGGTGCACCGGGCGATCTCCTCGGGCGGGACGTACCGGCCGGCCCGCGGAATGTCCGGGGTCGCCGCCTGCCGCCGCGAGGGGCGGGCGTAGGACCGTACGGGCTCGGGGCGGGGCACGAACTCGTCGAACCAGCGGGCCAGCCGGGCGTCCCACGGCAGCGGCGGATGGCTCAGCGCGCGGATCTCCTCGACCAGGCCGCCGGGCAGGAAGCCGCGGTCCTGCCGCTGGTGCGCGTCCAGGCCGTGGGCGAGGGCGCGCCGGTAGAACCCGTCGAGGTCGACGTAGTCGCGGGGTGAGCCCAGCGGGCCGCCGAGGATGTCCCCGGCGCCCTTGCCGCGCAGCGTGGACAGGCGCCGTACGCGGCGCAGGTCGCCGGCGATCCGGTCGTAGACCTCCTCGGCGGACAGCCCGGCCAGCTCCGGGTCGTGCAGCACGCCGGCCGGCATGTCGCCGATCTGCATCTCGCGCAGCCAGCCGTTGATGACGTAGTCGCAGGCGATGTTGAACAGGTACGGGTCGCGGGTGCCGCAGCGGTCGCCGTGGCGCAGGGCGGCGTGCAGCATCTCGTGGGCGAGGACGAACCGCCACTCCTCGGGCTCGAAGGTGCGCAGGGGGTTGAGGTAGATCTCCCCCGCCTCCGCGTTGACGGCGGCGACGGAGATGCCGTGCGCGCGGGCGAGTTCGGCGTCGGCCACCAGGGTGATGCCGGCCGCGATGCCGCCGAGCAGCGGATAGGAGGAGACGAACCACTCCAGCGCCCACTGCCAGGGCTTCTTCTCGACGGGCTCGCCGTTCATGGAGTCGCGGCGGCCGCCGGCCAGGTCCATCGCGGTGGACACCGTCCGGGTCAGCGCGGTCGCGAACGCCAGCTGCCAGTCCGGCGGCTGACCGAACCGGTCCCCCCACGGCACCAGCAGCTGGTCCGGCCCGGCACCCGCCGTGCCGCAGCGCTCGTACGCCGCCGGGATGCCGCTGCGCCGCCAGCGCGCGGCGAGCTGCTCCTCGTCGCCGTCCGGGTAGGACAGGGGCAGGTGGTCCGGGGCCTGCCCGACGGGGAAGGTGAGCAGGAAGCGGTTGACGACGGCGCAGCGGGCCGCGAGCGCGCACCGGTCGGGCTGTTCGCGCTCGCCCCTGGCCGCCGGGAGGTGGCCGAAGCCGAGGTGGAGGACGGCGTGGGTGAGGGCCCAGGCCCAGGCCGCGGGGTCGGCGATCCGGTCAGGGTCCACGTGGAGTTCGCCGTCGGAGTCGGCGCGGACGAGACCGTCACGGGGCGCGAGGGGGCACTCCTCGTGGCGGCAGACGCTGAACTCCACGGTGGCCAGCGCGGGATTGGCCCGTACGATGCGCAGGCCCTCCCGGAAGGCCTCCGCCGCGAGGTCGCGCTTCTTCGGCTGCTTCTTCCCGCCCCGGCTCACCGGCGCGCCTCCACCAGCCGCGGCATGTCGCGCGCCGCCTCCACCAGGAACCAGGCCGGCAGCACCGGGTTGCCGTCGGCGTCGGAGGCGATGACGCTCTGGGCGACCTCGACGGAGATCTCGGCGAGCTGCACCAGCAGCGACTTGGCGCGGTACGCGGTCTGCCGGCCGCTCGCCGACATGTGCTCCTTGCTCGCCGGGAGTTCCTTGACGAGCCGGCCGCGGAAGGACTCGGCGAGGTAGTACAGCAGGTCCCGGTCCTCCAGCCGGTGCGGCCAGCGGGCGTCGCCCTTGAGGATCGCCTCGATGCCGAACCGGCTGCGCACGATCTTGACGTAGCCGCAGAAGGCGGTCGCGTGGGTGGGTGTGAGCGTGCCGTGCGCGAGGACCTTCAGCGTCTCCTCGTCGAGGTCGCGGCCGAAGGAGTGCAGCGCGTCGGAGAGCATGTGCCAGGAGCGGGGCGTGGAGAACGGCTCCTCCGTCTTCGGCGGCCTGGACCACAGGTGGTCGGGCCGGTCGGTGAGGTGGTCCACGATCCACGGGTGGATGCCGTTGCTCGCGGCCCAGGTCAGCCAGTCCTTCGCGGAGGCTTCCAGGTGCACGTGGGTGAGGCGGTTGACCAGGGCGGAGGCGATGGGCCGGGCGAGCGCGTTGTCGGTGGCGCGGTTCCCGGCGCCGATGACGACCGAGCCCTTGGGCAGTTCGTAGCTGCCGACACGGCGGTCCAGGATCAGCGAGTAGAACGCCTTCTGCACGTCCGGTGTGGCCGCGTTGAGCTCGTCCAGGAACAGGCAGTACGGCTCGTCGCGGGCGATGGTCTGCGGCGGGCAGAAGACCGAGCGCCCGTCGCGGATCTGCGGGACGCCGATCAGGTCCTCGGGTGCGAGCTGGGTGCCCAGCAGGCTCACGCACTCCAGTCCCAGCGACTCGGCGAACTCCCTGACCAGGGAGGACTTCCCGATGCCGGGGGCGCCCCAGACGAACACCGGCCGTACGGTCGCGAGGCCGAGCAGCAGATCCGGGAGGCGGGCAGGGGTGACGGTGACGGCAGCCTGCAAAGCAGGGGCTCCTCGGGGGAAGGGGTGGGGCACGGGCGCGCGGGTGTGCGCGGCCGGATGCGGTTCAGTGTGGGCGTACGACGGCGGCGGCGCAGCCGAATTTCCCGCCCGGGCGCGGCCCGGCGGCCGCGCAGGTCCGCTCAGGCGGCGCGCTGGTCCTGTCCGGCCTCCAGCGGCACCTGCGGGCCGTCCGACTCGCGCAGCCAGCGCCGCAGGACGCGGTGGACGTGCTCGGCGCCGACGAGTTCCGCCCCCTCGCCGGCGGGCGCGGAGAAGGTGAGGGGCGACAGCAGGAAGGGGCGTCCCTGGGCGCCGCCGAGGCCGCCGTGCGAGCCGATCTGCTCCTCGAAGGAGAGGACTTCGCCGTCGGCCGGGTCGTAGAAGGAGTTGACCATGATGTCGGCGGTGTGCGGGAAGGTGTGGGTCCGGCGCACCAGGTCGGCGGCGCCCGGCCCGAAGGGCGCGAGCGGGCCCGGGTTCTCGTCGAGGTCGTCGAGGGGGATCTCCGCGCCGTACGCCCCGAGCACCACGCCGCCGTGCCGCTCGCTGCGCACCAGCAGGAAGCCGATGCCGGGGTGGTTGGCGAGGGTCGGCAGCAGCGCGGGGTGGCGGGCGTCGATCTCCTCCTTGCTCATCCGGTGCGGCACGTCCGGGAAGGAGACCAGGCCGAGGTTGCCGGAGGCCAGCACGATCGGTTCGGAGCGGCGGGCCGGGCGGTGCTGCTCGCCGCGTTCCTCGACCGGGATGCGCAGGGCGGCGCGGACGGCCGCGCGGGCCTCGGTGCCGCTGCGGGTGCGCTGCGCCTTGCGCGGCACGGGCAGCCCGCAGCCGGCCCGCACCAGGTCGCCGAGGGTGAGGCCGTAGCGGGCGCGGAAGGTCTCCCCGGGGCTCTGCCCGTGGTCGGACAGCACCACGATCCGGTACGGGCGCGGGGCGTGCTCGGCGACCTTCTCGATCAGCGCGAGGGACCGGTCCAGGCGCTCCAGGACCTTCTCGGCGTCCTTGCTGAACGGGCCGGAGTGGTGGGCCACCTCGTCGTAGGCGACGAGGTCGGCGTAGACGGCGGTGCGCCCGGCGAGCATGTCGCCCATCACCGCGGCGACCACGACGTCCCGTTCGACGACGGTCGCGAAGGCCCGCACCAGCGGGTAGAGGCCGCCGCGTGAGACGCGCGGGCGTTCCTTGCGCAGCCGGGCCCGGGTGGACTGGCCGATCTCGCGGCCCACCTCGGCGGCGAAGGACAGGGCGGTGCGCACCGCGTTGGCCGGGTCGCAGAAGTAGGCGAAGTAGCCCGCGCGGGAACGGTTCTGGCGGCTGCGGCGGGCGGCGACGGACAGCACCAGGGCCTGTTCGCCGGCGCCGCCGCTGAACAGGTTGCCGCGGCTGGCGCCGTCCACGGCGAGCAGTCCGTCGTGCCCGGCGTGCCGCGCGGCGCGGCGCTGGAGTTCGGCGGCGCTGGTCGGGCGGTTGCAGACCACGACCTCCCCCCGGTCCTTCTCGTACCAGCGGAAGGCGGGCACGTCGAAGGTGCTGCCGTGCAGGATGCCGAGCTGGCTGGCGCCGGTCTGGCTGGACCAGTCGGTGCGCCAGGGGGTGAGCCGGTGGGTGGGGCGGTGTGCGCCGTCGGCGCCGAGCCAGCGGGCGACGGTGGGCATCAGGCCCTGGCCGACGGCGTCGGTGAGCACGTCGTGGCCGACGCCGTCGAGTTGCAGGAAGACCGTGCCGGGGGTGGCCGGGCAGGACGGTGCGGACCTGCGCCTGCGGCGGTCGGCGAGCCGGTAGAGGCGGCGCCGGTAGGCGTCGTCGTCGCGCACGGCCAGGGCGGCGCCGGTGGCGGAGGCGACGGCGGACATCACGGCGGCGACGACGACCGCGGTCTCCCAGGCGGCGGCGCCGCCGCGCTCGGCGGGGTTGAGGCGCAACGCGAGCAGCAGCAGGGCGCCGTTGAGGAAGAACACCAGCAGCCCGAGGACGAGCGCGGGGACGAGCAGCAGGAGCCGGACGAGCAGCGGCCACACCAGCGCCGACAGCAGGCCGAAGGCGCCGGCGCCGGACGCGGCGGTGACCGCGATGTCGGTGGCGCTGTCGCCGTCCGCCGAGCGGAGCCGGAAGTCGGGCAGCAGGCCGGCGAGCACGAGCATGGTGAGCGTGGAGGCCGCCCACACGGCGACGCTCCGTCCGACCTGACTGGCGGCCCGCCGCCAACGCCCGTCCCGCACGCAGCCCACCTCACGTCCCGGCCCGCCGTCGGTACGGGCCCGTACTCACCCTGCCACAACGGCCGGGGGAATCGTTTCGTCCCGAAGAGGCGGGGTGCCTCTTCGGGCTCCCGGGGTGCACCTCGGGGGCTCCCCGAGCCGCCGCCGGGAGGCGTCCGGCCGACGTCCCGGCGGCTCCGCCCGGGCACCTTCCGGATGGCGTCCCGGCGGCTCCGCCGGGCGCGTCCCGGCGGCTCCGCCTGAGCGCCTCGCGGACCACGTCCCGGCGGCTCCGCCCGGGGCACCTCCAGGACGGCCAGCCCGGCGGCTCCGCCCGGACGCCTCGCGGACGGCGTCCCGGCCTCTCTGGGTCGCTCGCCGGGCCTCATGGCCGGCTCCCGGCCGTCCCCGGCGCCGGGTGCCTCTCCGGGCTCCCGGGCCACACCTCGGGGCGCTCCCGAGCCGCCCCTGCCCGGGCTCCTCCCGGCCGGCGTCCCGCCTACCCGGCACCTCCCGGAAGGCCTCCCGGCCGCTCCACCCGGGCACTCCCGGACGGCGCCCCGGCCGCCCTCGGCCGTTCGCCGGGGCTCAGGGCCGGCTCCCGGCCGTCTCCGCGCCGCTCGCCGGGGGTTGGGGCCGGCTCCTGGCCGTCTCCCGCCCCCGGGTCCGAGGGCCCTCGGCTCTCGGAACGGTCCCGGAGCCCGGCCCAACTCCCGGTCAGCCGCCCGAAAGACTCCCGAAGCAACCGGCTGCCCGGCGGCTGGCGGGCCAAACCGCCCCGGTTGCCGGGCCCGGCATCCAGCCCGGGCCGCCTCCGGCGGCGGGCTAACGCCCGTCGTACCCGGCCGTCGGCATCGACAGTCTGCGATGGACGCAGGCCTTCATCGCCGCGTCGTACGACGGCTCCGCCTGCCCGACCGTCTCGACGCGCACCCCGCGCCGTGCGCACTCCGCGGTGAACTCCTCCACGGACGACAACGCGCTGCGCAGGACCCTCAGGCTGGGGGCCACGAACATGTCCACTCCGGGCCGGACCCCGTCCCACAGCGCGCCGTGGTCGGGCCGCAGGCCGCTCACCAGCAGCTCGCGGCTGACGACGTAGCCCCGCTCGGCGGCCCAGCGGGCGCACATGGCGTGCTGGCTGCGGGAGTCCACCAGGAACGGATCGGCGTCCAGTTCCTCCAGCGGCGTCAGACTCGCGATCGCCGTCACCCTGACCGGCCCCATGGCGTCCCCCTCACCTCCGGTTTTCGCCGCCGACCCTACTCCTGCCCGTAGGCTTCGGGGGAGTCGCGCGAAGGAGGCGAAGAGGTGCCGGTGGAGATCACCTGGTGGGGTCATGCGACCTGCGCGGTGCGGGATTCGAACGTACGCGTCCTCACCGATCCGCTGTTCGCGCGCCGGCTCGCGCATCTGCGCCGCCGGCGCGGCGCGCTGCCGCCGCCCGGCGCCCGGCACGCCGACGTTGCGCTGGTGTCCCATCTGCACGCCGACCACCTGCACGTGCCGTCGCTGGCGCGGCTGGAACAGGGCACGCGCCTGCTCGTGCCCCGGGGCGCGCCGGGTGCCGTGCCGGGGCTGCGCCGGCTCACGCATCTGCGGGTGACCGAGGTGGCGCCCGGGGACCAGGTCCGCGTCGGCGACCTCGTGATACGGGCGGTGCCGGCGCGGCACGACGGCCGGCGGCTGCCGTTCGGCCCGCACCGCTGCCCCGCCCTCGGGTACGTCGTCGAGGGCGAGGCCCGCACGTACTTCGCCGGGGACACCGGCCTGTTCGACGACATGGCCAAGGAGGTCGGGCCGGTCGACGTGGCGCTGCTGCCGGTCGGCGGCTGGGGGCCGTACCTGGGTGAGGGGCACCTGGACGCGGGGCGCGCGGCGCAGGCGCTGGCGCAGCTGGCGCCGCGCTGTGCCGTGCCGGTGCACTACGGCACGTACTGGCCGATCGGGATGGACGCCGTGCGCCCTCATGAGTTCCACGCGCCGGGTGACGAGTTCGCGCGCCTGGCGGCCCGGTACGCGCCGGGCGTGACGGTGCACAAGCTCAGGCAGGGCGACAGCGTGCGCCTGGAGGTCGCGCGGTGACGTGGTCCGCCGCCGTGGCGCCGTCCGCTGCGCCGCTGTCCCCCGTGGCCGTGCTGGCCCTGGCCCCGGCAGGGGTGGCTCCGGAGTCCACGCAGCAGGCGATCGGCTACCCGTCGCTGTTCCTGCTGGTGCTGATCGGGGCGCTGGTGCCGGTGGTGCCGACGGGGGCGATCGTGAGTTCCGCGGCGGTGGTCGCCTTCCACCAGACGGCGCCGTTCTCGCTGGCGCTGGTGTTCGTGACGGCGTCGCTGGCCGCGTTCTGCGGGGACGGGGCGCTGTACTGGCTGGGGCGGCGCGGGATGGCGTCGAAGAACGGGTCGCGGTGGCTGGAGGCGCTGCGGGCGCGGGCGCCGGAGGACCGGCTGGCGCAGGCGCAGCAGAAGCTGGCCGGGCACGGGGTCGCGGTGCTGGTGCTGTCGCGGCTGGTGCCAGCCGGGCGGATCCCGGTGATGCTGGCGTGCCTGCTGGCCAAGTGGCCGCTGCGCAGGTTCGCCCGGGGGAATCTGCCGGCCTGTCTGGCGTGGGCCGTGACGTACCAGTTGATCGGGATTCTCGGGGGGTCGTTGTTCCCGGAGCCGTGGGAGGGAGTGGTCGCGGCGGTGGGGCGGGGCCCGGGGGGGGGGCCGTGTGCGGGGGCGGTACCGGCCCGCGGGAAGGTGT
>NZ_JBFATS010000021.1:0-113209 GCF_040678435.1 Streptomyces sp. NPDC052682 | reverse complement strand
GTGGTGGTTCTCGTTGTTGTGTGTGGGGTTTGGGGGGGTGTGGTGGTCGGGGGCGGGGGGGGGGGGGGGGGCGGGGGGGGGCGCGGGGCCGGGGGGGCCCCCCCCCACGCCCAGTGTGGTGCGGCGGGTGCGGCGGTAACCGCTTCTCCTACAGGACCCGCGAGCCTCCCACCGGGATGTCCCACAGGTCTTCCCGGGGCAGGCCCGCCTTCTCCCAGGCCGCACGCACGCGTGTGAGGGGCTCCAGGACCGGCTCCGCCGACAGCACGAAGGTGGCCCAGTGCATGGGGGCCATACGGCGGGCGCCGAGGTCCTGGGTGGCCTGCACCGCCTCCTCCGGGTCGCAGTGGACGTCGCTGAGCCACCAGCGGGGGTCGTAGGCGCCGATGGGCATCAGGGCGAGGTCGATGCCGGGGTAGCGCCGGCCTATCCGGGCGAACCAGTGGCCGTAGCCGGTGTCGCCGGCGAAGTAGACGCGCTGCCCGTCGGGGTCGGTGAGGACCCAGCCGCCCCACAGGGTGCGGCAGGTGTCGGTGAGGGTGCGCTTGGACCAGTGGTGGGACGGGACGAAGTCGAAGCGCACGCCGCCCAGTTCGGCCGCCTCCCACCAGTCGAGTTCGGTGACGTGGGTGAACCGGCGGCGGTGGAACCAGCGGCCGAGCCCGGCCGGGACGAACACCGGTGTGTCGCGCGGGAGTCGGCGCAGGGTGGGGGCGTCGAGGTGGTCGTAGTGGTTGTGGCTGATGACGACCGCGTCCACGCGCGGCAGGGCGTCCCAGGGGATGCCCACGGGAGTGATCCGGGCCGGGGTGCCGAGGATGCGGCGGGACCAGACCGGGTCGGTGAGGACGGTCAGGCCGCCGATCCGCACGACCCAACTGGCGTGTCCCGCCCAGGAGACAGCGACGGTGCGGGCGTCGACACGGGGCAGGGGCTGCGGGGCGTAGGGCAGCCGGGGGATGTCGGCGAGGCCCTCCTTGCCGGGACGTACGGCGCCCTCGCGGGCGAACCGGGCCATGGCCTTCAGGCCGGGCAGCGGTGCGGTCAGCCGGTCGTGGAACGTCCGCGGCCACACCCGCCGCTGTGCCAGCGGCAGCGGGTCGGCCAGGGGCGGGAACGGGGTCGCTAGGGGGGACGGGTCCGCCGGAACGTCAGATTCTGGGCTGGTCGTGGCCGTGGTGGTCGACTCGGACTGCTGCGTCATCGAGGAGGCTCCCATCGCTGAGCGTCGTCGCGGAGGTCGTCGAAGACCGACTTCACAAGGGTCAACGCGCGTTGCACGTGTGGTAGTTCCAAGGGTGAGGGCGAGGTGAGGCATGCCGCGCGCGCCTCCGGCGAGCCGCCTGCCAGGAGGGCACCGGTGGACAGGCGGACGCGCGGTGCCGCGAGGTCGTCGCCGAAGCGGTGGCCGCCCGGCGCGGGCATGCCGAGCCGGGCGGTGAGGAAGTCCTCCAGTTCCTGCGCGTCGCCGATGCCGTGCGCGGCCAGGGCGGGGCGCAGGGGTTCCAGGTCGACGTACAGGTGGCGGCCGGCCTGCGGGGGGCGGGACAGGGCGCCCGCGGCGACGACGGTGGCGTACACGGCGGCGGCCACGCGCGCGTGCAGGCGCACCGCGGCACGGATGCGTGCGGTGACCGGCTCCGGCTCGGTGAGGGCGTATCCGGCCGCGGCGGCGACGGGGGCGGCGACGCGGGCGTCGAGCGCGGTCAGGACGTCGAGCACACGCGCGTGCAGGCCGTCCCCGGTGCCGTCCACCGGGAGACGGGCGACGGCCGCGGGCCAGCCGGCGGGCAGCAGGGCGCCGGACAGGTCGCTGACGACCGTGACCCGTTCGGGCAGCATCTCGGCGGGGCTGAGCAGCACCGTGCCGTGCGGGTCGTGCAGGGTGTCGCGCCAGGTCTCGTCGCTCACCAGGTGCAGGCCCTCGCCCGCGGCGGCCTCGACGGTTTCGTGCAGCAGTTCGGGCGGGGCGACGGTCGCGGTGGGGTCGTCGGCGACGGACAGGACGAGCAGGCGCGGATCGCCGCCCTCGGCACGGAGCCGGCGCACGGTCTCCAGCAGGGCGTACGGGTCGGGGACACCGCCGTTCTCGGCGGGTGTCGGCACGTGGAAGACGGGTCTGCCCAGCAGGCGCGCGTACGGGGCCCACCAGGCGGCGCAGGGCCGAGGCACGAGGACGTCGCCGCCGAGCGCGGCCGTCAGCGCGACCAGCAGCGCGGGCGCGCCCGGGGCGGCGGCCACCCGGCCGGGGCGGGCCGGCAGGCCGCGCCGGTCCCAGTAGCCGCAGGCGGCCTCCTTCAGGGCGGGACCGCCGCCGACCGGTTCGGCCTCCGCCCGGGAGGCCGCGGCGGCGAGCACGGCCGACAGCTCGGGCAGCACGGGCAGCCCGTCCTCGGGAGGCGGTGGCCCGAACCGGACGGGGCCGTGGCCTTCCGGGTCCGTCCGCCGCATGCGTACCTCCGCGCTGTCGCTGATGCCGTGTCCTCTCGGCGCGTCCTCGGCGCGTGCTCCTGTGCCGTGCCCCGCCGAGCGGTGCGTACGGTGCGGCTCGTGCCCTCGGCCAGTGAGTACCCCGCGCGCCGCCGCTCCATGGGCTGCCCCCGGAGTCGTGACGGTCACAGCATGGGTGGCGCGCGGCGGGGAAGGGCCGGCTGGTCAGCCGTGGCCGCCGGTGTTCCGGTGCCGCAGCCGGTGCGCCGCCGCGCCGGCCGCGCCGGCGATCAGGAGCCCGCCGGCGACCAGGGCGGGCACCGAGTCCGTGAAGGCACCGCCCTGTCCGGCCCGCACCCCGTGCTGCACGGCGGCGCCGCCGCAGGGGGTGGCGTGCGGGTCGGCACACCAGTGGCTCGGACCGGAGGAGGGAAGCGCCGGGCGGGACGTGGGGTGAGAGCCGGAGTCCTCCTCGCAGGAGGCGGCGTCCGGTTCGGCGCACGGGTCGGTGGCGTGGAAGTCCTCCTCGGCCTCCTCGCAGGAGGCGGCGTCCGGCTCGGCGCACGGCTCCGTGGCGTGGGAGTCCTCCTCGGCCTCCTCGCCCTCCTCGCACGCGGCGGCGTCCGCCTCCGCGCACCAGTCGGTGGACGTGGACAGCGACTGGGCGGAGCCGGGGCTGCCGGCGCGGGACACCGTCAGCGGGGCGCTCCAGGGCGTGCCCTCGGCTCCGCCGTCCGCCGGGCAGGTGCCGTCGACGGTCCACTCGGAGCGCTCCCCCGCCGCGTCCGGGTCGCCCTCGAGGTTCTCGGCGGGGGCGAGGGTCGCCGTGCCCCGGTAGACGGGAGCGGCTGCCGCCCCGGTGTGGCCGGCGGCCCGCTTCAGCTCGACGGTGCCCTCCTCGAAGGCCTGGGAGGCGGCGTCGATGGTGGCGGGCGGCGTGCCGCCCGCGGGGTCGCAGGAGACCGCGACGGTCACGCGGGAGCCCGCCGCGGCAGCGCTCGGGCTGACGTCCGCGGACGGTTCCGCCGAGGCGGCCGGCGCGAGGACGCCCAGGGCGGCGCCGGCCAGGACGGTGGCGGACAGGGCACGGGCGGTGCGGCGCATGGACGGGCTCCTTCGAGCGGCGACGGCTGGTCCGCCATCCGATCGGCGACGGCCGGCCGGCCATCGGATCGGCGACGGTCGGTCCGCCATCCGATCAGCGACGGCCGGTCCGCCATCCGATCAGCGACGGCCGGTCCGCCATCCGATCAGCGACGGGCCGGCCACCGGACCCGGTGACGGCAGGCCCGCCAGCGGATCGATGACGGCTGCCGGCCATCGGATCGATGACGGCTCCCCGCCATCACAGCCCGTCCGTCACCCGTCCGCGCGCGGCCGGGCCCCATTCGCGGGACGCGGCACGCCCGAGCGGGTGACGGACCCGCTCACGGCGCGTCGCGCAGCACCTGCGCGCGCACCCGCCCGCAGCACCGGCTGATCAGCCGGGACACGTGCATCTGCGAGATCCCCAGCTGCTCGGCGATACGGCTCTGGGTCATGTCGCCGAAGAACCGCATGTAGAGGATCGCCCGCTCGCGCTCGGGCAGGGCGGCCAGCCGCTCCCTGACCGCCTCGCGGTCGACGACCGTGTCCAGCGCCGGGTCGGGCGAGCCGAGCGCGTCGCCGAGCGAGTAGCCGTCCTCGCTGCCGGGCAGCTCGGCGTCCAGGGACAGCGCGGTGAAGCTCTCCAGGGCCTCCAGGCCGACCTGGACGTCCTCCTCACTGAGGTTGGCGTGCTCGGCGATCTCGGCGACGGTGGGCCGGCGCCCGGGGATCGTCTGGGACAGGTCCTGGCCTGCGACGCGGACCCGGTTGCGCAGGTCCTGGACACGGCGGGGCACGTGCAGGGTCCACATGTGGTCGCGGAAGTGCCGCTTGATCTCGCCGGTGATGGTGGGCACCGCGTAGCTCTCGAACGCCTTGCCGCGCTCCGGGTCGTACCGGTCGACGGCCTTGACCAGGCCGAGCGCCGCGACCTGGCGCAGGTCCTCCATGCTCTCGCCGCGGCTGCGGAAGCGTCCGGCCAGCCGGTCGGCCATGGGCAGCCAGGCCTCCACGATCTCGTCGCGCAGCGCGTCGCGCTCCGGTCCCGGGGGCAGGGCGGCGAGCCGGCGGAAGGCGTCGGCCGTGTCGGGGGCGTCGTCGTGCGGGTGCCTCGTGCTGACATGGGTCGGCATGATGCGTCGCAACTCCCTTGCAGGTGCTCGTGGACGGTCACCGTGGGGAGCGCACCGCGCTGTGGGACGGGCGCGTCCGGTGCGGCGTCGCGCCGCTCCCACGGACGTGCCTCCGGTCCGAAGCACTGGGGCGCGCCTGCCCCCGGTCTCCGGTCCCAAACCCCGGCAGGTTTTCCGGTGGCGCGCGGGGTGACTCGTACGGCTGGCCCTTTTCCCCGACGCCCGGGAGGTCGTTCATGAGCACCAAGGTCGCCGACCACGTCCTGCAGCGGCTGCGCGAGTGGGGTGTGGAGCACGTCTTCGGCTATCCCGGCGACGGCATCAACGGCCTGCTCGCCGCCTGGGGCCGGGCGGAGAACGAACCCCGCTTCATCCAGTCGCGGCACGAGGAGATGTCCGCGCTCCAGGCGGTGGGCTACGCCAAGTTCAGCGGCCGTCTCGGGGTGTGCGCGGCCACGTCGGGGCCCGGCGCGATCCACCTGCTCAACGGCCTGTACGACGCCAAGCTCGACCACGTCCCGGTGCTCGCGATCGTCGGCCAGACCCACCGCACCGCGATGGGCGGCTCCTACCAGCAGGAAGTCGACCTGCACACGCTGTTCAAGGACGTCGCCTCCGACTTCGTGGAGACGGTGACGGTGCCCGAGCAGCTGCCGAACGTGCTGGACCGGGCCATCCGCACGGCGTACGCGCGCCGCTGCCCGACCGCGATCATCATCCCGGGCGACGTGCAGGAGCTCGACTACTCCCCGCCCACGCACGAGTTCAAGATGGTGCCGTCCAGCCTGGACCGCAGCTCGTGGACGGCGGTGCCCTCCGACGATGCGGTGCGCCGCGCGGCGGAGATCCTCAACGCCGGTGACAAGGTGGCGATCCTGGTCGGTCAGGGCGCGGCCGGGGCGCGCGCCGAGGTCGAGCGCCTCGCCGAGCTGCTCGGCGCCGGTGTCGCCAAGGCGCTGCTGGGCAAGGACGTCCTCAGCGACGAACTGCCGTACGTCACCGGCTCGATCGGTCTGCTGGGCACGCGCCCCTCGTACGAGTTGATGCGTGACTGCGACACCCTGCTCACCATCGGCTCCTCGTTCCCGTACAGCCAGTTCCTGCCGGAGTTCGGCACGGCACGCGGCATCCAGATCGACATCGACCCGCACATGGTCGGCATGCGCTACCCGTACGAGGTGAACCTCGTCGGCGACGCCAAGGCCACGCTGGAGCGGCTGATCCCGCTGATCGAGGGGGGCCGCGGCCGCGAGTGGTTCGACACGGTGTGCGACAACGTGCGGCACTGGCGCGAGGTGCTGGAACGGCGGGCCGCCCTGAGCGCCGACCCGATCAACCCGGAGTACGTGGCCCGCGCGCTGGATCCGCTGCTGCCGGACAACGCGATCGTCACCTCCGACTCGGGCTCCACGGCGAACTGGTACGCCCGGCACCTGACGATGCGGCCCGGCATGCGCGGCTCGCTCTCCGGGACGCTCGCCACGATGGGCTGCGGTGTGCCGTACGTGATCGGCGCGAAGTTCGCGCACCCGGACCGGCCCGCGATCGCCCTGGTCGGCGACGGCGCGATGCAGATGAACGGCATGGCGGAGCTGATCACGGCGGCGAAGTACCGCCACCAGTGGGACGACCCGCGCCTGGTGGTGGGCGTGTGGAACAACCATGACCTCAACCAGGTCACGTGGGAGATGCGGGCCATGGAGGGCGCCCCGTCCTTCCTGCCCTCGCAGCAGCTTCCCGACGTGCAGTACGCCGCGTTCGCCCGCTCGCTCGGCCTGACCGGCATCCGCGTCGAGAAGCCCGAGGACGTCGAGGCGGCCTGGCGCGCCGGCCTGGAGGCGGACGGCCCCGCGGTCATCGAGTTCCTCACCGACCCGGCCGTGCCGCCGGTCCCGCCGCACGCCACCTGGGAGCAGATGGAGGCGACGGCGTCGTCGATCCTCAAGGGCGACGCCGACCGGGGGTCGATGGTCCGGCAGGGCTTCAAGGCGAAGATGCAGGAGTTCCTGCCGGGGCGGGGCGGGAAGTGACGGGCGCTTGGACGCCTGACTTCCGGGACGGGGACTGAATCGGCCGGCCGCGTGTCGAGCGGTGCCGGTCAGATCCCGTCCAGCACGTACAGCTCCGCCCCCGCCGCCACGGCCAGCAGGCCCTCCTCCGCCCACGCCAGCGCGTCGATGCCCACCAGGAGAGGGACGCTGCGCAGGTGGGTCCTGGTGGCGAGGTCGAACAGGTCGAGCGTTCCGTCCCGGTGGCCCGCCAGGACGAGGGACTGGTCGTCCCGCTCCGTGCAGGTCAGGGAGGCCAGGGCCGCGCCTTCCCCCCGCATGGCCGCCCCCAGGAGGCGGCCGCCGGCCGCGTCCCGCAGGACGACACCGCCGTCGCTGTGCCCCACCACCGCGATGACGCCGTCCTCGCCCAGGGACATGGCCACCGCTTCGACGGGAGCGGACACGGCGGGCGCCCACTCGCTCAGCTGGACACGGCGTTCCAGGTCCCAACTCCGGCAGGAACCGTCCAGGTGACCGCTGATGGCCCTCGCCGGGCCGTGGTGACCGCACGCGACCGACGTGACCGGTGACCCTCCTGGCGGGAGCAGCGTGCCCAAGCCGGTCCGGGCGGCGAGGTCCCACAGCCGGACGCTGCCGTCCGCGTGCCCGGTGACGGCCACGGCGAGATGGTCGGCCCGCGTGCAGTCCAGGGCGGCCACGGCAGCGTCGACGGGCACCAGACAGCCCCTGTCGGCCGGGTCGGCGAGATCCCAGAAGCGCAGCAGGTTCCCCGCGTAGGCCGTCGCCGCGAGGGTCCGCTCGCCCAGTCGTACGCAGCCGAGCGCCGTCACCCCTCCCGGCTCGGCCGTCGGCGCGGCGTGCCGGCTCAGGCAGAGGCCACCCGCCGTGTCCCAGAGTCTGAGGTGGCCGTCCCGGTGACCGGTGACCGTGACCGTGCGGCGGTCCAGACGCACGCAGGTCAGTGCGCGGACGCCGAGTTCGCCGGGCAGCGCGGCCGAGACGTCCTGGAGATCCCAGAGGCTGACCGACCCGGTGTCGTCCGCCGTGACGGCGGCGAGCCCGGTGTCCAGCTCGGCCGTCGCGACAGTGTGCACCGGCGCATGGTGCCCCGGCAGCACCAAGGGGCGCCCGCCGTCCAGGTCCCAGAGCGCCACGTGCCCCGACTGGTGACCGGTGACGGCGATGACCGTGTCGTCGAGGGGCACCGTGGCCACCGCGAGGACGGGGTCGCCCGGGACCGCGCCGCGACGGGCGGTGGAACCGGGCAACCCCGCCGATACGAAGCGGGAGCTGGAGACGAACCACCGGTGCAGTTCACCGCGGGCGTTACCGGTGATCACCGCGGCACGTGCACCGAAGGTGGCCTCCGCCAGTGCGGTGACCGGTCCCGGCGCGGCGGAGCAGTCGTCGTCGAGTTCGACGGGCTCCCCGCCGGGCAGGTGCCACAGCGCGAAGCCGCCGCCGTCGCGCGCTGTCGCCGCCGTGGGTGACCCGTAGGGATGTACGACGGTCGGTGGGCCGCCGTCCGCTCCGGCGGGAAGAACCGCTACCTGCTCCCGCGTCCGCGTGTCCCAGATCCGGGTGACACCGTCCGCTGCGGTGCCGAGGGCGACGACGCGGCCCTCGGCGACGGCACAGCCCACCGAGGCGACCGGGCCGCTCGTCGCCGGAGGGTCGCCGAGCAGGAGTTTGCTGCGCGGTACGTCGTCGGAGAGGTCCCACACCCTGACGTCTCCGTTGCCGTGCCCGGTGATCAGCACGACACGTTCCTGGTGCAGGGTGGCGGCCAGGGCCGTGACGGCCCCGCTCTCACAGGGAGCGAGCTCCACGAGCGGTTGGCCGTCGTCGAGGTTCCAGCACCGGACCATGCCTTCCGCGTCGGCCACCGCGGCGAGGGGCAGCCCGGGAAGCACCGTCAGTGCGCGGGCGCCGGCGTCGATGGACCGCAGGAGACCCGGCCGTGGCGAGGCGGTGTTCCACACGGGCCAGGGCAGCGGCGAGGGCGTCGGCCGCCGCAGCCGGTCGGCGAGTTCGTGGTCCTCGAGGCGCGTGGCGTCCAGCGCGAGGAGGAAGCGCCGGGTGTCCGGGTCCGCGTCGCGATGCCGGCCCAGGGAAGCGCGGTACACCCGGGCGGCGCGCACCGCGTCCGGTGAACCCGCCCGCTGCAGGAAGGGTGCCACTGCGTCGGCCCTGGCGTGGACCAGGAACCCGGCGTCGACGAGGAGCTCGTCGGCCCGGCCCGCGGCGGCGGCGTGGGCCATCAGGTGGTCGAGGAGGTAGGGATCGGCGTCGTGCCAGTCGCGGGCTCCCTGCGAGGTCCGGCACACGCTGCCGGCGAGCGCCTCGTAGACGCCTGACGCGATGATCCGCCGTACCTGCCTGCTGTGCACCACGCCCCAGTAGCCGGGCTGCGCGGCCAGGTACTCCGTCACCCCGTTCTCGTGGCCGCTGCGCAGGTTGTCCACCAGGGCCTGGTGGTAGAGGCGGTAGACGGAGCGGCCGTGACCGTCCATCGTCTCGGTCACATACGCGGCCGCGGCGTCGGTGGCGAGGATCTCCGTGATCTGTTTCTCGCTGACCGGTTCGCCGTACAGAGCGCCGGCGACAGCGGTCCACACGCCTGCCAGCGGAAGACCGGCCCCCTGCCGGTAGGCGAGAGCCGTCAGCACGGCGCGGTACAGAGGGATCCGCTCGGGACTGAGCTGCACGTTCCTGGCCCACAGGAAAGCGGGCCCGATGCCCCGATAGGCGCGGCGGTGCCGCTGCGTCGGTCCCTGTTCCCCGACAGGGGCGGGGAGCAACGAGGCCCACTCGGCCGGGTCCGCCGCCCAGAAGGTACGGCCCGGGTCGGCCAGCGCCCGCGCGATGATGCGGGTCACCAGGTAGTTGGGAAAGGTGACCCGGCCGATCTCCCAAGCGGCGCGCTCCACTGGTTCGCCCGGCAGACCGGAGGAACTTCCCGGCCCGTGCGGTGCGGACAGCAGCCGGGCCGCGTAGTCCACGATGTCCCAGCGGGAGATCCACCGCGGGTCGTCCAGGTCGACGCGGGCGACGGTGTCCTGGGCGTCGTCGTCCGGGAGGACCTCCGGGCGTGCCCCGAGCAGGACCCGGAACCGGGGCGCCTGAGCGGTGGCCTGCTGCAGGAACGCCGCGATGGACTCGGCCTCGTACGCCCTGACGTTGGTGGACGCCTCGTCGAGCGCGTCGATCACCAGGGTGAACGAGCGCCCGAGGCTCTTCAGGCCCGTCACCACGTCGGTCGGACCGCCGGCCGGTACGCCCAGGGCGTCGCCGAGCGCCGACAGCACGTCGGGCAGCCGCTTGCCGGCCGCGTGGACCGCGAGATCGATCGTGCCCGGCGGCACGTCGGTGGAGACGACGACGGTCTCGTCGGGGATCGTGTGGCGTGCGGTGGGATCGGACCGGGTGACAAGACGGCCCAGCACGGAGGACTTTCCTGTTCCCGGGCCGCCGGTGACCTGGAAGAGGCGGACGTCGCGTTCGGACTCGCCCCGCAGCCACCGCGCGAGGCGGGTCAGGACCGCGGTACGGCCGGTGAAGTAGTGCCCGGTCTCCTCGGGGCCGTGCGCACCCGCCCCCCGCGGCCCGAAGTGTTCGGCCAACTCCCTCTGACGCAGCCTGTGCTGCTCGGAGGCGACGCGCTGTTCGGCGAGGTCCAGGTCGTCACTCAGGCCGGCCACGTGCCGGGGGTTGGGCAGGAATCCCGTCCCGTCGTCGTGGATGACGGCGAGATCGGCGCGCTGCGGAAGGCCCTGGCCGGCGAGCTCCCGGTTGATCTCCCGCACGACATCGGACAGGTGGATGAACTCCGGGCGTTCACCGGCCAGAAGACGGTCCTGACCGGTCGCGCTCGCCAGTACGGCCGACAGGGTCCGCGCGAAGGCTCCGTCGTCCGCTTCCTCGCCACTGCGCGCGGCGCACAGCACGGCGAGCGACTTCCAGTGCCGGCGCTGGTCACCCCTGGCCGCGGCCGCCGCGACGAGGTGGCTCTTGGCGGTCTGCGCGAGCACGTCGGCCGCGCCGTCTCCCGCGTAGCACGCGTCGACGATGACGAGCAGCCGTTGCACGCCCGCATCACCGGCCAGTTCGACCAGGCGCGCGGTCGGCAGGGCGGTCACCTTCAGGGCCGCGGTGTCGAACTCCGTCGCGGAGCAGACGAGGTAGTGGTCGTGTTCCGCGACCCCGTGACCGGCGTGGTAGATGACGAGCGTGTCGTCGCCGAAGCCGAAGTGACCGCGCAGCCACTCCAGGAGCGGCTTTTCGACGTCGCGGGACTCCTCCGGGTCGATCAGTCCCGTGGGCGCGGTGCAGGCGGGTGCGTACCCGAGGGCGGCCAGGGACCGGATCACCGCCGCGACGTCCGGGCGGACCTGCGGCAGCGGGGCCCAGGAAGGGTCCTGGTACGTGGCCACGCCGACGGCGAAGACATGCCGGGCGCCGGCCCGGTCGGACGCGCCCGCACCGGGGCCGGACCCGCTCATCGGCCGCTCAGAGGCCGGGCGTGGCACGCAGGGCGGCGAGGACGGCCCGCCCCGTCGCCTCGTCGGTCAGGTGACGTCCCAGGTCGTGCACCTTCCAGCCGTTGTCCAGCACGTGGTCGTCCACCCTGCGCCGGCCTCCCGGTACGTCGAACAGCGGGCCGAGGCGCTTCACCGACGCCACCACGTCGTGCCGGTCGCACAGGTTGGACCAGGAGCGGATGCAGTGCGGCCATGCGCCTCTGCCGTCGAGGGGGGCCGGCTCCAGACGGTCGAAGACCACCTTCGGCATCCCCAGCGGCGACCCCAGCGTGACCAGTGCCCCGGCGCTCCCCGGCTCCGCGCACAGCGCTTCGTACGCCACCACCGAGCCCAGCGAGTGCCCGATGACCACCGCCGTGTCCGGCGTGAGGCGGACGGTGACGGCTTCTCGCGCGTACTGGCGGATCGCGGGGTCGTTGAGGTACCTGCGGACCTGGCGCAGCGTGCCCAGCAGGAACCGCTCCGCCACGGCCCCCGGCATACACCGTGATCTCAGCAGCGCGTTCATGGCTCGCTGCGCCGTGACCGGGGTCGGGGCGCGCGTCCCCTCGGCCGCCGGCGCGGCCACCCGGTCCGGTTCGGCCACCGCCGCCGCCCGCCACAGGTCGAGCAGCAGCCGCTGTTCGAACGGGTCGTCGAGGTCGGCGACCCGTCGCGGCTCGTCCTCGCCCCGCACGCCCCGGGCGCGCTTCCTGAACACGTCACCGTAGAAGGCGATGTCGATGTCCTGCGGGGTCAGCAGCCCCTCGCCCCCGGCCCTCTCGACGCCGTCGACCACGGCCGCCGCCAGGGCCCCGTGCAGGGACAGGCGGCCCAGGTACTGCTTTCCGATGCCGTGCACCAGCACCACGCGCGCCACATGCCCCCCCAAGCTCTCGACTGCCCCGAGCCTAGACCGCCCCCGGACCCGGCGGCCATCGGCCCGGCGGACTCCGGCGCCGCCCTCCGGCCCGCCAGGCGGTGTCGTCCCCCGGTGCGCGGGTACGCGGAGCGGACCGCGAAGGTCTGGAGGGAGACATGCAGCGAGGCAGCGACCGGCTGAGCCGTCACCGTGACGACGAGATGAAGCACGAACTACAGGGTCTGCTCCGGTCCGGGCACCCCACCCGCAGCGAGGAATGGCACGACCCGGAGCCGGCCGCCGAGGACGACCCGGAGGTCGCCTACGGCCCGGTGACGCCGAGCCGTGGGCCTTCGTCACTGGAGGCGATCCGGCTGGAGCTGGCCCGGATCCTGGGCCGTAAGGCGTTCCCCGCGAACGGGCGGGAGCTGGCCCGTGCGCTGCGCCGCCACCAGGCGCCCGACGCGCTGGTCGAGGCGGTGGAGCGGCTGCCCCACCAGGCCCGCTACGGCAACGTCCAGGAGGTGGCCGAGGCCCTCACCCGGGACCGGGAGAACCGGCCCGAGGAGACCGTACGGGCGGACACCGGCGGGCGGTCAGGGCGGCAGAGCCGCGCATAGGGACCCGGCTCCGGGGGGTACCGGGGGCGGCGGGATGCCGTCCCGGCGTGGTGCCCCGCACGGACCGGGCGACGCAGGAAGGGCCACACAGTGATGGCTGAGTTCGTCAAGGACGTCATGACTCCGGGCGTGGTCGCCGTCCGTCCGGACGCCTCCCTGGTGGAGGCGGCGCAGCTGATGCGCGCGCAGAACATCGGCGACGTGGTGGTGGCCGACGGGCAGGAGGTCGTCGGCGTGCTCACCGACCGTGACATCGCGGTACGGGCCGTCGCCGAGGGCCTGGATCCGCTGACGGTGAGCGCCCGCACGGTGTGCACCCCGGATCCGGTGACGGTCGCGCCGCGCGACCCGGTGTCGGCGGCGGTGGAGCTGATGCGGGCGCACGCCGTACGGCGGCTGCCGGTGGTGGAGAACGGGCTCCCGGTCGGCATGGTCAGCCTCGGCGACCTGGCCGAGGCCGAGGACCCCGATTCGGCCCTGGCCGACATCAGCCGCGCGGAGCCGGACACCCGAAGCGGTGGATGAGCCGGACCGGCCCGGCACGGCCGGGGAAGCCGCGACGAGAAGCAACGAAAGGACGCTGAACCATCATGCGCATCGCGTTTCTGACCGCACCCGAGGGCGTCGAGCAGGTCGAGCTCACCGATCCGTGGCAGGCGGCGAAGGACGCGGGCCACGAGCCGGTGCTCGTGTCGACGGAGCCCGGCGAGATCCAGGCGTTCCACCACCTGGACAAGGCGGACACCTTCCCCGTGGACGAGGTCGTCGGCGAGACCTCCGCCGACTCCTTCGGCGCCCTGGTGCTGCCGGGCGGTGTCGCCAACCCGGACTTCCTGCGCATGGACGACCGGGCCGTCGCCTTCGTCCGGGACTTCTTCGCGCAGGGCCGGCCGGTCGCCGCGATCTGCCACGCGCCGTGGACGCTCGTCGAGGCGGACGTGGTACGCGGCCGGGTGCTGACCTCGTGGCCGAGCCTGCGGACCGACATCCGCAACGCGGGCGGCACCTGGGTCGACGAGCAGGTCAAGGTCTGCGACGACGGGCCCAACACGCTGGTCACCAGCCGTAAGCCGGACGACCTGAAGGCGTTCTGCGAGGCGTTTCTGGAGGTGTTCGCCGACAGCGGCAGGACCAGCTGAGGCGGATCCTCCCGGGCGGCGGGAAAGACCCCTGCCACCCGGTGCAGGGCCGACGGCCGCGCGGAGTGCCCTCTGCGCGGCCTTTCGCTGTGCTCAGGTGCCCGGGCCCGCGGGCGTCGCGGAGTCCGAGCCGGTCCGCTCCCGGGCCCCTTCGCGCGTGCGCCCCGCCGCCACCGGACGCCGGGGATTGCGCCGCAGGTACTCGCCCTCGAGCTGCGCCATGCGCTCGTTGTGGGCCCGCAGCGCGTCGTTCGAGCCGTACAGCAGCGTGTCGTGACGGGTGCGGTGGATGGTCTCCAGTTCCTTCATGAGCTGCTGGTCGTCCAGGTGGCCCGGGTCGACACCGGTCGCGGTCCTGCCCTGATCGTCGTGTTCGTTCATGTGGTCCGGGTACCCGCCCCGAGAACACTGAGCACTACCCCGAGCGGCATTCCGGGAGGGAGCCATGGATCTTGCTTTTCTGCAGCCCCTGTACGAGCGTCCGGGGCCCTGGGCCTCCGTGTACGTCGACACCTCCCGGCACACGGAGGACACCCCGCACGAGCGGCACCTGACGGCCCGGGCGATGGCCGGGCAACTGGCCGAGCAGGGCGCGGACGAGGCGACCTGCCGGGCGGTGCAGAGCGCGATCGAAGATCTGCGGCACTCCTCCGAACCGCACGGCCGGGCCCTGTTCGCCCACGGCGGCGAGGTCGTCCTCGACCCGCCGCTGGCCCGTGCCCCGCAGGGCGGTGACTGGGCGCAGTGGGCGCCGCTGCCCCGGGTGACACCGCTGCTGGAGCTGATGGGCGAGGACCCGGTGTGCGTCGTGGCGTACATCGACCGCAAGGGCGCCGACTTCGAGCTGCGCAGCGCGCTGGGCCGCGAGGACGCCGGCGGCGTCACCGGCCGCCAGTGGCCGATCCACCGCACGAGCTCGGTCGACTGGTCCGAGCGGCACTTCCAGCTGCGGGTGGAGAACACCTGGGAGCACAACGCCGCGGAGATCGCCGACGCGCTCGCCGTGTGCCAGGAGGAGACCCGCGCCGACCTGCTGATCCTGGTCGGCGACGACCGTGAGGTGCGGTCGGTGCACGAACGGCTGCCCAAGCGGCTGCACGACCTGGTGGTGGAGGCCGCGCACGGCACCGGCAGCCGGCTGCTCGACGACGACGTGGACAAGGCCCGCGCCGAGCACGTGCGGCGCCGGGCGGCCGCCGAGCTGGAGCGGTTCCTCGCCGCCCGCACCCCGGACGAGGAGGGCCGCGCCGCGGCCGTGGAGGGCGTGCCCGCGCTCGTGGAGGCGGCGCGCGAGCACCGCATCGACGAGCTGCTCATCCGGCCCGACGGCCCCGACGCGCACCGCGAGGTGTGGATCGGCGAGGACCCCGACCAGCTGGCGGTGCGGCGCACCGACCTGAAGGTCCTCGGTGAGCAGCACAGCTGGCCCGCCCGGGCGGACGACGCGCTGATCCGGTCGGCGGTGGCCACGGACGCCCCGGCGCTGTCGGTGACCGCCGCCCCCGCGCCCGCACAGGAGGCGCCGGTGGGCGGCCTGGGAGCGCTGCTGCGCTGGAAGTAGGCCTGCAAGAAGCTGGCCTACACGGAAAGCAGGCCTTCTCACACCGGGTGGAGCGGACTCTATCGGGCCCGCTCCACCCGGCGTTCGTCCCAGACCGGGTCCGGGGTCTCCCGGACCCGGCCGTCGGCGCCGAAGACCAGGAAACGGTCGAAGGAGCGGGCGAACCAGCGGTCGTGGGTGACCGCCAGGACCGTGCCGTCGAACGCCTCCAGACCCTCCTGGAGGGCCTCGGCGGACTCCAGGTCGAGGTTGTCGGTGGGCTCGTCGAGCAGCAGGGCGGTGGCGCCCTGGAGCTCCAGCAGAAGGATCTGGAAGCGGGCCTGCTGGCCGCCGGAGAGGCGGTCGAAGGTCTGCTCGGCCTGCTGGGTCAGCTCGTAGCGGCGCAGCCGGGACATGGCGGCGCCGCGGTCCTGGGAGTGCTCGGTCCACAGGATGTCCAGCAGCGTGCGGCCCTGGAGTTCCGGGTGGGCGTGCGTCTGCGCGAAGTGGCCGGGCACCACCCGGGCGCCCAGCTTCCACCTCCCCGTGTGGGCGACGTCGTCGCCGGCGAGCAGGCGCAGGAAGTGCGACTTGCCCGAGCCGTTGGAGCCGAGCACGGCGACGCGTTCGCCGTAGAAGACCTCCAGGTCGAACGGTTTCATCAGGCCGGTGAGTTCGAGCCGCTCGCAGGTGATCGCCCGTACCCCGGTACGGCCGCCCTTGAGCCGCATCCGGATGTCCTGCTCGCGCGGCGGCTCCGGGGGCGGACCGGCCTCCTCGAACTTGCGCAGGCGGGTCTGGGCCGCCTGGTAGCGCGAGGCCATGTCCGGGCTCACGGAGGCTGCCTGACGCAGTGTCAGCACCAGCTTCTTCAGCTGGGCGTGCTTCTCGTCCCAGCGTCTGCGCAACTCCTCGAAACGGGCGAAGCGTTCGCGGCGGGCCTCGTGGTAGGTGGCGAAGCCGCCGCCGTGCACCCAGGCGTCGGCACCGGCGGGGCCGGGCTCCAGGGAGACGATGCGCTGGGCGGAACGGGCCAGCAGCTCGCGGTCGTGGGAGACGAACAGCACCGTCTTGCGGGTCTCGGCGAGCCGTTCCTCCAGCCAGCGCTTGCCCGGCACGTCGAGGTAGTTGTCGGGCTCGTCGAGCAGCAGCACCTCGTCCGTGCCGCGCAGCAGCGCCTCCAGCACGAGGCGTTTCTGCTCGCCGCCGGAGAGGGTGCGCACCTGCCGCCACTGCGCCCTGTCGTACGGGATGCCGAGCGCGGCCGTGGTGCACATGTCCCACAGCGTCTCGGCCTCGTAGCCGCGCGCCTCCGCCCAGTCGGCGAGGGCCTGGGCGTACTCGAGCTGGGCCTTCTCGTCGTCGACGGTCATGACGGCGTGCTCGGCCCGGTCGACGGCCCGGGCCGCCTCGCGGATCCGGGGCGGTGCGACGGAGACCAGCAGGTCGCGTACGGTCGTCTCGTCCCGTACGGAGCCCACGAACTGCCGCATCACCCCGAGCCCGCCGCTGACGGTGACGGACCCGCCGTGCGGTTTCAGCTCCCCGGCGAGCAGCCGCAGCAGGGTGGTCTTCCCCGCCCCGTTGGGTCCGACCAGGGCCGTCACGGCCCCCTCCCCCACCCGGAAGGACACATCGCCGAGCAGCGCCCTCCCGTCGGGAAGGCAGTACTCCAGATGCGCGGCTTCGAGGTGACCCATGGGGAGCGATTCTGCGGGCCGGGCCCGGGCCGGGGCAAACGCTTTTGGCCGCACCGCCGCCCAGGCCGGCCCACCTGTGAGGCCGCAGGAAAATGCCCCCGCCGGGTACCCGCACGACATGACGACCCCCGATGTGGACCTCGCCGCCCCGGCCCCGGGGCCCCACCCCCTGCGTGACCGGCTCCTCACCCTGGACCGCCGTCTGTTCGAGGCCGTCGCCGCCCGGCAGTGGCCGGGGGCCGGCGCCCTCCTGCCCCGGCTGAGCCGCGGCGCGAACCACGGCGGGCTGTGGTTCGCCACGGCCGCGGTGATGGCCGCGGCCCGTACGCCCAGGAGCCGCTGGGCCGCGGCCCGCGGCCTGGTCTCCCTCGGGCTGGCCTCGCTGACCGTCAACACCCTCGGCAAGCGCACGGTCCGGCGCCCCCGCCCGGCGCTGGACGCGGTCCCGCTCGTGCGGCAGTTGAGGCGGCAGCCGGTCACCACGTCGTTCCCCTCCGGGCACTCCGCCTCCGCCGCCGCGTTCGCGGCCGGGGTCGCCCTGGAGTCGCCGGGCTGGGGCGCGGCCGTCGCGCCGGTGGCCGGCGCGGTCGCCCTCTCCCGCGTCTCCACCGGCGTCCACTTCCCGAGCGACGTGCTGGCGGGCGCGGCGCTGGGGGTGGGTGCCGCGTTCGCCGTGCGGGGCCTGGTGCCGCCGCGGTCGGGGGCCGAACCGCCGGCCAAGCCCCCCGCCGACGTGCCCGCGCTGCCGGACGGCGCGGGCCTGGTGCTCGTGGCCAACACCGCCGCGGGCAGCGCCGACCGGGTCCGGGCGGTACGGTCCGCGCTGCCGCACGCCGAGGTCGTCGAGTGCGAACCCGGCGAGGTTCCCGCGGGGTTGGAGAAGGCCGCGGCCCGGGCCCAGGTCCTCGGGGTGTGCGGCGGCGACGGCACGGTGAACGCCGCCGCCCGCATCGCCCTGCGGCACGGCCTGCCCCTCGCGGTACTGCCCGGCGGCACCCTCAACCACTTCGCCTACGACCTGGGCGTGGAGGACGTACGGGACCTGGTGCGGGCGCTGGAGCGGGGCGACGCCGTGCGCGTGGACGTGGGCCGGTTCCGCAGCGGTGCGCAGGAGGGGATCTTCCTGAACACGTGCAGCCTGGGCGTGTACCCGGAGCTGGTGCGCGAGCGGGAGCGCTGGTCGCACCGGATCGGCGGCTGGCCCGCCGGGGTGCTCGCGGCGCTGCGCGTGCTGCGCGCCGACCGGCACCCGCTGGAGGCAGGGTTCCGGGGGCGCAGGCACCCGCTGTGGCTGTTGTTCGCCGGCAACGGCATGTACCACCGCATGGGGCTGGCGCCCGGGCGCCGGGTGGATCTGGCCGACGGGCGGCTGGACGTGCGGGTGGTGCACGGCGGCCGCCGTCCGGCGGTGCGGCTGCTCGCGGCGGCCCTGGCCGGTCCGCTGACCCGCTCCCCGCTGCACGCGGCGGTCCAGGTGACACGGCTGCGACTGGACCAGGTCCCGCCGGGCACGCTGCTCGCCTACGACGGTGAAGTCACCGAGGTGGCGGGGCCGGTGACGCTGGAGAAGCTGCCCGAGGCATTGACGGTGTACCGGCCGCTGGCCGCTTCCTGACATACCGTCAGTCCGTATGGCGATACTGGGGTCTCGCGATGTGGTCGGCGCAGCGTACGGTGATGTCCATCCCGAGCCGGACAGAAGGGTGGGCGCCAGCCATGCCGAAACCGCAGGAGACCGCCGTCTACACGCACGGGCACCATGAGTCGGTGCTGCGCTCGCACACCTGGCGGACCGCCGCCAACTCGGCCGCGTACCTCCTGGGCGCGCTGAAGCCCCACATGAGGATCCTGGACCTGGGATGCGGGCCGGGGACCATCACGGCCGACCTGGCCGAACTCGTCCCCGACGGGCACGTCACGGGGGCCGACCGGGCGCCGGGGGTCCTGGCGCAGGCCCGGGCCGTCGCCGATGCCCGCGGGCTCACCAACGTCGACTTCGCGGTCGCCGACGTGCACGCCCTGGACTTCCCCGACGACACGTTCTGCGTGGTCCACGCCCACCAGGTGCTGCAGCACGTCGGCGACCCCGTCCAGGCCCTGCGCGAGATGAGGCGGGTGACCCGGCCCGGCGGGTTCGTCGCCGTGCGTGACTCCGACTACGCCGCCATGACCTGGTATCCGGCGTCCGAGGGGATGGACGGCTGGCTGGACCTGTACCGGCGGGTGGCCCGGGCCAACGGCGGCGAGCCGGACGCCGGGCGCCGGCTGAAGTCGTGGGCGCTGCGGGCCGGGTTCACGGACATCACCGCCACTTCCGGCACCTGGACGTTCTCCACCCCTGAGGAACGGGCGTGGTGGAGCGGGCTGTGGGCGGAGCGCACCGTGGCGTCGCAGTACGCGCGGCTCGCCGTGGAGGGCGGCCACGCGACCGAGGAGCGGCTGCGGGCGATCGAGGGGGCCTGGCGGGAGTGGGGCCGGCACGAGGACGGCTGGTTCAGCGTGCTGCACGGAGAGATTCTGTGCCGCAAGAAGGCCTGATCCGCCGCGTCCGGGGTGGACGGATCAGTCCCGGGGAAGCAGGGGCCCGAGCGGCCCGAGGTCCAGGTTCAGGTCCTCGGGCCGCAGGCCGTAGCGCTCCCGCAGTTCCGTCATCCGCTCCTCCAGGAGCATCAGGGTGAGCCCGATGCGCTCCTCCTGCTCCTCGGTCAGGTCCCCCGCGTCGAAGCGGCGCAGCGCCTGGCGCTCCATGAGCTGGCGCAGCAGCTCGACGACGGTCAGCACCAGCTTCACGAGATCGCGCTCTACGGTGTCCGGCTCGAGGTCGAGCCGCTTGCGGGGCGAGGTCACGACAGGTCTCCGAAGGGCGACGGCACGTTCGCGTTCACCGAGCTGATGAGCGCGTTGAGGTCGATGCGGACGAGGTCGACGTCCGCGATGCGCAGCGTGATGTCCCCCGTGATGACGACACCTCCGGCCAGCAGCCGGTCCAGCAGGTCCACCAGGGCGACCTCACGGCGTTCCACGACGGTCACTGGCTGTTGCCCCCCTCGCCGGCCTCCGCCGTCTCGTTCGCCGTCTCCTCAGCCGTCTCCTGCACCGTCTCGCCGGCGAACGAATAGGCCGCCCACGGGCCGGTGAGCTCCACGCGCATGCCGGGCACCTCCCCCTTGGTCCGGTCCACCAGCTCCACGAATTCCTCCGAGCGGGCCCGCGGCACGAGATAGGCGGCATTGAGCACGTTGCGCCCGGCGGCACCGGAAAGCGCCGGGTTCTGCGGCGCGTGCAGCCGGGCGTCCTCGGCGAACGTGGACAGCGTGTCGTGCAGACGGCCGGCGAATTCCTCGGCCTTCTGCCACATCTCCTCGTGCGACCTGGTCTGCATGCGCCGCTGACGCAGGTAGTCCCGGCCCGACGCGGGCTTCTGCGCGGGCCGGGCGGCCTCCTGCGGCGGCTCGTCGACGTACACCTTGACGCCCCACTCCACCCGGCCCTCCAGCCGCTCCAGGGTGCGCCGGAAGTCGTCCTCGCGTGCCTCGATCATGCTGCGCACGCCGCTGTCGTCGCGGAAGACGGTGCCGAGCCGCAGCGGCAGCGGCGTGGTGACCGTGGTGAGCGCGTCGATCACGCCCTGGTGGGCGCGGGCGGTCGCGGTCAGCCAGTCGAGGTCCTCCAGATGGGCGCGGAGCGGTTCCTCCGCGAAGTCCCGCTCCGGCACATGGCTGACCACGGCGACGAGGCCGTGGTGCGTGAGCACTCTGGGCGGATCGCCCGCCACCCCGGTCAGCTGCGCCTGGAGCGGCGTGCCGAAGGGGCGGCAGACGGCGTAGACGTACCGCAGTCCGCTCATGGTGCCTCCTCCTGGACGCGGCGGCCGGTCTCCAGTTCCTCCAGCCGTGCCAGTCTCTCGCGCAACTCGGCGTTCTCCCGGGCCAGTTCGTCACGGCGGGCCTTCGAGGACAACGCCGGGTCGCTCTCCCACCAGTCGATGCCCATCTCCTTCGCCTTGTCGACCGAGGCGACGATCAGACGCAGCTTGATGGTCAGCAGCTCGATGTCGAGCAGGTTGATGCGGATGTCGCCCGCGATGACGACACCTTTGTCGAGGACGCGTTCGAGGATGTCGGCGAGGTTGGCACCGCTGCTCTGCCCGTAGGGCTCGGGGAGCCGGCCGGACATCGTCATCGCCGGCTCCCTCCTTCGGCGTACTCCTCCTCGGCCTCCTCGGCCTCCTCAGCGTCTTCCGGCTCTTCGGCCTCGTCCTCGGCCTCGCCCTCGGCCTCGTCCTCCGGCTCGTACTCGCCCTCGGCCTCTTCCTCGCCCTCTTCCTCGCCCTCGTACTCCTCTTCCTCCTCGGGCTCGTACTCGCCCTCGGGTTCTTCCTCGTCCTCGTCCGCCGGCTCGTCCCGCTCCTGGTACTCCTCGTACTCGCCTTCCGGCTCCTCCTCGTCCTCCTCTTCCTCCTCGGGCTCCTCGTCCTGCTGGGAGTCCTCGGGCTCTTCCTCGGCCTCTTCCTCGCCCTCGCCCTGCGGCTCGTCGTTCTCCTCGGCCTGCTCCTCCTCGGCGAGCGCGTCCTCGTGGCTGCGGACGACCTCGCCGTCGCGGATCTCGCCCCTCCAGCCGTCCTCCGCCTCGCCCTTGAGGGTGATGAAGCGGGCGAAGTTCTTCAGGTCGAGCCGGGCCCGGCGGCCCTGGGCGCGCCAGATGTTGCCGGTCTTCTCGAAGAAGCCCGAGGGGTAGTACTCGATGACGAGCAGGACGCGGGTGAGGTTGTCGGCGAGGCGGTGGAAGGAGACGACGCCCTTCGTGGTGCCCTTGGCCCCCTCGGACGTCCAGGCGATGCGGTCGTCGGGGACCTGCTCGGTCGTCGTCGCCTTCCAGCTGCGGTTGGACCACCACACCTTCGCCTGCCAGTCGGAGTGCGTGTCGTCGCCGCGGCTCGCGCTCTTGACGCCCTTGGCGAAGGTGCTGAAGTCCTGGTACTGGGTCCACTGGTCGTACGCGGTGCGCAGCGGCACACCCACGTCGATGTGCTCGATGATGACGGTGGGCTTGGCGCCCGCCCCGCGCTTCTTCTTGCTCTTGCCGCCGCCGCCCAGGTTCTTCAACGCGCCCATCACACTGTCCTTGGCATGCGAGGCGCCGGACTCCAGGACGGAGCGCAGGGGCCCCTTGCCCTCGGTCAGCTTGCGTCCCGTGTTCAGGGCGAGCCGGCCGAATCCCGGGCTGTTGCCCTCGGCGATGTCGTTCAGTTTCACCGTGGTCTCGCCGAGCTTGCGGCCCACACCGGTGAGCATGCGCGTGGCCTGCGCGGTGAGGTATTCCTGCACTTCGGCCTTGAGCCGGCCCGCGGCCTCGCTGTGGGCCACGTCGGCGAGTGGGTTCTTCGTCGCTCCGCGTGCGGCGGAGTTCGCGGATCCGAGGGTGTCGGTCATCGCTCACCGCCTCCCTTCGGCTGCCGGTCGCGGGCGCCGCCCGCGGCCGCGGTCGCCTTCTTTCCGGGGGCCTTACCGGCCGCCGTCTTCTTGGCCGCCTTTCCGGCCGGGGCGGCCTTCTTGGCGGGGGCCTTCTTCGCCGCCTTCTTGGCGGGCGCCTTCTTGGCGGTCTTCGAAGCGGCCTTCTCGGCGGTGTCCTTACCCGGAGCCTTCCGGGCCTGGGCCGTCTCCTTGCCGGACTCCCCCGACTCCTCGGACTCGTCGGCGTCGGCCGCCTCGCCCTCGGCGTCCTGGGGCTCCCGGTCCTCCGGCTCCTCGTCCCCGGCGTCTTCGGAATCGCGTGAGCCCACGCCCGCCGCGCCCGACAGCCGTTCGCGCACCTGGGCGGTACGGCCGTGCAGCCGGTCGGCGAGGGCGTCGATCTGCCGCTCGACCATGGCGCCGGAGGCGGCCTTGCCGACACCGCGCAGGTCCTGGCGCAGCTGATCCCCGATCTCCTTGAACTGCGGGTTGTTCCGCAGCTGCTGGGACACCAGGTCCGCGACTCCCTTCGGAGTCAGGTTCATCTTCTTCCCGGCGACAAAGCTGCCGACGGCGAGCGCCGCCTTCAGCTTCTTCGTCCGTCCGAGAAGGTATCCGGCCCCAATGGCGAGGCCCAGTCCCATTCGGTTCATCGTGCCGTCCCGTTGCCCGTTCCCGCGCTGTTGCGCGAAGCGTTCTCCAGCCGGTCGAGGAGTTCGTCCTCACGCCGGTCGAACTCCTCCTCGGTGATCTCTCCGGCCTCCAGCTGCTCCTCCAGCCGGGACAGTTCGGCCCGGACCGTGGCGGGGTCGTAGTAGATCCGCTCGGCCTCGTTGAGCACCTGTCTGATGGCCCAGGCGCTGCCGCGCACCGGGGCGAACGGCAGCAGCAGCACCTCCGAGATCAGGCCCACGTCCTCACCCCGCTCCGGTGTCCGCGCCCCCGCCGGCCGCGGTGCCCGCCGGCTCGGCCGGGCCGGGCTCGACGAAGCTGTACGGCGGCAGCGGGCCGTTGATCCGCACCTCGAGGTGCGGCATGTCCTTGCGGGCCTGCTCGACGGCGGCGAGGAAGTCCTCGGCCTGGCCGCGGTCCACCAGGAAGGAGATGTTGGCCAGCCAGCCCGTGGACTCGGGGCCCACGCTCACGGCGTCGGCGGCCCGTGTCAGAGCCCGCTCCAGGGCGGCGGCGTCGTCGGCCTCCTTGGCCTTGACGGCGGCGGCGACCATCTCGCCCAGGCGCAGCTTGTCGTCGTAACTGCCGCCGCCGGCCTGCCGGTTGGCCTCCGCCTGGGCGCGGATCTCGGCGTTCTCGGCCATCACCTGGTGGAGCACGGCCTCTTCGACGTGGTTGGCCTTGATGTTGTACTCGACCCGGCCGTCCAGCGCCCGCAGCCGCTCCTTGTAGTGCTCGGCGCGCTCGGTGAGGACCCCGGTGACGGTGTCGTCGTCCGGGGCGACACTGCCGAACCGCATGGGCAGCACGCAGCCGCCCGCACCGGCCTCGCTGAGCACGTTCTGGTGGGCGAGCAGGTCCCTGCGCTTGGGCCGCAGACCCTCGGGCGAGTCACTGACGACGGCCGCCAGCTCGCCCGCGCGCAGGATGCGCACCGGGCACGGCGGCTCACCGACGCCGCCCATGCCCTCGGGGAGCCCGGGGTGGGAGCTCGCCGCGATGCCGTAGACGTACGTGCTCACTCCTGCTCCTCCTTACGGCGCGCCGACGTGGCCTTGCGGGTACGCGGACGGGACTCGGTCTCGCGCTCGCCGTCCTCGCGGGCCTGCTTGAAGGCGTCGGAGATGGTCTGGGCGGCGCCGGACAGCGCCCCCTTGGACTTGCCGCGGGCACCGGACTCGGTGACCTCCCCGACGATCTCGGGCAGACCCGGGCTCTTGCGCGGTCCCGCCTCCAGGTCGAGGCGGTTGCACGCCTCGGCGAAGCGCAGGTAGGTGTCGACGCTGGCGACGACGACGCGGACGTCTATCTTCAGGATCTCGATGCCGACCAGGGACACGCGCACGAACGCGTCGATGACCAGCCCCCTGTCAAGAACGAGTTCGAGCACGTCGTAGAGGCCGCTGCTGCCGCCTCCGCCGCCGGTCTGCTGTGCCGGTACGACAGTCATTCCGGCAAAACCTCCTCGTGTTTGGGTGTGGATGCGCTTCGGGCGGCCTAGTGGCCGCCGGACCTGCGCCCGTCGGCCCGTCCCCGCTCGTAGCGGCGGACCCGCCGGTAGCCGGCGAGCTGACCCTGCGGATCGAGCTCCACCTGGTAGCTGGCCATCAGGCTCATCGTGTCGGGCACACGCTCGAGTTCGAGGACCTCGACCTCCAGCGACCAGCCCTCCTCCGTCTGCTCGAAGGACGACACGGACTCGGCGGCCATGCCGGTGAGCTCCTCGAGCTGACTGCGCGCGTTGCGCAGCACCTCCATGGGGCTCGGCCGGTTCTCCGCCGGGCGATGGTTCGACTTCTGAGAATTCCGGGATTCCTGTGAACTCTGTGTCTGTTGCGTGTTGTGTGTGTTCGACATGGCCACCTCCCCCTCCGTGTGGCCGCAGGCGTGTTCGCCAAACCTGTACGGGGAGATGCATCTGACGCTCCCCTGCTCAGCGCCCCCCTCGGCTCAGCCGCGCAGGGCGGTCAGCCGCCGCCTGGCCGGCCCCAGCGCCCTGCCGCGGCCGAGCAGGCCCGCCCACGGGTCGGTGCGGGCCTGCTCCACGGCGTCGGCGACGGTCCAGCGGCGGGCGTGCAGCCCCGGATCGTCCAGCTGGTCCCAGGAGACGGGCGTGGCGACCGGGGCGCCGGGCAGGGCGCGGACGGTGTAGGGCGCGACCGCGGTCTGCGCGTACCCGTTGCGCTGGATGTCCAGGTACAGGCGGTCGCCGCGGTCCTTCTTGCGGGCGGCGGTGGTGAGCCGGTCGGGGTGGGCGGCGGCGAGGGTGTCGGCGACGTCCCGGGCGAAGGCGCGGACCTCGTCGAAGTCGGCGCGGCCGTCGAGCGGGACGATCACGTGCAGTCCGCGTGACCCGGTGGTCATCAGCGCCGACGGCAGGTTCAGCTGGTCCAGCAGCTCCGCGAGCAGCCGGGCCGCCTCCCGTACGGCCTCGAAGTCGTCGCCGGAGGGGTCCAGGTCGAACACCATCCGGTCGGGGCGGTGCGGACGGCCGGCGCGGGACAGCCACCGGTGCACGCTGATACTGGCCTGGTCGACGAGATAGAGGAGGGTCGCGGTGTCGTCGCACACGGTGTGGCAGACGGTGCCGCCCTCCTTCGGCAGCTCGACGCGACTGATCCACTCCGGGTAGCCGTCCGGGGTGTTCTTCTGCATGAACCGCGGCCCGTCCAGGCCGTCCGGGTGCCGCTGGAGCATCAGCGGGCGGCCCCGCAGGTGCGGCAGCATGAACGGGGCGATCGCCCGGTGGTAGTCGACGAGATCGCCCTTGGTGTACTCCTTGGCGTCCGCGCCGCCGGGGAAGAGCACCTTGTCCGGCCGGTGCACCTGGACGGTGCGCCGGCCCGCACGCACCGTCCGTGTCCCCTCGCCGCTCACGGCACGACCGCCTCCTCGACCAGCAGCCGCCCGGCCGCCGCGATCGACTCCGCGTCGATGCCCGCCGCGTGCAGCTGCTCGGCCGGGGACGCGGACCCCGGCATCATGCGGACCGCGAGCCGCGCCAGGCGCGGTACGGGACGCCCGTCGGTGAAGGCGTCGAGGACCGCGTCGCCGAGACCGCCCTCGGGGTGGTGGTCCTCCACGGTGACCAGGCAGCCGGTGTCCTCGGCGGCCTTGCGCAGGGTGAGCCGGTCCACGGGCTTGACCGAGTACAGGTCGATCACCCGCACGGCGATGCCCTCCCGCTCCAGCGCGTCGGCGGCGGCCAGCGCCTCGTGCACGGTGACGCCCGCCGCGACGAGGGTGAGCCGGTCCCGGTCGGAGGAGCGCAGCACCTTGCTGCCGCCGACGGGGAAGTCCTCGTCGGGGCCGTAGATGACCGGGCTCTCGCCGCGCGAGGTGCGCAGGTACCGGATGCCCTCCAGGCCCGCCATCGCGCCGACCAGCTGCGCGGTCTGGTTGGCGTCGCACGGGTACAGCACGGTCGAGCCGTGCACCGCCCGCATCATGGCGAGGTCCTCCAGGCCCATCTGGCTGGGCCCGTCCTGCCCGATCGCGACGCCGGCGTGCGAGCCGACCAGGTTGATGCCGGCGCCGCTGATGGACGCCATGCGCACGAAGTCGTACGCGCGGGTGAGGAAGGCCGCGAACGTGGCGGCGTACGGCACCCAGCCGCGCGTGGCGAGCCCGACCGCCGTGGCCACCAGTTCCTGCTCGGCGATGTAGCACTCGAAGGCGCGGTCGGGGTGTTCCTTGGCGAAGAACTCGGTGCGCGTGGAGTCACCGACCTCGCCGTCGAGGGCGACGATGTCGCCGCGTCCGGTGCCGAGCGCGGCCAGCGCCTGCCCGAAGGCGTTGCGGGTGGCGACGTCCTCGCCCTTGTCCCACCGGGGCAGTTCGAAGGGCCCGGTCCGCACCGCGTGCAGCATGCGGGCGGCGGGCGGCTCGTGCACCTGGACGCGGATGTCGCGCGGGCCGCCGAGTTCGGCGATCGCCTCGTCGGCGTTCTTCAGCGGCTTGCCGTGCAGGCCCTCGCGGTCCTCGACGTCCTCGACGCCCTTGCCCTTCAGGGTGCGGGCGAGGATCGCGGTCGGCTGGCCCTTGGTGGAGACCGCCTCGCCGTAGGCGCGGTCGATGGCGTCGACGTCGTGGCCGTCGATCTCGACGGTGTGCCAGCCGAACGCCTGGAAGCGCCGGGCGTAGGCGTCGAGGTCGTGGCCGTGCCGGGTCGGGCCGCGCTGGCCGAGCCGGTTGACGTCGACGATCACGGTGAGGTTGTCCAGGTGCTCGTACCCGGCGTGCTCGGCGGCCTCCCAGATCGAGCCCTCGGCCAGTTCGCTGTCGCCGCACAGCACCCACACGCGGTAGCCGGTGCGCTCCAGCCGCTTCCCGGCCAGGGCGATGCCGACCGCGACGGGCAGGCCCTGCCCGAGCGACCCGGTGGCGGTCTCGACCCACGGCAGCCGCTGCGGCGTCGGATGCCCCTCGAGGCGGCTGCCGAGCGTGCGGAAGGTCAGCAGCTCCTCGTCGTCGAGGGCGCCGGCCGCCTTGTACGCGGCGTACAGCAGGGGCGAGGCGTGCCCCTTGGACAGCACGAAGCGGTCGTTGGCGGGGTGCGCGGGGCGGTCGAAGTCGTAGCGGAGGTGGTGCGCGAGAAGTACGGCCATCAGGTCCGCGGCGGACATCGACGAGGTCGGGTGCCCGGAGCCCGCGGCGGCGGAGGCGCGGACGCTGTCCACGCGCAACTGCTGGCCGAGCTCGACGAGTTCACCGGTGTTCATGAGTCTCCTTCGGCGGGGTCGTCGGGTCGCTTGGAGGGGCCGGCGGCGCCGGAGCCCGGGGGATGTCCCGGAGCCGGGCTACTTCCTGGCACCTCCACCGCCCGGCTGGTTCTTCGCGGGCTCGCCGCCCGGCTGGTTCTTCGCCGGTTCACCGCCCGGCTGCTTCTTCGCGGCTTCGCCGCCCGGCCGGGTCCCGGCTCCCGGTCCCGAGCGGCTGCCCGCCTGCCGCCGGGCCTGCGGCCCGGCCACCACCTGGCCCAGTTCCCGGCCGTCCTGCCCGCTCTGCCCCGGGGCGCCGCCGGGCCGCCCGGGCCCGCCCGGCACCCGCGCCACCTCCGGCGAGGCGGACTCCAGCGGCACCGACCAGGACCGGACGAGCCCCAACTGCACGGCCTGGCGCGGCAGGACCGCGTCCAGCAGCCAGTCGGCAGCGACCCGCACGCGGTTGCCCGGCATCGCGGCCAGGTGGTAGCCCCGGGTGACGGCACCCGCCGCCGCCCCGGACAGCGGAACCCCGAGCGGGTTCGCGGCGGCCTTCACTCCGCCCAGGTCCACGACGAAGCCGAGGTCGCGGTGGCGGTAGGCCCGGCGCTGCCCGCCCCGGACCAGCGAGGCGTAGACGTTCTGCCCGCACACCTTGCCCTGCCGCCAGGCGTGCTGCGCGGTCATCGGCGTGTAGCCGCCCGGGTTCTCCAGGTCGGGCACGGCCGCCGCGTCGCCGCACGCGAAGACCTCGGGGCGGCCCGGGACCTGCAGGTGCGGATCGACCAGCAGCCGGCCGCGTTCCATCGGCAGTCCGAGCGACTCGGCGAGCGGGTCGGGCCGTACCCCCACGCACCACACCAGGGTGCGGGTCTCGACGAACTCGCCGTCGGTGAGCAGGACCCCGTCGTGCGTGGCCTCCTTCACGGAGGTGCCCATCCGCACGTCGACGCCCCGCTGCCGCAGGACACGGTCGGCGGTGGCGGAGAGCTTCTCGTCCATCTCGGGCAGCACGCGCGGCGCGATGTCCAGCAGCATCCAGCGCGGCCGCATGCCCTGCCGCAGCGGGTGCCTGCGGACCTGGGCGTCGGTGAACAGCTGCCCGTGCGCGGCGACCTCCGTACCGGTGTAGCCGGCGCCGACCACCACGAAGGTGCAGCGGGCCTCGCAGCTGACCGGGTCGTCGTCGGCGGCCGCCAGCTCCACCTGCCGGGTGACGTGGTCGCGCAGGTACAGCGCCTCGGGCAGGCCCCTGAAGCCGTGCGCGTGCTCGGCGACGCCGGGGATGGGCAGCAGCTTGTTGACGCTGCCGGCGGCGAGCACCAGCCGGTCGTAGGTGAGCGTCCCCTCGTCGCCCTCGGGGCCGGTGTAGTGCACCGTACGGCCGTCCAGGTCGACGCGGTCGGCCTCGCCGAGCACCAGCCGTACGTGCGGCAGGGTGTCCGACAGGGACACGGTGACCCGGCGGGGCTCCAGGATGCCGGCGGCGACCTGGGGCAGCAGGGGCAGGTAGAGGAAGTAGTCGGTCGGGTTGAGCAGGGTGATGTCGGCCTGGCCGCGGGTCAGCTTGGACAGGGTGCGGGCCGTCCGGTACCCGGCGAAGCCGGCTCCGACGATCACGATGCGGGGTCGACTCACGGTTCGCCTCCGGCGCAGTTCACGTACCTCGGAAAGCTTCCGCGTCCCCCTGGGCAGGGCGGCCAAACCCGGGCGGGGCTCCGGCCGCCGGTTTCCGGCCGGTCCCCCGGGTACCCGTCCCCGGACACGAACACCCACGTCACGGAGGCACACCCCCCATGCCCCAGTACGGCTACTTCCTCTCGTGCGAGCAGTACGGGCCCGCCGAGCTGATCGAGCAGGCGCGGATGGCCGAGCAGGCCGGATTCCAGGCGCTGTGGATCTCGGACCACTACCACCCGTGGAACGACGAGCAGGGGCAGAGCCCGTTCGTGTGGTCCGTGATCGGCGCGCTGTCGGAGGCGGTCTCGCTGCCGATCGAGACGGCGGTGACCTGCCCGACCGTGCGGATGCACCCGGCGGTGGTGGCGCAGGCCGCGGCGACCAGCGCCGTGATGACGGGCGGCCGCTTCCGCCTCGGCGTGGGCTCCGGGGAGGCGCTGAACGAGCACATCCTCGGCGACCACTGGCCGCCGGCCCACGTCCGCCTGGAGATGCTGGAGGAGGCCATCCAGGTGATGCGCCGGCTGTTCACCGGCGAGGAGGTCAACCACCACGGCCCGCACTACACGGTGGAGAACGCCCGCCTGTACACCGTGCCCGACGAGCCGGTGCCGATCGACATCTCCGGTTTCGGCCCGGCGGCGACCCAGCTGGCCTCCCGGGTCGGCGACGGCTACATCACGGTCATGCCGGACGCGTCGATGGTGGAGCAGTACCGCAAGGGCGGGGGCGGCGCCAAGCTGGTCAGCGGCGGCACCAAGGTGTGCTACGGCACGGACAAGGACGAGTGCGTGCGCACCGTGCACCGGCTCTGGGCGAACGAGCAGCTGCCCGGCGAACTCGGCCAGGTGCTGCCCTCACCGAAGCACTTCGAGCAGGCCCAGCAGCTGGTCACCGAGGACATGGTCCGGCAGAACCGGGTGTGCGGCGACGACGTGGACGAGCACGTGGCCGAGCTGAGGAAGTTCGCCGACGCGGGCTTCGACATGGTCTACGTCAACCAGATCGGCCCGGACATGCGCGGCTTCTTCGACTTCTACCGCACGAAGGTGCTGCCGCAGCTCCAGCAGGGCGCGTGACGGGGGGCCGGGCGCACAGGGGGCTGCGCCCGGCTTCCGCTCAGCGGATCTCCGGGTCCGGTCCGGCGAGCCGTCCTGCAGGCCGGGCGGTACGCCCTCAGACCTCGTCGCCGCGGTGGGTGCGGCTGAGCGGATGCCTGAATCCCTGGGCGGAGATGAGCCGGGCCGCTTCCGCCAGGTCGGCGGCGAAGCGCTCGATGGCCTCGTAGGGGAAGCGGTGATCGGGGCCGCTGACGGAGAGGGAGGCCGTGACCGCGCCTTGCGGACCGGTGAGGGGGACGGCGACAGCGGTGAGCCCCTCGTCCCATTCGCTGCTGCTCACCGCGTAGCCCCGGCGGGCGGCCTCCTGCGCCATGGTGCGCAGCTGCGTCATGTACGTCTCGCCCTTCGGCGACGCCTGGGCGACACGGCGCAGCAGGGCGTCGGGGGCGTCCCGCAGCAGGATCTTGGAGGAGGCGCCCGCCCACAGCGGCTGTTCGTCGCCGACGTCGACCACGTGGCGCAGGGGGTGCGGGCTGTCCTCGTGGGCGACGCAGATCCGGTGGATGTCACGGGCCACGAAGATGTTCACCGTCTCCCCCAGCCGGTCGGCGAGGTCCCGCATGACCTTGCGCGTCTCGCGCGGGATCTCCCACTGGCTGCGGGCGAGGTAGGCCCACCGCCACAGGCCGGGGCCGGCGATGAAGCCGCCCCCGTCCGACCACAGCAGGCCCATCTCCTCGAGCGTCTGGACCAGGCGCAGCACGGTGGTCTTCGGCAGCCCCGTGGCCTCGGTGATCTCCCGCAGCGTGATGACCGGCCGGTCCTCGCTCAGCAGACCGAGGATGTCGAAAGCCCGCCGCACGCTGCGCACGCCGCCGCTCTGCGCGTCGCGCTCCGTACCGGTCCGTGCAGCTCCGCCGCCGTCCACGCTCGAGGCCTCCCCTGTTCGTCTCCGCTGGGCGGCGCTGCCCGCCACCCGTTGACCTTGACGTTAGTCCGTTGTGCGGACCCGCGGCACCTGTAGCGCCGAGGAAATCCCGCGGCAACTCTTGTCGGCCGGAAGCACCCATCGTATCTTTCCGCTACTCGGTCCAATCGATCCGCTCTTTGGACCACGACATCGAGGCGCCGCCCGAACCGAGGGCGCGCCCCCGCCTCGGCGACCGGCTCCCCACACCCGGAGCGCGGTTGCCCTGCCCCCTCTTCCCGCAGCCATCCGTCCTCCGGTCCGAGCGCCGTACTGGGCGCGGCCGGCCGGTGAAGCGCAGCATCCAATGGAGTGTGTGAACGTGAGCAGTGTGCAAAGCCCGGCAGCGGCCGGAACGGGCGCGGCCAGACGAGCGGCGATCGCGAGTTTCCTGGGAGCCGTGGTCGACTGGTACGACTTCTTCCTCTACGGCATCATCGCCGGCCTGCTCTTCAACGAGCTGTTCTTCCCCGAGGTCAGCCCCGCCATAGGCACCCTGGCGGCCTGGGCCACCTTCGGGGTCGGGTTCCTCTTCCGGCCGCTGGGAGGCATCGTCTTCGGCCACTTCGGTGACCGCCTGGGCCGCAAGAGGATGCTGGTCCTCACCATGCTGATCATGGGGCTGGCCAGCACGCTGATCGGCGTGCTGCCCACCCACGCCCAGGCCGGCATCTGGGCTCCGGTCCTGCTGGTGGTGCTGCGGGCCGCGCAGGGCTTCGCCGTCGGCGGGGAGTGGGGCGGCGCCGCCCTGATGGCGGTGGAGAACGCGCCGCCGAAGTGGCGGTCGCTCTACAGCAGCGGGGTCCAGGTCGGCGCTTCGGTCGGCCTGCTGCTCGCCACCTTCTTCACGAAGATCTCCTCCGGCTCGATGTCGGACGCGGCCTTCCGGTCCTGGGGGTGGCGCGTGCCCTTCCTGATCAGCGCGGTCATCGTGATCGCCGGCCTGGTCGTCCGGGCCAAGGTGGAGGAGTCCGAGGTCTTCACCCGGCAGGTCGCCACGCGCGGCGAGGGCGACAAGCCCCGCATGCCTCTGATCGCCGCCGTGAGGTCCAACCCGCAGGGCTTCTTCGCCATCATCGCCCTGCGGCTGGTGGAGCTGCTCACGTTCTACGGCGTGACCAACTTCGCGCTGGGTTACGGCACCGCCGAGTTCGGCCTGGACCGCGGCGCTCTGCTCGACATCAACCTGGCGGTGGGCGCGCTGGCGATCGTCACCATTCCGGCCTTCGCCTACCTCGCCGACCGCTACGGCCGCCGCCCGGTGTACGTCGGGGGCGCCCTGCTCGGCGCGCTGTGCTCCGTCCCGTTCTTCTGGGCCCTGGAGTCGGGCTCCATGGTCCTGATCATCGTCTTCGCGGTGCTGCTGGTGAACGGCGCGCACGACATGGCCGTCGCCGTCCAGCAGTCCCTGTTCACCGAGATGTTCGGACCCGAGTACCGCTACAGCGGCGCCGGGGTCGGTTACCAGCTCGCCAGCGTGGTGGGCGGCGGCTTCACCCCGTTCGTCCTGAGCTCCCTGGTCCTGTGGGCGGGAGGGGGCTGGTACCTGGTCGCCGGCTACTTCACCCTCGGCTGCCTGATCTCCCTGGTGGTGGCCCTGCGCCTGCGCGGCGAGCGCCGGGCGGGCACCGCGCCGGCTCCGGCGGAATCCGTCAGCACCACCGCCTGACGGCAGATCTGACGAGTCATCAGCCGCCGTACGCCGACCGAGGGCGTACGGCGGCTCGCCGTGCGCGGACGGCCGCGCACCGCCGGTCCGATGCGGGTCTTCCCGCGCTTGAAAATCCCCACAGCGGACCTTATGGTCCATGTAACGGTCCATATGGTCCATTCAGTGGTCCACAGGAGGGGTCTGATGAGAGCAGCTGTTCTGACGGGAACGGGCCGGGTGGAGATCGTGGAGGACTGGCCCGAGCCCGTCTGCGGGCCCGACGACGTCATCGTCGAGATGGAGGGGGTCGGGTTGTGCGGCAGCGACCTCGCCGTCTTCCACGGCAAGCGGCAGCCCCCCGCATGGCCCTGGATCATGGGTCACGAGGGCTTCGGCCGCGTCGTCACCACCGGGGACGCGCTGCGGGAGGACCGCACGGGCCCACGGGTGGTCATCGAGCCCAACTACGCCTGCCTGAAGTGCGCCGACTGCCTCAGGGGCCTCACTTCGGCCTGCCCCCACCGCACCATCGTGGGCCTCAACGCGCCGGGGGTCCTCGCCGAACGCGTCGCGGTCCCCGCGCGGTTCGCCCACCCCGTCCCGGACGGCCTGCCGGGCCCCGACCTCGCCGGCGCCGAGCCCTACACGGTCGCCCGGTCCGCCATCCGGCGCAGCGGTGTCACCACCGCGGACGACTGCCTGGTCGTCGGGGCAGGGGCACAGGGGCTGCTGGTCTGCCTCATCCTGGTCCGGCTGGGCGTGCGGCCGGTGGTCACCGAACCGCATCCGCTGCGGGCGGCCCGGGCCAGGCAGCTCGGCGCCCTGGCGGACGACGGCCGCACCGGATTCACCTGCGTGTTCGAGACATCCGGCCACGCCGCCGCCCTGCGGCCCGCCCTGGACCGGGCCGCACCCGGCGCCACCGTGATGCTGATCGGCCTCAACACCGACGCGCTGCCCCTGTCCACGGACGAGCTCGTGCGCCGCCAGCTGACGATCAGGGGGTCCATGATCTACGACCATCCCCGTGACTTCACCGAAGCGCTGGCGGAACTCGGCCGGGCACGGCCAGGGACCGTCATCGACTCGTGCTACCGCCTGGAAGAGGCCCAGCAGGCCTTCGAGGGGGCCGCGGCCCGGGCCGGCAAGACCTGGATCAGCATCGGGGACCCGGATGCGTAGGACGATCGCCACCGTCTGTCTGAGCGGCACACTCGGGGAGAAGCTCACCGCCGCGGCGCGCGCCGGCTTCGACGGTGTCGAGCTCTTCGAGAACGATCTGCTCGCCGGCTCCCTCAGCCCCGAAGACGTCCGCGCACGCGCGGCCGCCCTCGGACTGACCATCGACCTGTACCAGCCGCTGCGCGACGTCGAAGCCGCACCGCAGGAGCGGTTCGCGCGCAGTCTGCGCCGCGCCGAGCACACGTTCCAGGTGATGCGGCGCCTGGGCACCGGCATGCTGCTGGTGTGCTCGAACGTCTCAGCGGACGCGGCGGACGACGACGCGCTCGCCGCCCGGCAGTTGCGCACCCTGGCCGAGCGCGCTGCGGCCCACGGCATCAGGGTCGCGTACGAGGCTCTCGCCTGGGGACGGCACGTGCGTACCTACGACCACGCCTGGCGCATCGTCGAGCAGGCCGATCATCCGGCGCTCGGGGTGTGCCTGGACAGCTTCCACATCCTCTCCCGCGGGTCCGATCCCGCCGGCATCGAGCACATCCCCGCCGAGAAGATCTTCTTCCTCCAGCTCGCGGACGCCCCCCTGCCGGCCATGGATGTCCTGCACTGGAGCCGCCACCACCGCTGCTTCCCCGGCCAGGGCGGTCTGGACGTGGCACGCCTGCTGCGGCACGTGGCCCGCGCCGGCTACGAAGGCCCGCTGTCCCTGGAGGTCTTCAACGACGTCTTCCGTCAGGCCGACGCCGGCCGCACCGCCGTCGACGCCATGCGCTCCCTGATCGCGCTGGAGGAGCGCGCCGGCCTGTACGCGGGGACGGACCCGGTCGTGCCGTCCGGCATCGCCCTGGCCGAACTGTCCACCCCCGGCCCGCGCCCTCTCACCGGCCTGCTGGAGGCCCTGGGATTCGTGCGGGCCGAAGCAGGGGCCGAGGGCGGGCGGCCACAGGAGTGGCGGCAGAACGGGGCGCGCCTGCTGGTCGCCGGCCGGGCCGCCACCCGGCAGGAGGGCACCACCCTGACCGGCATCGGACTGGGCACCCCCGACCCCCGCGCAGTCCTCGACCGCGCAGAAGCCCTCCTCGCACCCGTGGAGCACCGGCAGCCCGGCGCGCCGGGGCTCGCCTCGAAGGCGGTCGTCGCACCGGACGGCACCCGCCTGCTGCTGACCGCCGGCTCCGGCCGTACGGCCACCCCGGCGCCCGCGCGCGCCGCCGGGGCGCTCACCCACATCGACCATGTGGCGCTCACCCAGCCCCGGCACCGGTTCGACGAAGCGGTCCTCTTCCACCGCGCCGTACTGGGGTTGTGCCCCGAGGACAGTGTGGACCTGGCCGATCCCCACGGCCTGCTGCACAGCAGGGCCCTGTCCCACGCGGACACGCGACTGGTCCTCAACGACGCACCCGCCTGGGATCCGCAGAGCCGCCCGGACCAGCACATCGCCCTGGCCACCGACGACATCGTCACGGCGGCGCGCCGACTGCGCGCCGCGGGCGCCGGTCCCCTGGCCATCCCCGCCAACTACTACGACCACCTCGCGGCCCACCACGATCTCGACGCGGCCGAACTGGACGCCTACCGGCACCTGGGCATCCTCTATGACCGCGACGAACACGGCGGCGAGTTCCGCCACTTCTACACCCCGGCCGTCGGGCGCGTCTTCTTCGAGGTGGTCCAGCGCACCGGCGGCTACCGGGGCTACGGTGCCGCCAACGCACACATCCGCCTCGCCGCCCAGCGGGAGTGCCGCACCGCGCGATGACATCGAGGTCCGTCCCGCGGCGCTGCGCACGGCAGGCGGGCGGCCGCGCGCGGGTGCCGCGGTCGGCACCTCCGCACCCGGTCACCGCCGCGTCAGGCGCCGGGTCAGTGTGCGGGCCGCCAGTGCGCCCGCGCCGACCGTCAGGGCCGCGCCCACCCGGGTCCGGTTCCGCGACACCCGGTGCTGTGCGCTGCTGTCGAGGGCCTCGTCGTCGAAGCGGCCGTGCGCCCCGTGGTCGTGGCCGTGCGGGCCGTCGGCCGGGGCCCAGAGGTTGCCCGCGCCGGTGGAGGCGTCCTCGCCCTGGTCCTGCTGGGAGTCGAACCCCGTCCGGGCCAGGTACCGGTCCAGCAGCCCGGGGACGACCGCGTTGGCGAGCAGTGTGGCGACCGTGGAGCCGCCGACCCAGTACTCCCGGCGCCGCGCGTGCCCGGCCGCGTGCACGACGGCCCGGGCCGCCACCTCCGGCTGGTACACCGGCGCGACCGGCCGGGCCCGCCCCGGCATGCGGCTCAGCACCCAGTCGAACTGCGGGGTGTTGACCGCCGGAAGCTGCACCATCGTCGTGCGGACACCGCTGCGGGCGTGCAGCAGCTCGCAGCGCAGCGACTCGTTGAAGCCCTGGATGGCGTGCTTGGCCCCGCAGTAGGCGGACTGCAGCGGGATGCCCCGGTAGGCGAGCGCGGAGCCGACCTGCACGATGGTGCCCTTGTCGCGCGGCAGCATGTGGCGCAGCGCGGCCCGGGTGCCGAACACGTAGCCCAGGTACGTCACTTCGGTCACGCGGCGGAACTCGTCCGGGGTGACCTCCGTGAACGGCGCGAACACCCCGGCGAAGGCGTTGTTGACCCACACGTCCAGGTGCCCGAAGGTGTCGACGACCTGCTGGGCGGCGTCCTCGACGGCCTTGGCGTCGGCGATGTCCACGGGGACGACGAGCGCCTCGCCGCCGGCCCGTTCCACCTCGTCGGCCGCCGCGGCCAGGCCCTCGCGTCCCCGGGCCAGCAGGGCCACCTTGTCGCCGCGCTCGGCGAAGGCCCGGGCGGTGGCCCGTCCCACCCCGCCGCTGGCTCCGGTGACCACTACGACCCTGCCGTGCGGTGCCCTGGGAGACATGCGCACCTGCATCACGCCCTGTGGTGCGGGACGTCGGGGTCGGTGTCCGGGCGCGGCGGCACGGTGCCCGGGGCGGGCGCGCCGGCCGCTCCGGTGGCGGGGGCGCCGGGAGGAGCGGGCGGCACCGGCGGGTACGGCATGCCGCCCTGGTGGGTCCCGGCTCGCCCGGCCTGGTGCTCGGGGCTCGTCCGGGAGGCGGACGGCCGGGCCGCACCGCGCAGCGCGTAGGCGGCGAGGCCCAGGATCGCGGCGGTGATCAGCGCGGCGGCCCAGTCCGGCAGGGCGAGCGCCAGCGCCAGACCGACCGCGAGCGCGAGGGCGGCTCCGGCGTACAGGGCGAGTGCGCCCGAGGCGGCGTACAGCGTGGCCCTGCGGCGCTGCTTGCGGGTCTGCTCGCGCAGCTCGTCCCGTACGGTCTCGCGCGCCACCTGCGCCAGTTCGTCGACCAGATGCCTGTCCAGATGCTCCAGGTGATCCAAGCGCTCCATGGCCGCCGGGTACCCGGCGCCCCTGCCGCGTAACGCCGGTGCCGGCCCGGCGGCGCCCGGGCACGAACACGGCGGCGAAGAACCTGCCGAGATCATGTGGAGCGGTCCGCGTCCCCGGGGCCCGCGCAACTAGGCTCGCCCGCATGGAGATTCTCGGTGCCACACTGCGCGTCTGCGTCGACGACCTCGAAGCCGCGATCCCCTTCTACGAGCGGCTGGCGGGCGGCACGGCCCTGCGGTTCGAACGCGGCGGCGTCCAGGTGGCCGCGGTCGGCTGCTTCCTGCTGATGAGCGGCCCGGCGGCGGCGCTGGAGCTGTTGCGCAAGGTCGCGGCGACGATCGCGGTCAAGGACGTCGAGGAGACCCACCGGGTCCTCACCGAGCTGGGCGCCGACATCATCGCGGGCCCGCTGCCGACCCAGGTGGGCCGCAACCTGATCGCCCGGCACCCGGACGGCACGGTGTACGAGTACGTGGACCGGGGCGCGTGAGTCAACGGGGCCGTGGCGCGGCCGGCCCGGGGGCGTCGCGGAGCATCTCGACGGTGAGCGCCCAGCGCTCGTGGTCGCGCCACGCCCCGTCGATGAAGAGCATGTCGGGCGAGTAGCCCTCCAGGCGGAACCCGCAGCCGCGGGCCAGCGCGATCGAGGCGTGGTTCGTCGGCTGCACGTTGATCTCCAGCCGGTGCAGCCGCATCGGCCCGAAGGCGTACCGCACGACGAGGCCGAGGCCCTCGCGCATCAGTCCGCGCCCGGCCGCGTGCGCGAAGGCGCCGTAGCCCAGCGTGCCGCACTGGAAGGCGCCCTCGACGATGTTGTTGATGTTGATGAACCCGGCGATCGAGCCGTCGTGTCTCTCGCAGACCAGGAACCCGGCCTTGGCGGGGTCCTCGATCAGCCGGCCCGCGTAGGCCATGTAGGCCGGGGCGGTGTCGGGCGGGAACAGCCACGGGTGGTGCAGATCCTTGCTCTCCCGGGCGCGGGCGGTGAACTCGGCACCGTCCTCGTAGGTGAAGTGGCGTATGCCGACCCGGGGACCTTCGGCCAGGTAGCGGGAAGCGTTGTCGGGCACCCCGCCACCCTACGACGCGCCCGCCGCCCGCCCTGGCCGGCTGGTCCTTCCGGGTGACTCGCCCGCCGGTGACCGGCAGCCGGAGCACCCGGTGTCCGCCGGTGTGCTCACCACCGTCACCGGCTTGGTCCCCGGTAGCTGAAGCAGGCATGCGGCCGGCGAATAGGGTGCCGTCGCCGGACAGGTACAGCCGGCGGCCGGGCCCGGGCAGGTGGCCGGCGGTGGCGTAGGCGCGGTCGGGGACGGTGCGGGCGCCGGAGGCGTTGTCGGGGGCGAGGGAGTACGCCAGATCGTGCCAGGTGATCATCGGCACCATCGCGTCGACGCGGTGGTCCATGCGCCTCCCGCGCGGCCGGCTCAGCGCAGGGCCGGCTCGTCCAGCGTCAACGTGCCGGTGCCGGCGTCCAGTTCGGCCGCCACGCCGAACGGCACGGTCGACGCGCCGTCGCAGTGCCCGAAGCCGAACTGCTCCACCACCGGCACGCCGAGACCGCCGAGCCGGTCGGCGAACACCGCGCGCACCTGCTCGTACGGCCCGCAGCCCTGCCACGACCCGAGCGCGATCCCGGCGACCCCGTCCAGCCAGCCGGTGCGCAGCAGGTGGGTCAGGTACCGGTCCACGCGGTACGCGCTCTCGCCGACGTCCTCCATCAGCAGCAGCCCGCCCCGGGCGCTCGGGCGGGCGTGCGGCGTGCCGAGGTCGGTGGCGAGCAGGCTCAGGCAGCCGCCCAGCGTGACGCCCCGGGCACGTCCCGGCACCAGGGCGGTGCCGCCCGGCGGGACGGCGGTGAGGGTCCGTACCGACTCCGGCGCGAACAGGGTGGCCCGCACATGGTCCTGCGTCCGCGCGTTCTTGACGAAGTCGACGCCCGCGGCGGCGGGCCCGTGCAGCGTGACCAGGCCCAGCCGGGTGGCGAAGGCCTGGTGCAGGACGGTGATGTCGCTGAAGCCCACGAACACCTTCGGCCCCGCCGCCCGCATCGCCGCCCAGTCGAGCAGGTCGACGATCCGCTGCGCCCCGTATCCGCCCCGGGCGCACCACACCGCGTCGACGGACGGGTCGCACCAGGCGTTCTGCAGGTCGGCGGCCCGGTCGGCGTCCGTGCCCGCCAGATAGCCCAGCTGCGGGTGCCGGTCCCGTACGTGGCGTCCCACCACCGGGTCCAGGTCCCAGCCGCGCAGCACGTCGAGCCCGGCCTCGAGCCGCTCCTCGGGCACCGGACCGCTGGGCGCGACGACGGCCACCCGGGCGCCGGGGGCGAGCCGGGACGGCCGGACGAGAGGTCTCACTTCGTCAGCTCCAAAGTGGGCACGCCCGGCGGATTGAGCCCGAACACCTGGGCGTACAGGGAGAGTTCGGCCTCCAGGGCGCGCACCATGGTCGCGGCCCGCCGGAACCCGTGCCCCTCCCCCGCGAAGGTCAGGTAGGCGTGCGGCACCCGCCGGCCCGCGAGCCGGGCCAGGAACCGCTCGCACTGGGCGGGCGGGCAGATCACGTCGTCCAGGCCCTGCAGCAGCAGGAAGGGTCTGGTCAGCCGGTCGGCGTGGGTGAGGGGCGAGCGCTCGGTGTAGCGGGCGGGCACCTCGGCGAGCGGCCCGATGAGGCTCTCCAGGTAGTGCGACTCGAAGTCGTGGGTCTCCCCCGACGCCCAGCCGGTGAGGTCGAGGACGGGGTACTTGATGATGCCGCAGACGTAGACGTCGGTGGTGACGAGGGAGGCGGCGGCAGTCCAGCCGCCCGCGCTGCCGCCCCGCACGGCGAGCCGGGCCGGGTCGGCGGTGCCCTCGTCGGCCAGGGCGCGGGCGACGGCGGCGCAGTCCTCGACGTCGACCACGCCCCACTGTTCGCGCAGCCGGTCGCGGTACTCCCGGCCGTACCCGGTGGAGCCGCCGTAGTCGACCTCGGCCACGCCGATGCCGCGGGAGGTGAAGTAGGCGATCTCCAGGTCGAGCACGAGCGGCGCCCGGCCGGTGGGCCCGCCGTGCGCCCGGACGACGTACGGCGGCAGCTCGTCGCCGGGGGCGACGCACGCGGGGTGGTGCGGCGGGTAGAGGTGGGCGTGGATCTCGCGGCCGTCGGGGCCCGTGAAGGTGCGGATCTGCGGTTCGGGGTAGTACGCGGGGTCCACGACGTCGTCGTGCTCGGCGCCGATCACCCGGGCGTGGCCGGTCCGGGCGTCGAGTTCGACCACCTCGTACGCGCTGCGCGGGCTGGCGCCCACGGCGGCCACCCGGTCGCCGTGCGCCGCGAGGGTGGGCGCGAACTCGGTCCAGGGCCCGGCCGCGTCGACGACCTCGCCGGTCTCGGGGTCCAGGATGCCCAGGAGGGTCGTCCCCCGGCCGTGCACGACGGCGACCAGTCCGCTGTCCAGCGGCGCGAACCAGCGCAGGCCGAGCTGCCACAGCGGCCCGCCGAACTCCTCCTCCCGGCCGCACAGGAGGTCGCCGTCGCGGTAGAGGTTCCACCAGCCCGTACGGTCGCTCACGTACAGCAGACGGCCGTCCGCCGACCAGTCGGCCTGGGCGAGGGACTCCTCGGGTCCGCCGGCCACCGTGCGCGCCCCGCGCAGGGTGCCGTCCTCGCCCACGTCGGCGACGACCAGCTCTGTGCCGTCCCAGGGCATGCGCGGATGGTCCCAGGCGAGCCAGGCGGCGCGGAGGCCGTCCGGGGAGAGCCGGGGGCCGGTGACGAACCGGTGCCGGGCGTCGGTGAGTTCACGTACGGCGTCCCGGTCCTGGGCGGCGGAGCCGTCCAGCGGTACGGCGGCCAGGACGCGGCGCACGTCGCAGGGGCCGTCGCCGGTGAACTCCTCCAGCACGCACCACACCTCGCCGCGCTCCGGGCGCAGCAGCGGCTCGGCCCAGCGCAGGCCGCCGCCCACCGGGGACAGCGGGGTGAGCGGGCGCGGCTCGCCCCCCGGCTGCCACCGGTACAGCCGCTGGTCGGCGAAGTGCGTGAACACCACCAGCGGTGCGCCGTCCACGACGGTCCCGGCCCAGGGCTGCCCGCCGTACTCGATGACCCGGCTGCGCACGTTCCACGGCGCGGGCAGCACGGTCTCCTCGGTGCCGTCGGCGCGGCGCCGCACGAGGGTGCGCCGGCCGTCCTCGGCGGGCCGGGCCTCGGTCCACCACACCTCGTCGCCGACGAAGCCCACGAACTCCGGGGCCCCGTCGCGGGAGGCGGCCAGGGCCGCGTCGATGGGCGAGGGCCACGCACCGTACGGCAGGGTTCGCACCTGTCCCCTCCTCTACGCCGTCCGCAGGAACCGGTCGAGCACCTGGACGCCGAAGTGCAGCGCCTGAACGGGCACGCGCTCGTCGACGCCGTGGAAGAGGGCTCCGTAGTCGAAGCCCTCCGGCAGCTTCAGCGGTGTGAAGCCGTAGCCGGTGATGCCGAGCCGCGAGAACTGCTTGGCGTCGGTGCCGCCGGACATGCAGTACGGCACCACGTGTCCCTCGGGCGCGAACTCCTCGACGGCCGCCCGCATTCGCGCGAACGTCGGCGAGTCCACCGGTGCCTGCAGGGCCACCTCGCGGTGCTGGAACTCCCACGTGACGTCCGGCCCGGTGAGCCGGTCGAGGGTGGCGCGGAACTCGTCCTCGCAGCCGGGCAGGTACCGCCCGTCGACGTAGGCCACCGCCTCCCCCGGGATCACGTTGATCTTGTAACCGGCGTCCAGCACGGTGGGGTTGGCGCTGTTGCGGACGGTGGCCTCGACGAGCCGCGCGGCCGGGCCGAGCTTGTCCAGCAGCGCGTCGGTGTCGGCCAGGTCGGTGTCGATGCCGTACAGGGCGGCGAGTGCGGTCAGGGCGGCTCGTACGGTCGGGGTGAGCCGCAGCGGCCACTCGTGCTCGCCGATCCGGGTGACGGCCGCCGCGAGCCGGGTCACGGCGTTGTCCCGGTTCACCTTGGAGCCGTGCCCGGCCCGTCCGCGCGCGGTGAGCTTCAGCCAGGCGGTGCCGCGCTCGCCCGCGGCGATCGGGTAGATCTGCCGTCCCTCGCCGTCGTGGAAGGTGAAGGCGCCGGACTCGCTGACGCCCTCGGTGCAGCCCTCGAACAGCTCGGGGTGGGTGTCGGCGAGGAAGCCGGAGCCGTCCTCGGCGCTGGCCTCCTCGTCGGCGGTGAAGGCGACGACGACGTCCCGACGCGGCTTCAGGCCGAGGCGCCGCCAGGCCCGCACCACGGCGAGGATCATCGCGTCCATGTTCTTCATGTCGACGGCGCCGCGCCCCCACACCACCCCGTCGCGGACCTCCCCGGAGAACGGGTGCACGCTCCAGTCCGCGGCCTCGGCGGGCACGACGTCCAGGTGGCCGTGCAGCAGCAGCGCGTCGGCCGAGGGGTCACTGCCCTCGACGCGGGCGACGACGTTGGTCCGCCCCGGGGTGCGCTCCAGCAGCACCGGCTCGAGCCCCGCCTCGGCGAGCCGAGCGGCGGCGTACTCGGCGGCGGGCCGCTCCCGGCAGTCGCCGCCGCCCCGGTTCGTGGTGTCGATGCGGATCAGGTCGGAGGTGAACCTCACCACCTCCTCCCGTGCCCGCTCGTCCAGCTGCTCAGCCATACTCCTCCTCCACCGCGGCCGAGACGATCGTCGTGACCGCCTTGAAGGTGCGGATGCCCTCGTACATGGTGCCGGTCGTGTACGACACCTTCCGCTCCCCGATCCGCTCCACACCCGGCACGACGGTGGCGGCCAGGGCCAGATGCTCGGCGTCGAACTCCACGGCGACGGTGAACGGCCCCGCGGCGACGGCCTCGTGCCGTACCGCCAGGGCGGCGGCCTGCTTCGCCGCCGCGCGGATCTCGGCGGCGGTCCGGGCGGGCGTCCGGCACACGGCGGCGTACCGCGACACATGGTCCTTGACCGCGACCTTCAGCGCCTCGGGCGCGTACCCGAGCGCGTCCTCGCAGGCCACGTCGTCGCCGGTGACGAGCACGACGGGCACCCCGAACTCGGCGGCCACGCGCGCGTTGAGCAGCCCCTCGCTCGCCCGTACGTCGTTCAGCCACACTCCGGTGATGGAGTTCGCGAGGTAGGTGTGCGCGAGGACGCCCTCCATGCCGGCGCCCGCGTGGTAGCCGACGAAGGCGACACCGTCCACGTCGCCGTGCTGCACGCCCTCCACCATGGACAGCGCCTTGTGCCGTCCGGTGAGCATCTGCGCCCGTTCGTCCAGCCGCTCCAGCAGCAGGTTGCGCATGGTCGAGTGCGCCTCGTTGACGAGGATCTCGTCGGCGCCGCCGTCGAGGAAGCCCAGCACGGCCGCGTCGACGTCCGAGGTGAACATCCCCCGGCAGCGCTCCCACTGCGGTGTCCCCGGCAGCACGTCGGCCGGCCAGGTGACGCCGGTGGCGCCCTCCATGTCGGCGCTGATGAGAATCTTCATGCCGTCTCACGGTACGCGCCGACAGCGGCCGCTGTCCGGCGGACACCCTGCGGCGGCCGGGCCGCGGTCCCGGCCTCGGGCGGCGGCCCCCGCGGTCAGCGCCGCGGCAGGGCCAGTTCGCACCAGACGCTCTTGCCCGCCTTCGTCCGGCTGGTTCCCCACGCCTGGGCGAGGGTGCTGACCACCAGCAGCCCGCGTCCGGCCTCGTCCGCCGGGCCCGCGCTCCGCAGCGTCGGCAGCTCGTGCTCGTCGTCCTCCACCTCGCACAGCAGGGTGTCGCCGCGCACCAGCCGCAGGGCCACAGGGCGGCTGTGGGAGTGCCGTACGGCGTTGGTGACCAGTTCGCTGACCAGCAGCTCGGCGCTCGGCGCCAGCGTGTCCAGCCCCCAGGCCCGCACCTGCTCGCTGACCAGCGCGCGGGCCCGGCCGGCCTCGGCGGGACTCAGGCCGAGGTGCCACTCGGCGACGTCGCCGGGCGCGATGCCGTTCAGGCGGGCCATCAGCAGGGCCACGTCGTCCTTGCGGCCGCCCCGGGCGGCCAGGGCACGGATGATCGTGTCGCAGGCGTCGTCCATGGACGCGGCCGGATGGGCGGCCGACGCGCACAGGGTGGCGAGGCCGACGCCGATGTCCTCACCGCGCACCTCCACCAGCCCGTCGGTGCACATCACCAGCCGGTCGCCGGGCCGCACCGGCACGCGTACCGCCTCGAACGGCACTCCCCCGACGCCGACGGGCGCACCCGTGGGCAGGTCGAGCAGCTCGCTGCGGCCGTCCTCGGCACGCACCAGGACGGGCGGGATGTGCCCGGCGTTGGCGAGGCGGAGGTCGCCCGCGATGGGGTCGTACACGGCGTACAGGCAGGTCGCGAGGTAGGTGTCGCCGAGCCGCTGGGCGAGGTCGTCGAGGGTGCGCAGCAGTTGCGCGGGCGGCAGGTCGAGGGCGGCCATGGTCTGCACGGCGGTGCGCAGCTGGCCCATCATGGCGGCGGAGTTGAGGCCGTGGCCCATCACGTCGCCGACGACGAGAGCGGTGCGGGCGCCGGGCAGTTTCACCGAGTCGAACCAGTCGCCGCCGACCCGGCCCCGCCGGGTGCCCGGCAGGTAGCGGGTGGCGATGTCGCAGCCCGCCCTGCGGGCCGGGATCCGCGGCAGCATGCTGTCCTGGAGCGTCTCGGCGACGTTCTCCTGGTAGGTGTACATGCGCGCGTTGTCGAGCACGAGGCCCGCGCGGGCGGCGAGTTCGGCGCCGGTGACCCGGTCCATGTCGTTGAACTCGGGGCGTTCGGGGTGGCGCATCAGGGCCATGAAGCCGAGCACCACGTTGCGCGCCTTCAACGGCACGATCAGCAGGGAGCGGTGGGTGATCAGGGGCCGGATGTCGCGCTTGTCGAACTGCGCGGCGATGGCGTGCCCCATCTCCTCGGTGACGCGCGGGACGACGACGGGCTCGCCGGTGCTCATGCACTGGAAGAACGGCGTGTCCGCCGGGAACGGCATGGCCTCCCCGACCGGCACGACGTCCTCCCAGCGGCCCGGTTCGTCGGTGTGTTCCAGGGCGACGCGGTGCCACAGGGTGGTGGTGTCCGGCACGCCGTCGCGGAACTCCTCCCCGGCGACGACCTGTTCGCGCAGGTAGGTGCAGGCCACGTCGGTGAAGCGCGGGACGACGGCCCTGCTGACCTCGGTGATGGTCTGCGCCAGGTCCAGCGAGGTGCCGATCTTCGAGCTGACCTCGTTGAGGAACTCCAGGCGTTCGCGGACGGCGGCGTGCTCGAGGTCCTCGCCCTCGTCGTCGCCGAGTTCCTCCGGCAGGGGTTCGCCGGCCGCCCGTGCCCGGGCGATGCGGTCCCGGCGGGCCTGCCGCTCGGCGCGCCGGGGCACGCCCCAGTCGGGGGTGACGGGCACCCGGTCGTGCCGGCTGCACTCCAGGACCGGGTAGCCCAGTTCGAGGACCTGCGTGACGATGCCGGTGCTCTCCCCGACGCTCATGTGGGGCAGGATCTCGGGCAGTGCGCGGGCGAGGGCGTCGGCGCCGGGGAAGTCGGTGTGCGGGGCGAAGCCGGGTGTGATGCGCTCGGCGGCCGGTTCCTGCCCGCCGTGCAGCGCGTGGGCGTCGGCGGCCAGGACGAGCAGCCGCTTCGGGCCCGGGCCGAGCAGCGGGTAGGCCCACCACAGCACGTCCACGCGGTCCCGTCCGGCGGCCGCGAGGCGGGCCCGGCCCGCGGCCGGGTAGGACAGCCCCGCGTCGAGCGACGCCTCCAGGTCGGGCCCGGGCCCGTCGTACGCCGCCTCCGGGCCGGTGTCCTCGGGCAGCATCCCGGTGACGGGCAGCAGGTCGACGGCGGGCCGGCCGATCGCCTCCTGCCTGGCGACGCCGAACAGCCGCCGTGCGCCGCTGCTCCAGTGGGAGATCAGGCCCTGACGGTCCACCACGACCACGGCCAGCGGAATGCGTCCGGCGGGTCCGGTCGCCGTGCCGTCCCCCGCTCCGCGGCTCGGAAGAACGTCCCTGTCGGTGCCACGGTTCATGGCGTCAGGCCCTTTCTCCGCACGGCTGGGCAAGATCTGTGCCGCCGTCACCACGGTACGGCCGGCGCCGCTCGTGATGTGCGGCAACGCGGGAACTGCCGGGGCACGGCAGCGTCGGTGCGGTGCGCACGCGCCGTCTCAGTCCTCGTGCCCGAGCCGGAGGTCCCGCTCGGTGCGCGCGCCCCCGGTGACCTGGAGCACGGTGGCGACGGGCGGGTACCCCGCGGCGATGACGGTGTACTCGCCGCAGGCCAGGTCGGCGAAGCGGAACGTGCCGTCGGGCCCGGTGGTGAGCGTGTCGACGACGTTGCCGCCGATGTCGAGCAGGGTCACGCGCGCGTCCTCCACGGGCCGTCCGCCACCCGTCCGAACGGTGCCGCGCAGCACGGCGCCGACCGACAGCTCGATGTCCTGCCGGGTCTCCCGGCCGGCCTGGAGGGTGACGGGGAGCGCGGCCGGGCGGAAGGCGGGCGCGCCGGCGGCGAGGGTGTACTCGCCGGCCACCAGGCCGGTGAGGGCGTAGTCGCCGTCCCGGCCGGTGCGGGTGGTGGCGACCACCTCGCCGCGGATGTCGGTGAGGGTGACGGTGGCGTCCCGCACGGGACCGCGGCCGGCGGTGACCACGGTGCCCGTCAGGTGTCCCGCGCCGCCGAGGACGATGTCCAGCTCGACGGGCCGCTCGCCGACGGTCACGGAGACCGCCTGCGGCTGGTGGCCGCCCGCCGCGGCGATCAGGACGTACGCCCCCGCCCCGGGCGTCGCCAGCGTGTACCGGCCGTCCTGGCCGCTCGCACTCCGCCCGAGCTGCCGGCCGGTGACGTCGATGAGCGTGAGGGCGGCGCCGGGGACGGCGGTGTCGTCGGGGTGCCGCACCGTGCCCCGTAGGGGCGCCCCGTCGGTGGGGGGTGTACCGCCCTGCGGCATCGGCGCGGTCTCGGGGACGGCGCCGGCGGTGGCGGCGGGGTGGGGCACCAGGGGTTTCTCCTTGAGGAAGAAGGCCAGGAGCAGGCCCAGGGCCAGCACCGGCACCAGGGCGAGGAAGATGCGGGGCATCACGTCGGCGTAGGCCTGGATGTAGCCGTCGCGCAGGGCGGGCGGCAGGGCGTGCAGCCTCTGCGGGGTGATCGACGCGAGGTCGGGCGGCGCCGCCCCCGCGCCCTGGGGGAGGTGCTCGGGCAGGGCGCGGGCGAGCCGGTCGGCGAGGAGGGCGCCGAAGAGGGCCGCGCCGACGCTGCCGCCGATCTGCCGGAAGTAGTTGCCGGCGCTGGTGGCGGTGCCGAGGTCGGCGGGGCGTACGGAGTTCTGCACGGCGAGGACGAGGACCGGCATCACCAGGCCGATGCCCGCGCCGAGGACGGCCATCCAGATCCCGGAGTGCAGCCGGGGCGTGCCGGGTTCCAGGCGGGACAGCAGCCACATGCCGAGGACGGACAGCGCCGCGCCGAGGATGGGGTGCAGCTTGTAGCGGCCGGTGTGGCTGATGAGCTGTCCGGAGAGGACGGAGGCGCCGACGATGCCGCCCATCATCGGGAGCATGAGCAGCCCCGACTCGGTGGCGGAGGCCCCGTCGGCCATCTGCAGGTAGGTCGGCAGGTAGCTGGCGGCGCCGAACAGGGCGACGCCGGTGACCAGGCCCACCAGGCCGGTGACGACGAAGACCGGGTCCTTGAACAGCCGGAGCGGGATGAGGGGTTCGGCGGCGAAGCGCTCGGCGAGGAGGAAGAGGACGGTGGCGAGCGCCGCGCCGGCGCCGAGTCCCAGGACGACGCGCGAGTCCCAGGCGTACGCGGTGCCGCCCCAGCTGGTCAGCAGGACCAGGCAGGTGGAGGCTGCGGCGAGCAGCAGCGAGCCGAGGACGTCGAAACGCGGCTTCGCCGCCGGCTTCGGCAGTTCCAGCACGACGGCGACGACGGCGAGGCTGAGCAGGCCGAACGGGACGTTGACGTAGAAGCACCAGCGCCAGGACAGGTGGTCGGTGAAGAAGCCGCCGAGCAGCGGACCGGCCACGGAGGCCAGGCCGAACGCGGCGCCGATCAGCCCCATGTACCGTCCCCGCCGCCGGGCCGGCACGAGGTCCGCGATGATCGTCTGGACGCCGATCAGCAGGCCGCCGGCGCCGACGCCCTGCAGGGCGCGGCAGGCGATGAGCTGGTCCATGGTCTGCGCCCGGCCGGCCAGGGCGGAGCCGGCGACGAAGACGACCATCGCGAACTGGAAGACGCCCTTGCGGCCGAGCAGGTCGCCGAGCTTGCCGTAGACCGGCAGGGCGACGGTGGAGGTGAGCAGGTAGGCGGTGATCGCCCAGGACATCCGGTCCAGGCCGTGCAGCTCGCCGACGATCTTCGGCAGCGCGGTGGCGACGATCATCTGCTCGAGGGCGGCGAGCAGCAGCGCCGGCATCAGTCCGAGGACGACCCACCGGACGCGGCGCGGGCTCGGTCCGGCGGCCGGCCCGGCTGCCGGGGCGGGGTGCTGCGGGGGCGCCTCGGCCGGTTCGTCGTGCACCAGAGTGATCCCGCCCACGTACCGCTCCCCTCGTCGCGCCGCCGCACGCCTGACACGCAAACCTGCGTAAAGCGACAACTACGAGCAAGCGCGACGAGTTACGGCACGCGGCGGCGGCACTAAGGGATCACCCGAACCGGTGAGGCGGTCAACGGGCCCTGCCGCCTGGGGGGTTACTTCTCGACCTCGGCGGCCAGCCTGGCGAGCATCGCGTCGTAGATCCGGCCGAGGCCCTTGGGTGCGAAGGTCTTCTCGAAGAAACCGCCGATGCCGCCTGCGCCCTTCCACGTGGTGGTGACCACGACCCGGCTCCTGCCGTCCCCGGCCGGGGTGACCCGCCAGGTGGTCACCATGGAGGAGTTGCGGTCCTTCTCGACGAGTTCGCCGTCGGTGGGCTCGCTGACCTCCATCAGGCAGTCGCGCACGCGCTTGCTGGTGGCCTGGAGCTTCCAGTGGACGAGGGTGCCCTCGCCGTCGCCGCCCTCGCGCACCTCGTACTCGCTGAAGTGCTCGGGCAGCAGCTTCGGGCGCGTGCCGCTGTAGTCGGCAAGGGCGTCGAACACCGTCTCCGCGTCCGCCGCGACGATCCGCTCCGTAGTGGCCTCGACCTGCGCCATCGGGTTCCTCCAGGACATGGGTTCTCAGGGTGGGGAAAAGCCAACCACCCCAGTCCCCGGCGTCCCAAATTGGGGGGCCCGAACCGATCAGGAACGCGCACGCGCGATCAAGGGAACAGGTGTTCTATTATGCGGTCAGTGCTACCGAGGAGGCGTCATGCGCTGGGACAACCTCACTCTGGACTCCGGCGACGGCCGGGCCGACCCCGCGCTGTTCGGCGCGGAGACGGTCGTCACCCGGACGTTCGACACGCCGGAGTTCCGCGGGATCACGTTCCACGAGGTGCACGCCCGGTCGATCGTCAACCGGGTGCCGGGCGCCTCGCACATGCCGTTCGAGTGGACGGTCAACCCCTACCGGGGGTGCACGCACGCGTGTGTGTACTGCTTCGCCCGCAAGACGCACAGCTACCTCGACCTCGACACGGGGATCGGCTTCGACACCCAGATCGTCGTCAAGGTGAACGCCCCCGAGCTGCTGCGCCGGCAGCTCGCCTCACACCGCTGGCGCGGCGAGCACATCGCCATGGGCACCAACGTGGACTGCTACCAGCGCGCGGAGGGCCGCTACCGGCTGATGCCCGGCATCATCGCGGCGCTGCGCGACCACGCGAACCCCTTCTCCATCCTCACCAAGGGCACGCTGATCCTGCGCGACCTGGACCTGATCCGGCAGGCCGCCGAGGTCACCGACGTCGGCATCGCCGTCTCGGTCGGCTTCACCGACCCCGGGCTGTGGCGCACCGTCGAGCCGGGCACGCCGGCGCCGGAGCGCCGCCTGGAGGTGGTGCGCGCCTTCGCCGAGCACGGCATCGGCTGCGGTGTGCTGATGGCGCCGGTGATCCCGTTCCTCAGCGACGACCCGGCCCACCTGCGGGACACCGTACGGGCGATCGCCGCCTCGGGCGCCACGTCCGTCACCCCGCTGGTCCTGCATCTGCGGCCCGGGGCCCGCGAGTGGTTCATGGCCTGGCTCCGGCAGCACCATCCGCACCTGGTGCCGCGGTACGAGCGGCTGTACGCGGCGGGCGCCTACGCCCCGAAGTGGTACCAGCGCCGCATCACCCGCCAGGTCCACGACCTGGCCCAGGAGTACGGCATCGGCCCGAAGCGCACCGCCATGCCGCACCGGACGCCGGCGCCGGACCCGGTGGAACCCCCGGCGCCCGGACCGACCCAGCTCTCGCTCCTGTAGCGGACCGAGCGAGCAGCGGACCCGAACGAGCCTGTGCGAGGCGGGCGTTGTCACACCCGTGGTCCATCATGGGCGCATGAGCGAGCTGACCAGGATTCCCGCGCCCGAGGGCGTCGCCCCCGCCACCCAGTACAGCCACGTCGTGCTGGGCACCGGCCGTTTCGTCGCCGTCTCCGGCCAGCTCGCCCTGGACGAGGACGGCCGGCTCGTCGGGGCGGGCGACCCGGCGGCGCAGGCCCGTCAGGTCTTCGAGAACCTCCGGCGCTGCCTGGCGGCCGCCGGGGCCACCTTCGACGACGTCGTCAAGCTCACCTACTTCGTCACGGACATGGCCCACCTGCCCGCCATCCGCGCGGCCCGCGCCGCGCACCTGCCCGAGGACCGCCTGCCGGCCGCCTCGGCGGTGCAGGTCGCCGGGCTGGTGCGGCCGGAGTTCCTGATGGAGATCGAGGCGTTCGCGGTGGTGCCGGCATGACGGGGCTTCGGGTGCGGGAGATGACGCTCGCCGACTGCGACCGGGTCGCCGAGATCCGCGTCCGCGGCTGGCAGAGCGCCTACCGGGGGCTGATACCGCAGCCCTGCCTCGACGACCTCAGCGTGGCCGAGGACGCCGAGCAGCGCCGCGCGCTGCTCGCCGAGGGCGACGGCAGCGTGGTGAATCTGGTGGCAGAGAAGGACGGCGAGGTCGTCGGCTGGGCGGCGTACGGCCCCTACCGGGACGGCGAGACCCCCACCGAGCACGCCGAGTTGTACGCGCTCTACGTCCACCCGGCGCGCTGCGGCGGCGGCACCGGACGGCTGCTGCTCCAGGAGTCCGTGCGGCGGTGTGCCGCCGCCGGCCATGACCGCGTGTTCCTGTGGGTGCTCCAGGGCAACACCCGGGCCCGCCGCTTCTACGAGCGGTCCGGCTTCCGCGCGGACGGCCGTGAGGAGTCGTTCGAGGCCGGGGGCGCGAGGGTGCCGGAAGTCCGTTACGTGCGGGAGCTGTCGGGCTGACCGCGTCCCTGCTGCCCGGGAATCCGCCCCAGCGCGCGCACCGCCGCCTGCGCCAGCGCCGGATGGGCCAGGGCCTGCGTCAGGACGGGCCTGGCCCGGGCGTCCCCCAGCGCGCCGAGCCCCTCCACACAGGCCAGGGCCACGCGGCGGTACGGGTCGTGCGGGCGCAGCCGCCGCTCCAGCGTGGTGATCAGCGCGGGTACGGACTCCGGGGCGCGCAGCTCCACCAGGAGGCGCACCGGGTGCAGGGCGTAGGCGACCCGCAGTTCGTTCGTGGCGAGGGCGGCGGCCGCCCGGGCGGTGCGCGGGTCGCCGAGCCGGGCCAGGGCGTGGGCGGCGGAGGCGCAGCGCGGTGGATCGCGGTGGTTCAGCAGCAGGACCAGCGACTCGAAGGCCCGCCGGTCCCCCGCGACTCCCAGCCGGAACGCGGCCAGCTCCCGGGCCCACAGCGGCTGTCCGGGCTCCGTGAGCACCGCCGCCAGGGCGTCCGGGTCCTCGGTCGCCGCGAGACGGTCGAACTCCGGGCCTCCCCCCGCCTCCGCCCGTAAGCGCTCCGTGAGTGATCGCAACTCTTCGTCCATGACACCGAGATTAGAGGCGGCGCCGCCCGCCCGGGACGTACATCACAAACACCGGGGTCTGGCGCGCTCGTTACCCGCGGGTTAAGCTCAGACGAGCGAGTTACCCACTCGCTTCCCCTCGCGGTGGTCTGGTGACGCGGCCGCCGTGAGAGCAGTCGGTTCGGTACAGCAGGTACCGCAGTACGGCTCGGCCCCGGGACAGGGCCGGTCGGACCCCGCCGTTCCCGAAGGGCGTGTGCGCCCTCCCCTGTCGCCCGGCCGCGCCGGGCGGGGGGTGCAGGGACGGCACCGGGCGTGTGCGCTCGCAGCCCGGCTCACACCCGCACTTGAGCACGCACCCCGGTGCGCCCTGGCTTCGGCACCGCCGAACTCTCCGGCGCACCGGGCGCGTTCCCCGTCGTCACCCACCCTCATCCCTGGAGTCCCGCGATGGCCACTCCCCAGTCCGACACGTCCCTGTCCCCGCTGCAGACCATCGCCGTCGTCGGCCTCGGCACGATGGGCACCGGCATCGCCGAGGTCCTGGCCACGGCCGGCCGCGACGTCGTCGGCATCGACATCAGCGAGGCCCAGGCCGCGAAGTGCGTCGCCGCCCTGGAGGCCTCCACCGCCCGCGCCGTGGAGCGCGGCCGGCTCACCGAGCGGGAGCGCGCGGACGCCCTCGCCCGGGTGCGCACCTCCACCGACCTGCGGGCCGCGGCCGACGCGGACCTCGTCATCGAGGTGGCGCCGGAGTCGTACGAGATCAAGCACCAGATCTTCCGGGAACTGGACGGCATCGTGCGGCCCGGGACGATCCTGGCGACCGGCACCAACGCCCTGTCCGTGACCCGCCTGGCCGCCGACTCGGCCCGCCCGGAGCGGGTGCTGGGGATGCACTTCTTCAACCCGGCCCCGAAGATGCGGCTGGTCGAGATCGTCTCCTCGGTGCTGACGGCCCCGGCGGCCGTCACCGCCGTCACCGACCTCGCCCTGGACCTCGGCAAGGAGCCCGTCGCGGTCGGCGACCGGCCCGGCTTCGTCGCCGACGGGCTGCTGTTCGGCTACCTCAACCAGGCCGCCGCGATGTACGAGGCCAAGTACGCCTCCCGCGAGGACATCGACGCCGCGATGCGGCTGGGCTGCGGCCTGCCGATGGGCCCGCTGGCCCTGCTGGACCTGATCGGCATCGACACCGCCCGCACGGTGCTGGAGGCCATGTACGCCGCCTCCGGCGACCGGCTGCACGCCCCGGCCCCGGTCCTCAGGCAGCTCAGCGAGGCGGGTCTGACGGGCCGCAAGGCCGGGCGCGGCTTCTACACGTACGAGGCGCCGGGCAGCGGCACCGTCGTGCGGGACGCGCTCACCCCGCTGGAGGGCGGCGGCCTGGTCCCGGGGCGCCCGGTCCGGTCGGTCGGTGTCGCGGGCTCCGGCACCATGGCCTCGGGCATCGCCGAGGTCTTCGCCAAGGCCGGCTACGACGTCGTCCTCGCCGCCCGCAGCGCGGAGAAGGCCCAGACCGCCAAGGCCCGCATCGGCACGTCCCTGGCCCGCTCGGTCGACAAGGGCCGGCTGACCGCCGAGGCCGCCGCGCAGACCCTGGACCGGATCACGCCGACGGGGACGTACGACGACTTCGCCGACGTGGACCTGGCCGTGGAGGCCGTCGCCGAGGACCTGGAGGTCAAGCGGCAGCTGTTCGCCACGCTGGACAAGGTCTGCAAGCCGGGCGCGGTGCTGGCCACCACCACCTCCTCCCTCCCGGTCGTCGCCTGCGCCCGCGCCACCTCGCGGCCGCAGGACGTGATCGGCATGCACTTCTTCAACCCGGCGCCGGCCATGAAGCTGGTCGAGGTGGTCCGTACGGTGCTCACCGCCGACGACGTCCACGCCACCGTCCGCGAGGTCTGCCTCAAGATCAGGAAGCACGCCGTCGACTGCGGCGACCGGGCCGGATTCATCGTGAACGCGCTGCTGTTCCCCTACCTCAACAACGCCGTCAAGATGGTCCAGGAGCACTACGCGACCCTGGACGACATCGACGCGGCGATGAAGCTGGGCGGCGGCTACCCGATGGGCCCCTTCGAGCTGCTGGACGTCGTCGGGCTGGATGTGTCGCTGGCCATCGAGAAGGTGCTGCACCGCGAGTTCCGCGACCCGGGGCTGGCCCCGGCTCCGCTGCTGGAGCACCTGGTGGCCGCGGGCTGCCTCGGCCGTAAGACCGGCCGCGGCTTCCGCGAATATGCCAAGCGCTGAGCGCCCCGGCGACCGGTTCCAGGTCCGCGAGGACTGGGGCGGACTGCTGGACCCCGCCGCCCCTCCCCCGCCCTCTGAGGGCGGGGGAAACCCGGTGCATGCGCATCGAGCTGCGCACATGCAGTACGTTCGGGGCATGTCCCAGCCCGCCAAGTCCTCACGTACACCAGTTTCGGCCGACGCGCCGGAGAGTGCCGCCGGCTCTCGCGCCGCCGCCCAGCGGCTCAAGATGCGCCGTGAACTGGCGGCCGCCGCGATGGAACTGTTCGCGACCAAGGGGTACGAGGCGACCACCGTCGACGAGATCGCGGCGGCGGCCGGGGTCGCCCGCCGCACCTTCTTCCGCCACTTCCGCTCCAAGGAAGAGGCGATCTTCCCCGACCACGACGACACCCTGGTCCGCGCCGAGGCGGTGCTCAACGCCGCGCCCGCACACGAGCATCCGCTCGACACGGTGTGCCGCGGCATCAAGGAAGTCATGAAGATGTACGCGGCCCGGCCGGAGATCTCGGTCGCCCGCTACAAGCTCACCCGTGAGGTCCCCGCCCTGCGGGAGGCGGAGATCGCGTCGGTGGCCCGCTACGAGCGCCTGTTCACCCGCTACCTGCTCGGCCACTTCGACGAGCACGCACACGCCGACGACGCCAACGACGACCCGCTGCTGGCGGAGGTCGCCGCGTCCGCCGTGGTCACCGCCCACAACCACGTCCTGCGGCGCTGGCTGCGGGCCGGCGGCCAGGGGGACGTGGAGGCGCAGCTGGACCACGCCTTCGCCATCGTCCGCAAGACCTTCGGCACGGGCATCATGGCCGGCCGCACCGCGGCCCCAAGGCCGCCCGCGGCGTCGGCCTCCGCGCAGGGTGAGGTACTGGTGACCGTCGCCCGCACCGACGCCCCGCTGGACGAGGTCATGCGCACGATCGAACAGGCCCTCAAGGAGCGTTGACCTCACCCTTCTCTGTGACGACGGCCACCCGCCCCGGGTGGCCGTTTTGGCATGTCAGGGGCCGTTTTCTGGGAGATTTCCGCGCCTGTTCGATCGATCATCGCTCATTTGTTACGTAAAGATTTCATCTGAGAGCAAGTTCTGGCACTCAGTGCCTTGCCAGCTGACACGGGGTGTCATACGTTGAGGGAGTCCGGGCGGTTGTCCCAGCAAGCCCACCGCCTGCGCGTCCCGGACGCCTGCGTCACAGGCACCCTCCCGCGCCACAAAGCGCTGCCGAACAAGCACCACCGCCGAACCGACGGCACATCCCGAACCCAGCAGCGAACCCTCAGCAGCACCGACGTAACCCTCAGCGCCCCTCCCTCAGGGCGCTCATCGCCGGAGGCAACACCGTGACCGTGAAGGACATCCTGGCCGCGATCCAGTCGCCCGACTCCACCCCGGCCGACTTCGCCAACCTGCCGCTCCCCGAGTCGTACCGCGCGATCACCGTGCACAAGGACGAGACGGAGATGTTCGCGGGCCTCGAGACCCGCGACAAGGACCCCCGCAAGTCGATCCACCTGGACGAGGTCCCGGTGCCCGAACTGGGCCCGGGCGAGGCCCTGGTGGCCGTCATGGCCTCCTCGGTCAACTACAACTCGGTGTGGACCTCGATCTTCGAGCCGGTGTCGACGTTCGCCTTCCTGGAGCGCTACGGCAAGCTCTCCCCGCTCACCAAGCGGCACGACCTGCCGTACCACATCATCGGCTCCGACCTGGCCGGCGTCGTCCTGCGCACCGGCCCCGGCGTCAACGCCTGGCAGCCCGGTGACGAGGTCGTCGCGCACTGCCTGAGCGTCGAGCTGGAGTCCCCCGACGGCCACGACGACACCATGCTCGACCCCGAGCAGCGCATCTGGGGCTTCGAGACCAACTTCGGCGGCCTGGCGGAGATCGCGCTGGTGAAGACCAACCAGCTGATGCCGAAGCCCAAGCACCTCACCTGGGAGGAGGCCGCCGCGCCGGGCCTGGTCAACTCCACCGCCTACCGGCAGCTGGTCTCCCGCAACGGCGCGGCGATGAAGCAGGGCGACAACGTCCTTATCTGGGGCGCGAGCGGCGGCCTCGGCTCCTACGCCACCCAGTTCGCCCTCGCCGGCGGCGCCACCCCGATCTGTGTCGTCTCCTCGCCGCAGAAGGCGGAGATCTGCCGGAAGATGGGCGCCGAGCTGATCATCGACCGCGCCGCCGAGGACTACCGGTTCTGGAAGGACGAGCACACCCAGGACCCCAAGGAGTGGAAGCGCTTCGGCAAGCGCATCCGCGAGCTCACCGGCGGCGAGGACATCGACATCGTCTTCGAGCACCCCGGCCGTGAGACGTTCGGCGCGAGCGTGTACGTCACCCGCAAGGGCGGCACCATCACCACCTGCGCCTCGACCTCGGGCTACATGCACGAGTACGACAACCGCTACCTGTGGATGTCCCTGAAGCGGATCATCGGCTCGCACTTCGCCAACTACCGCGAGGCCTACGAGGCCAACCGCCTGATCGCCAAGGGCAGGATCCACCCCACGCTGTCGAAGACGTACAGCCTGGAGGACACCGGCCAGGCCGCCTACGACGTGCACCGCAACCTCCACCAGGGCAAGGTCGGCGTGCTGTGCCTGGCCCCCGAGGAGGGCCTGGGCGTGCGCGACGAGGAGATGCGCGCCCAGCACATCGACGCCATCAACCGCTTCCGGAACATCTGAGGAGCGCCTGCATGAGTGAGCGTCAGAAGGACCGGCCGTGGCTGATGCGCACGTACGCCGGTCACTCCACGGCCGAGGCGTCCAACGAGCTGTACCGGCGCAACCTCGCCAAGGGCCAGACGGGTCTGTCGGTGGCGTTCGACCTGCCGACGCAGACCGGCTACGACCCGGACCACATCCTCGCCCGCGGCGAGGTCGGCCGGGTCGGGGTGCCCATCGCGCACCTCGGTGACATGCGCCGGCTGTTCCAGGACATCCCCCTGGAGCAGATGAACACCTCGATGACGATCAACGCCACGGCCATGTGGCTGCTGGCGCTCTACCAGGTCGTCGCGGAGGAGCAGGGCGCCGACATCACCAAGCTCCAGGGCACGACCCAGAACGACATCGTCAAGGAGTACCTGTCCCGGGGGACCCATGTGTTCCCCCCGGGGCCCTCCCTCCGCCTGACGACGGACATGATCGCGTACACGGTCTCCCACATGCCGAAGTGGAACCCGATCAACATCTGCAGCTACCACCTGCAGGAGGCGGGCGCCACGCCGGTCCAGGAGATCGCGTACGCGATGTCCACGGCCATCGCGGTCCTCGACGCCGTGCGCGACTCCGGCCAGGTGCCGCAGGAGCGCATGGGCGACGTCGTCGGCCGGATCTCCTTCTTCGTGAACGCGGGCGTCCGCTTCATCGAGGAGATGTGCAAGATGCGCGCCTTCGGCCGCATCTGGGACCGGATCACGCGGGAGCGGTACGGCATCGAGAACCCCAAGCACCGTCGCTTCCGCTACGGCGTCCAGGTCAACTCCCTCGGCCTGACCGAGGCGCAGCCGGAGAACAACGTCCAGCGGATCGTGCTGGAGATGCTGGCCGTGACCCTCTCCAAGGACGCCCGCGCGCGTGCCGTGCAGCTGCCGGCCTGGAACGAGGCCCTCGGTCTGCCCCGCCCCTGGGACCAGCAGTGGAGCCTGCGCATCCAGCAGGTGCTGGCCTACGAGAGCGACCTGCTGGAGTACGAGGACATCTTCGAGGGCTCGAAGGTCATCGAGGAGAAGGTCTCCCAGCTCGTCGAGGACTCGCTCGCCGAGATCGAGCGCATCCAGGAGATGGGCGGCGCGATGGCCGCCGTGGAGTCCGGCTACCTCAAGGCGCAGCTGGTCGCCTCGCACGCCGAGCGCCGGGCCCGGATCGAGTCCGGCGAGGAGAAGATCGTCGGTGTCAACATCTTCGAGTCGACCGAGCCGAACCCGCTGACGGCCGACCTGGACACCGCGATCCAGACGGTCGACCCGGCGGTCGAGGCCCGGGTCATCGCCGCCCTCCAGCACTGGCGCGACACCCGCTACCAGCCGCCCTTCAACCACCCGCGCCCCTGCAAGGCGCTGGAGAGGCTGAAGGAGGCCGCCCGGGGCACCGAGAACCTCATGGAGGCCACCTTGGAGTGCGCCCGCGCCGGCGTCACGACCGGCGAGTGGGCCGGGGCCCTGCGCGAGGTGTTCGGCGAGTTCCGGGCGCCCACGGGAGTCTCGTCCGCCCCGGTCGCCGTCGCCGCCGAGGAGGGCTCCAAGCTCGCCGAGGTGCGCCGGAAGGTGGACCTGACCGCGAAGGACCTCGGGGTCGGCAAGCTGCGCTTCCTGGTCGGCAAGCCGGGCCTGGACGGCCACTCCAACGGCGCGGAGCAGATCGCCGTACGCGCGCGTGACGCCGGCTTCGAGGTGGTCTATCAGGGCATACGCCTGACGCCCGAACAGATCGTGGACGCGGCCCTCGCCGAGGACGTGCACGCGGTCGGCCTGTCGATCCTGTCCGGCTCGCACGCCCAGCTGGTCCCGGACGTGCTGGAGCGCCTCCGTGTGGCCGGTGCCACAGATATACCGGTGATCGCAGGTGGCATCATCCCCAGCGGCGACGCCGAACAGCTCCGGGCCGCGGGCGTGGCCGCGGTCTTCACCCCGAAGGACTTCGACATCACCGGAATCATCGGCCGCATCGTCGACGAGATCCGGCACGCGAACAAGCTCGACCCCCTGGAGGTCCCCGCATGACCACCGTCAACCGCCTTCGCCCGCGGCGCTCCTGCCTGGCCGTACCGGGCTCGAACCCGCGCTTTCTGGAGAAGGCGCAGGGCCTCCCGGCGGACCAGGTCTTCCTCGACCTGGAGGACGCGTGCGCGCCGCTCGCCAAGCCCGAGGCGCGGCACACCATCGTCAAGTTCCTCAACGAGGGCGACTGGACGGGCAAGACCCGGGTGGTGCGCGTCAACGACTGGACGACCGAGTGGACCTACCGCGACGTCGTCACGGTCGTCGAGGGCGCGGGCCCGAACCTGGACTGCATCATGCTGCCCAAGGTCCAGAACGCCCAGCAGATCGTCGCCCTCGACCTGCTGCTCACCCAGATCGAGAAGACGATGGGCTTCGAGGTCGGGCGTATCGGCATCGAGGCACAGATCGAGAACGCGCAGGGCCTGAACAACGTCAACGAGATCGCGCAGGCCTCCCCGCGCATCGAGACGATCATCTTCGGCCCGGCCGACTTCATGGCCTCCATCAACATGAAGTCGCTGGTCGTGGGCGAGCAGCCGCCGGGCTACCCGGCGGACGCCTACCACTACATCCTGATGAAGATCCTGATGGCCGCCCGCGCCAACGACCTCCAGGCGATCGACGGCCCCTACCTGCAGATCCGCAACGTCGACGGCTTCCGCGAGGTCGCCGGCCGCGCCGCCGCGCTCGGCTTCGACGGCAAGTGGGTGCTGCACCCCGGCCAGGTCGACGCCGCCAACGAGGTCTTCTCGCCCTCCCAGGAGGACTACGACCACGCCGAGCTCATCCTGGACGCGTACGAGTACTACACGTCCGAGGCGGGCGGCAAGAAGGGCTCCGCGATGCTCGGCGACGAGATGATCGACGAGGCCAGCCGCAAGATGGCCCTGGTCATCGCGGGCAAGGGCCGTGCCGCCGGCATGCGGCGCACCAGCACGTTCGAGATCCCGGAGGCCTGAGCGCCATGCAGTTCGGACGCACCTACGAGGAGTTCGAGGTCGGGGCGACGTACAAGCACTGGCCGGGCAAGACGGTCACGGAGTACGACGACCACCTGTTCTGTCTCCTCACCATGAACCACCACCCGCTCCACATGGACGCGCACTATGCGGAGAACACGACGGACTTCGGCAAGAACGTCGTCGTCGGGAACTACGTCTACTCCCTGCTGCTCGGCATGTCCGTGCCGGACATCTCCGGCAAGGCGATCGCCAACCTGGAGATCGAGTCGCTCAGGCACGTGGCGCCGACCTTCCACGGCGACACGATCTACGGCGAGACGACCGTGCTGGACAAGTGGCCGTCGAAGTCGAAGAACGACCGGGGCATCGTCCACGTCGAGACCAGGGGCTACAAGCAGGACGGCACGCTGGTGTGCGTGTTCCGCCGCAAGGTCATGGTGCCGACCGAGACGTACATCAAGGAGCGCGGCGGCGAGCAGCCGGGCCGCCCCGAGCCGAAGCAGCAGGAGAAGTGATGGGACGCCTCGCCCAGACCCACGGCCTCACCGACGTCCAGCAGGAGATCCTCTCCACCGTCCGGGACTTCGTGGACAAGGAGATCATCCCCGTCGCGACCGAGCTGGAGCACCGCGACGAGTACCCGCAAGCGATCGTGGACGGCCTGAAGGAGCTGGGCCTGTTCGGTCTGATGATCCCCGAGGAGTACGGGGGTCTGGGCGAGTCCCTGCTGACGTACGCGCTGTGCGTGGAGGAGATCGCCCGCGGGTGGATGTCGGTGTCCGGCATCATCAACACCCACTTCATCGTCGCGTACATGCTCAAGCAGCACGGCACGCAGGAGCAGAAGGACTACTTCCTGCCGAAGATGGCCGCCGGCGACATCCGGGGCGCCTTCTCCATGTCGGAGCCGGGTCTGGGCTCCGACGTGTCGGCCATCACGTCGAAGGCGGTCAGGGACGGCGACGAGTACGTCCTGACCGGCCAGAAGATGTGGCTGACGAACGGCGGAACGTCCTCCCTCGTGGCCGTCCTGGTCAAGAGTGAGGAAGGTCACCCGGAGGGCACCGCGCCCCACAAGTCCATGACCACCTTCCTGGTCGAGAAGGAGCCCGGCTTCGGCGAGGTCCGCCCCGGCCTCACCATCCCGGGCAAGATCGAGAAGATGGGCTACAAGGGCGTCGACACCACCGAGCTCATCATGGATGGCCTGCGGATTCCCGCCGACCGGGTGCTCGGCGGGGTCACCGGCCGGGGCTTCTACCAGATGATGGACGGCGTCGAGGTCGGCCGCGTCAACGTGGCGGCGCGTGGCTGCGGCGTCGCTCAGCGTGCGTTCGAACTGGGGGTCCAGTACGCGCAGCAGCGCCACACCTTCGGCAAACCGATCGCCCAGCACCAGGCCATCCAGTTCAAGCTGGCGGAGATGGCTACCAAGGTCGAGGCCGCTCATGCGATGATGGTCAACGCAGCACGCAAAAAGGACTCCGGGGAACGAAACGACCTGGAGGCCGGTATGGCGAAGTACCTGGCCTCCGAGTACTGCAAGGAGGTCGTGGAGGACGCCTTCCGGATCCACGGCGGCTACGGCTTCTCCAAGGAGTACGAGATCGAGCGCCTCTACCGCGAGGCTCCGATGCTGCTGATCGGTGAAGGTACCGCCGAGATCCAGAAAATGATCATCGGCCGGAGACTGCTCGAAGAGTATCGATTCCAGGGCTAGATGTCCGGATACGGGGTGTTTTCTTGGAGAACAAGATCACACCCCGTCAGCACTCTTCGGCCGCCGACTCGGCTTCCTGGCTTACCCAGTTATGGCTCCGAGCCGCTACGATCGCCGGAAAGCCGCCGTCCCCCGCCGAAGCGCGGCATCATCCGCTACGAAGGTCATCCATGCCCCACAGCCAAACCTCTGCACCTCGCGACAGCCGAGCCGGCGTACGCCTCGCGCGCGGAGCATCGCCGTGGCTCCTGCCGACCGTCGCCACCGCAGCCGTCAGCCTGCTCCGCGCCCGCCGCTCGGGTGCCGCCAAGGCCGTCGCCGTTCCCGCCACCGCTCTCGCGGCGGGGATGCTGTGGTTCTTCCGCGACCCCGAGCGCGAGATCGCCCAGGGCCGGGTCATCTCGCCTGCCGACGGTGTGGTGCAGAGCATCATGCCGTGGAAGGACGGCCGCACCCGCGTCGCGATCTTCATGAGCCCGCTCAACGTCCACGTCAACCGGGCGCCGCTGGCCGGCACGGTGACGTCGGTCGAGCACATCCCCGGCGGCTTCGTTCCCGCGTTCAACAAGGAGAGCGAGAACAACGAGCGGGTCGTGTGGCACTTCGACACCGAGCTCGGCGACATCGAGATGATCCAGATCGCCGGCGCGGTGGCCCGCCGCATCGTCCCGTACGTGCCGCAGGGCACCAAGGTCGAGCAGGGTGAGCGCATCGGCCTGATCCGCTTCGGCTCGCGCGTGGACCTCTACCTCCCCGAGGGCGTCGAGGTCGCGGTCGAGGTCGGCCAGAAGACCGTGGCTGGGGTGACTCGCATTGACCGTGATTGATCCGGACACCAAGACCGGCTGGGTCCCGGAGGCCGACGAGATGGACGAAGAGGAGGAGATGCCGCTGTCGCTGCGCCTGTCGATAGCGGACACCCTCACCCTCGGCAACGCCACGTGCGGCTTCATGGCGGTGTACTTCACCACCACCGGCATCCTGATCCCGCACCTCACCGGCAGCCAGGAGACCGGCATGGCCCGCCACAGCGCGGCCACGGCGGTCATCCTGATGCTCTGCGCGGCGATCTTCGACCTGTTCGACGGCCTGGTGGCGCGCAAGCTGCGCTCCTCCCCCATGGGCGCCGAGCTGGACAACCTCTCCGACCTGATCAGCTTCGGCCTGGCACCGGCGTACTTCGTCCTGGTCTACGGCATGGTCGCCGACGACGCGCACCAGCGGGTGGCGGCGGTCGGCGCGATCGTGGTGCTGCTGGCGGTGGTGCTGCGCCTGGCGAGGTTCTCCTGCGTGACGATGAAGGACGGCGTGTTCCAGGGCATGCCCTCACCGTTCGGCGCGCTGACGGTGGTCGCGATCGTCCTGCTGGAGCTGCCGTTCGCGGCGACGCTCATGGCGATCCTGGGCACCGCGTGGCTGATGGTGAGCCGCGTCGAGTACCCCAAGCCGCGGGGCCGTCTCGCCGTGGCGATGCTGTCCTGGATCGTCCTGTCGATGGGCCTCCTGGCGGCCTGGGCCTTCGGCGCCCCCAGCGGCCAGCTCCTGCTGCAGACCGGCTGCGCGCTCCAGCTGGTCATGGGCGCGGTCATCCCGCTGTTCGCGACGGCGCGCCGCGTGAACAACTTCCGGGACAACCGTCGCGAGGCACGGGCGGCACAGCTGCCCTGACCCGCACCTCGCCGACCTTCGGGTGTGGCCCGGGCCTCCACGGCCCGGGCCACACCCGTTTGGTCAGGTCAGGAAGTCACGCCCGATACGCTCCGCCACCCGCTCCAGGATCGGCCCGGCCTGAGCGATGCAGGTGGCGAGGTCCGGCTCGGCGTCCGTCAGCGGGTAGGCGCGGCGGATTCCGGCCCGGCCCAGGGCCTGCGGCGGGAGGGCGAGGCGGCCGCAGACCGCGATGACCTCCTTGTCCGCCGCCCGGGCCGCGGCCGCGACGCCCGCCGGGGCCTTGCCGTGCAGGGTCTGCTCGTCGAGGGAGCCCTCACCGGTGATCACGAGGTCGGCCCACTCCAGGGCCGGGGCGAAGCCCAGGACGTCGAGCATCACCTCGATGCCGGGGCGGAACCGGGCGCCGAGCAGCAGCGCGCCGTACCCGATGCCGCCCGCCGCGCCCGCGCCCGGCGCTGCCGCGTACGCGGCGGCCTTCGGGCCGGCCGCCTCCTCCAGCACCTTGGCGTAGTGCGCCAGGGCCGCGTCCAGGGCGGCCACGTCGTCCGGGGAGGCCCCCTTCTGCGGGCCGTACACGGCCGCCGCGCCCGCCGGGCCGGTCAGCGGGTTGTCGACATCGCTCGCGAGGATCAGTTCGACCGCGGCCAGGCGCGGGTCCAGATCCGACAGATCCGCCGAGGCCAGCGCGGCGAGGCCGCCGCCGCCCGGGGGCACCGGCTCTCCGCCGGCGTCGAGGAAGCGCGCGCCCAGCGCGCAGAGCATTCCGGCGCCGCCGTCCGTGGTCGCGCTGCCGCCGACGCCGAACACGATCGTGCGGGCCCCCGCGTCCAGCGCGGCGCGCAGCAGTTCCCCGGAGCCGTACGTGGAGGCCGTCAGCGGGGCGAAGACGCCGGCCGGGAGCCGTTGCAGCCCGCTCGCCTCGGCCATCTCCACGACCGCGGTGCCCTCGCGCAGCGCGAACGAGGCCGTCACCTCGTCGCCGAGCGGCCCGGCGACCCGTACCCGGCGCCGTTCGAACCCGGCCGCGACCGCCGCGGCCACCGTCCCGTCACCGCCGTCGGCCACGGGCAGCGCCTGGACCTCAAGGTCCGGCACGACCCGGCGCAGCCCGGCCGTCACCCGCTCGGCGACCTGGACGGCCGTCAGCGAGCCCTTGAACTTGTCCGCGGCGATGAGCACGCGCTGTGTCACTGATGTCCCCTTGCTCTCCGGGCCTCTCGCATGTCAAGGCCAGTCGCGCCGCTGTGACCTTAACCGCAGGACGTCCCCGCCGCCATGACCCGCCCGGCCCGTGCACCCGCACGGGGACCACGGTCACGTGCCGGCGGAGCTCACCCGGGGTAGACCGGAACCATGACCGCTGTGGCCACCGACGTGGCACTCGCCGACCGCATCCTCGGGGGCTGGCTGGGCCGGATCGCGGGCAACATGCTCGGCAAACCGGTCGAGCAGGGCGAGGTGTGGACCCGTGACCGCATCGACCGCTACCTGCGCCGGGCCGCCGCCCTCCCCCTCACCGACTACTTTCCCGAGCCGCCCACCGAGGAGGAGGGGCTCGCCCTGCGCCCCGAGTGGCGCGAGTGCGTCCGCGGCCGGGTGCACGGCAGCTGCCGCGACGACGACGTGGACTACGCCATCCTCGGCCTGGACCTGCTGGAGACGTACGGCTTCGGCTTCGGCACCGAGCAGGTCGGCGACCTGTGGCTGCTGCGGCTGCCGTACCTGCAGACGTTCACCGCCGAACGCGCCGCCTACCGGAACCTCGCCAACGGGCTGAAGCCGCCGCTGACGGCGACGTACGACAACCCCTACCAGGAGTGGATCGGCGCGCTGATCCGCGCCGACATCTACGGCTGGACGTCTCCCGGCCTGCCGCGCCGGGCCGCCTCGCTGGCCCGCCGGGACGCGGTGCTGTCGCACACCGGCAACGGGGTGTACGGCGCGATGTGGGCGGCGGCGCTGATCTCCGCCGCGTTCACGGCCCCGACCGTCCGGCAGGCACTCGAGGTGGCCCTGACCGTGATCCCGGCGAGCAGCCGCCTCGCCCGTACCGTGCGCCGGGTGGTCTCCCTGCACGACACCCGGATGACCTGGGAGGACACCCTGACCACGGTCGCCGGGGAGACCGCCGGGCTCGGCTGGATCCACACCGTTCCGAACGCCGCCGTCCTCACCGCCGGACTGCTGTACGGCGACGGCGACTTCACCCGCACCATCGCCCTGACCGTCCGCGGCGGCCTGGACACCGACTCCAACGGCGCGACCGCGGGCTCGGTGGCGGGCGTCCTCACCGGGGCGACGGCGATCCCCGGCCAGTGGAAGGACCCGCTGGAGGACACCGTACGCAGCGCGGTGTTCGGCTTCGACGGCGTACGGATCAGCGAACTGGCGGAGCGGACCCTTCGGCTCGCGGAGGCGAACGTCTGACCGGCGGACGCCTGCCCGGATAGGCTCGGCCGGTGCACCGGACGCCGTACGACACCCGCCCCGCGGACGCCTGATGGCCCGCGCAGCCGGCAGTACCCCGGGCCCGGTCAGCCGCCGCGCGGCCACCTGCTGCCTGGTCCTGCTGCTCGTCCCGGCCGGCCTAGTGGCCGCCTTCTGGTACGACGTGTGGCAGACCGGGAGGGAGAACGACCGGCGCGAGCAGCGGGCCTTGGCCTCGATCGCCGAGCAGGCCCAGCGGGCGGCGCGGGACACCGCCCGGGCGATGGCCGCGCACCGTGCCGCCGGCGCCGACGCGCTCACCGACGTCATCTGGCGGCACACCGAGGCACCGGTGATCACCTACGACGCGGCGCGCCGCACCTTCACCGCCACGGCGTCCCGGTCGGCCGTGTACGAGGAAGAGCCCCTCCTGTTGGGCGCGGGCCCCGTCAAGCTGGACCGCTGTTTCCGGTTCACCTTCACCCGCCGCCCCGGGGCGCCCTGGAGTGCCAGGGTGACCGCACGTGCCGACGAGGCCTGCGCGCCGAGCGACCGCATCCGCAACGAGGTCGTCCTGGCCCGGATAGGTCTGGAGAACCTGTCCTCCGACGCGGACCGCGCCGCGGTGCGGCGGGCCCTCGAACCCGCCGGACGGCCCGGTCTCCTCGACGTGCGGAGCACCGCCCGTACCAGGCGGACGATCACCGCCACCGTCCTGGTCCACGCCGCCCCGCCCCCGGCGGCGACATGGCAGTGCTACCGCCTCACCCGGGACCTCGGCGACGCCGGCACCGGGCGTTCGGTCACCGCCGTCCCGGTGGCGACCTGTTGAGCCGACCCGGCCGCACGCTGGTTACCCTTCCTCAATGACCTCCACTGCGGACTACGCCACGTACATCGCCGGGCTCCCCCGGGTCCTCGCCGGTGCCGCCGCCCTCTTCCGGGACGCCGAGGGCCGGGTGCTGCTCGTGGAGCCGAACTACCGGGAGGGCTGGGCGCTGCCCGGCGGCACGATCGAGTCCGACGACGGCGAGACCCCCCGGCAGGGCGCCCGGCGCGAGACGGCCGAGGAGATCGGCCTGGACCGGCGGCTGGGCCGGCTGCTCGCGGTGGACTGGGTGCACGGCACGGGCCGTCCGCCGCTGGTGGCGTACCTGTACGACGGCGGGGTGCTCGGCGAGGACGACTTCAAGGCGATCCGGCTGCAGGAGGAGGAGCTGCTGTCCTGGCGGCTCGTGCCGCGCGAGGAGCTGACCGAGTACCTGCCCGGCGCCCTGGGCCGCCGTGTCCTGGCCGCCCTGGACGTGCTGGCGGACGGCTCGGGCACGGTCGAGCTGGAGAACGGCCACCGCGTGGCGTGAGCGGGGTTCAGCCCTGGGTGTCCCGCGGCGTGCTGTCGACCTCGCGCAGCGCCTCGTCGCGTGCGGCCACCCGGGCCTCGGTCCGGTGGCCGCGCTCGATGTAGTCGCGCACGACGAGCTCGACGGCGTCCTGGGGGCTGCTGACGCCCGCCAGCACCATGGCTTCCACGACGAGTTCGGCATCGAGCGACACGGTGACCTTGGCCATGACCGGACCCTAGCAGCGGGTACGGGCGTGCGATATCCGTTCGCGGCCACGAGCCGCCCCGGCCTACTCTCGGCCCATGAGCAAGCCCCTCGTCGCCCTCCTCAGCGGAGCCGGTATCTCCACCGACTCCGGCATCCCCGACTACCGCGGGCCCAACGGGCTGTGGCGGCGGGACCCCGAGGCCGAGAAGCTGGTGACGTACGCCTACTACATGAGCGATCCGGAGATCCGCCGCCGCTCGTGGCGGATGCGGCGCGACAGCGGCGCCCTCGGAGCCGAGCCCAACGCGGCGCACCGGGCGGTGGCCGAGCTGGAGCGCTCCGGGGTGCCGGTGCGCGTGATCACGCAGAACGTGGACGGACTGCACCAGCGCGCCGGGATGCCCGCCCGCAAGGTGCTCGAACTGCACGGCACCGCCCACGGTGTGGTGTGCACCAAGTGCCATGCGCGCAGCTCGATGGAGGAGGCGCTCGCACGGGTCGAGGCCGGTGAGGAGGACCCGCCGTGCCTGCGGTGCGGCGGCATCCTGAAGTCGGCGACCGTGATGTTCGGTGAGCGGCTCGACCCGGAGGTCCTCGGCCAGGCGCTCGCCGTCAGCAAGGCGTGCCAGGTGTTCGTCGCGGTGGGCACCAGTCTCCAGGTGCAGCCCGCGGCGGGCCTCGCCGGTGTGGCCGCCGACCACGGCGCCCGCCTGATCATCGTCAACGCCGAGCCGACACCGTACGACGACCGTGCCGACGAGGTCGTCCGCGACCCCATCGGCACGGCCCTGCCCGCCCTGCTGCGCCGCCTGCGGGAGAGCGGCATCTGAACCGGCTCAGAAGAGCGCGGCCGGCACGGCGGGGGCGGCTCCCCGTTCGAAGTCCAGCAGGCGCCGCTTGCGGTCCAGGCCGCCGCCGTAGCCGGTGAGGCCGCCGTTCGCGCCGATGACGCGGTGGCAGGGGACGATGATGCCGATCGGGTTGCGGCCGTTGGCCAGACCCACCGCGCGGGAGGCGCCCGGGCTGCCGAGGGCGTCGGCGAGTTGTCCGTACGAGCGGGTCTCGCCGTAGGGGATGCGGCGCAGGTGCTCCCAGACGCGGCGCTGGAACGGGGTGCCGGTCAGGCGCAGCTCGAGGGTGAACTCCTTCAGTTCGCCCGCGAAGTAGGCCTCCAGCTGTTCGACGGCCTGGGCGAAGGGCGTGTCGTCGCGGTCGCCGAAGGTCTCCTGCGGCGGGCGGTGGCGCTGGCCGGCCATGTAGAGGCCGCACAGGACGCCGTCGTCGGCGACCAGGGTGAGCGGGCCGTAGGGGCTGTCGGTCACGGTGTGCTGTTTCACGGGAACGTCCTCATACCGGAAGGAAGTTGATCGGGTGGCTGTCCGTCGCCCACAGGTACTGGACGGCGTACGCCCGCCAGGGGCGCCAGGCCGCGGCGCCTGCGGTGAGCGCGGCCGGTGTGGACGGCAGGCCCAGCTCCTGTGCGGCGCGGCGGATGCCGAGGTCGGTGGGGAGGAAGGCGTCGGGGTCGCCGAGGGCGCGCATGGCGATGACGTCGGCGGTCCAGGGGCCGAAGCCCGGGAGGGAGAGGAGCCGGACGCGGGTCTCGGGCCAGTCGCTTTCCACACCCAGGTGGAGGGAGCCGTCCGCCAGGTGACGCACGAGGGTGGTGAGGGTGGTGCGGCGGGCGCGGGGCATCGCGAGGGTGCCGGGATCGACGGACGCGAGCGCCTCGACGGCCGGGAAGAGGTGGGTGAGGCCGCCCTCGGGGTCGTCGACGGGGTCGCCGTGCGCGATCACCAGGCGGGCCGCGTGGGTGCGGGCGGCGGCCGTGGAGACCTGCTGGCCGAGCACGGCCCGCAGCGCGAACTCCGCCTCGTCGACCGTGCGCGGGACACGCCGGCCCGGCGTCTTGTCGACCAGGGGGGGCGAGGACGGGGTCCGCGCGCAGCTGGTCGTCCACCGCGACCGGGTCGGCGTCCAGGTCGAGCAGACGGCGGCAGCGGCTGATGGCGACGGGCAGATCACGCAGGTCACTGAGGGTGAGACGGCAGCCGATGTGGTCGGGGCGCGGGGTGAGGGCCACGATGCCGTGGCCGTACGGCAGACGCAGCGTGCGGCGGTAGGAGCCGTCCCGCCACTCCTCCACGCCGGGTACGGCGGTGGCCGCGAGGTGGCCGAAGAGGTTGTCGGGGTTGAGGGGGGCGCGGAAGGGCAGGCGGAGGGTCAGGGCGCCCGGGGTGCTGGTGGCGGTGTTCTTCGGCGCCCGGGCCCGCAGGTCGCTCGGGGCGAGGGCGAAGACCTCCCGGACGGTGTCGTTGAAGGTGCGGATCGAGGAGAAGCCCGCGGCGAAGGCGATCCGGGCCATCGGCAGGTCCGTGGTCTCGATGAGCAGCCGCGCGGTCTGGGCGCGCTGGGCGCGGGCCAGGGCGAGGGGGCCCGCGCCCAGCTCGGCGAGCAGCTGGCGTTCGACCTGCCGGGTGCTGTAGCCGAGCCGGGCGGCGAGCCCGGGCACGCCCTCGCGGTCCACCACGCCATCGGCGATCAGCCGCATGGCACGGGCCACGAGGTCGGCGCGCCGGTTCCACTCGGGGGAGCCGGGGCTGGTGTCGGGGCGGCAACGCTTGCAGGCCCGGAAGCCCGCCTGCTGGCAGGCCGCCGCGCTCGGGTAGAACACCATGTTCTCCGGCTTCGGCGGCACGACCGGGCAGCTCGGCCGGCAGTAGATGCGGGTCGTCAGGACGGCCGTGTAGAACCATCCGTCGAACCGCGCGTCCTTGGACTGGACGGCCCGTACGCAGCGCTCGGTGTCGGTGTGCATCGCCCTCTGCATGCGTCCAGCATCGGCCACCGGCCGCGCCGGGTCTGGCGGGAATCCGACATCGACGTCACGCGTCCTGGCCGGTCCCGGATCGCCAGGCCTTCTCGCGCAGCAGCCGCAGGCCGTTGAGGCCGACCAGCACGGTGGAGCCCTCGTGCCCGGCGACCCCGAGCGGCAGCGGCAGGTGGCCGATCAGGTCCCACAGGACCAGGCCGGTGATGACCGCCCCGGCGATGACGAGGTTCTGCACGACCAGCCGCCGGGCCGCCCGGGACAGGCGTACCACGGCCGGTACGGCCACCAGTTCGTCGCGCACGATCACCGCGTCGGCGGTCTCCAGTGCCAGGTCGGAGCCCGCCCGGCCCATCGCGATGCCGGAGTGCGCGGCGGCCAGGGCGGGGGCGTCGTTGACGCCGTCGCCGACGAACAGCACCTTGCCGCCCGCCCGCTGGATGTCCCGTACGGCGGTCACCTTGTCCTCGGGGAGCAGGCCGGCGCGGACGTCGGTGATGCCGGTGGCGGTGGCGACGCGGGCGGCGGCGGACGCGGTGTCGCCGGTGAGCAGGACGGGGGCGCTGCCGGTGAGGGCGGTCAGGGCGGCGGTGGCCGCCGCCGCGTCGGTGCGGACGCGGTCGGTGAGGGCGAGGGTGCCGACGCAGGTGCCGTCCCGGGTGACGCGGACGACGGTCTCGCCGCCGCCGGCCTCGGCACCCTCCGCCCGGCCGACGGTGATCAGGTGCCCGCCGACGGTGGCGGTGACGCCCCGGCCGGGCTCGGCGGTGAAGTCCTCGGCGGGGGCGAGGGGCAGGTCGCGGGCGCGGGCGGCGGCGACGACGGCGCGGGCCAGCGGGTGCTCGCTGGGGTGTTCGGCGGACGCGGCCAGCGTCAGGAGGGCGTCGCCGTCCAGGCCGGAGCCGGGCCGCGGGCGTACGGCGGTGACCTCGGGCTCTCCCTCGGTGAGGGTGCCGGTCTTGTCGAGGGCGGTGGTGTCGGTCTCCCCGAGGCGTTCCATGGCGACGGCCGACTTGACCAGGACGCCGTGCCGGCCGGCGTTGGCGATGGCGGACAGCAGGGGCGGCATGGTCGCCAGGACGACAGCGCAGGGCGAGGCGACGATCATGAAGGTCATGGCCCGCAGCAGCGCGTCCGTGAGGTCCTCGCCGAAGGCGAGCGGGATGCCGAAGACGGCGAGGGTGGCGGCCACCACGCCGATCGAGTAGCGCTGTTCGACCTTCTCGATGAACAGCTGGGTCGGCGCCTTGGTGCGGGAGGCCTCCTCGACCAGAGCGACGATCCGGGCGATCACCGAGTCGGCCGGGTCGCGCTCGACGCGCACACGCAGCGCGCCGGTGCCGTTGAGGGTGCCCGCGAAGACCTCGTCGCCGGGGCGCTTGACAACCGGCAGGGGCTCCCCGGTGATGGTGGCCTGGTCGGCCTCGCTCACCCCGTCCAGCACCACTCCGTCGGCGCCGACGCGCTCACCGGGGCGCACCAGCAGCACGTCCCCCACGGCCAGTTCGGCGGTGGGGACGGTCTCCTCGCCGTCGCCGGTCAGCCGGGTCGCCGTGCTGGGCGCGAGGTCGAGCAGGCCGCGTACGGAGTCGGCGGTGTGGGCGGTGGCCAGGGCCTCCAGGGCGCCGGAGGTGGCGAAGATGACGATGAGCAGGGCGCCGTCGAGGACCTGGCCGATGGCGGCCGCGCCGAGGGCCGCGACGATCATCAGCAGGTCCACGTCGAGGGTCTTCTCGCGCAGCGCCCGCAGTCCTTCGAGGGCGGGCTCCCAGCCGCCGGTGGCGTAGGCGACCGCGTACGGGACGCCGTACGCCCAGGCCGGTGCGCCGCCGAGGTCGAGGGCGAGGCCGAGCAGGAACGCCAGCAGCGAGGCCAGCGCCCAGCGGGCCTCGGGCAGGGCGAGGAGGCGGGTACGGCGGCGCGGCGCCGGCCGCTCGCGGGCAGGGACGGGTGCGGGGGCGTAAGTCACGGACACCCGGCCCACCATACAGGAACACATGAAGACTCATTCATGCGTTCATAGGTGACCGGTAGGATGGGCCCATGGGTCATGGAGCCGTCATCCCCGCGCAGGACGCCGCACGCGTACGCCTGGACGCGGGCAACGTCGCGAAGGTCGCCACCACGCTCCAGGCCCTGTCCACCCCCTCCCGGCTGCTGATCCTGGCGCGGCTGCGCGAAGGCCCGCTCCCGGCCACGGAGTTGGCCGCCGAGGTGGGCATGGAGCAGTCGGCGTGCTCGCACCAGCTGCGGCTGCTGCGGAACCTGGGCCTGGTGGTCGGCGAGCGACGCGGCCGCTCCGTCGTCTACGCGCTGCACGACCACCATGTCGCCGAACTGCTCGACCAGGCCGTCTACCACGTGGAACACCTGCGGCTCGGCATCAGTGACGCCACCGACTGATACGGCCCCGGCCCGGGCCCGCATGTGGCCCCTGTACGCGGCCGGTTTCACCACCGCCTTCGGGGCACACGGCATCGCCGCGAACCTCGGCGCGGCCGGTGCGGACGCGGTCACCTCCCTGCTCGTGCTCGGCGGGCTGCTCGCCCTGTACGACGGCGCGGAGGTGCTGCTCAAGCCGGTGTTCGGGACGCTCGCCGACCGGGTCGGGGCGCGCCCGGTCCTGCTCGGCGGGCTGCTGGCCTTCGCCGCCGCCTCGGCGCTGTACGCCCTGGCCGGTTCCCCCGGCTGGCTGTGGGCGGCCCGGCTCGGGCAGGGCGCGGCTGCCTCGGCGTTCTCCCCGGCCGCGTCCGCGCTGGTGGCCCGGCTCAACCCGGCGGCGGCACACGGCCGGGCGTTCGGCAGTTACGGCTTTTACAAGTCGCTCGGCTACACCCTGGGCCCGCTGCTCGGCGGTCTGCTGACCTGGGCGGGCGGGCTGCGGCTGCTGTTCGCCGTCCTGGCGGCGCTGGGCGTGGGCGTCGCCCTGTGGGCCCTGGCCGCCGACCGGCCGCAGCGCCCCTCCCCCGCGCCCGGCAGACCCTGCTGGACCTGGGGCGGCGGCTGTCCGACCCGGGGTTCCTGGTGCCGACGGCGGCGCTCGCCGGGGCGACGGCCGCGCTCTCCGCCGGGGTCGGCTTCCTGCCCGTGTCGGGTGCGGCGGCCGGGCTGGGTACGGTGGCCACCGGCGCCGCGGTGTCCGTGCTGGCCGCCTGCGCGGCCCTCACGCAGCCGTGGGCCGGCCGGGCCCTGGACGCGGGCCGGATCACCGCGCGCGCCGGACTCGCCGCCGGGCTGCTGCTCACGGCGGCCGGGCTGGCCAGCGCGATGCTCCCCGGCCTGGCCGGCGTCCTGCTCGCCGCGGCCCTGACCGGCACGGGCACCGGCCTGATCACCCCGCTCGGCTTCGCCGCCCTGGCCTCCGCCACCCCGCGGGAGCGGCTGGGCCAGACGATGGGCGCCGCCGAGCTGGGCCGTGAACTGGGCGACGCGGGCGGGCCGTTGCTGGTCGCCGGGGTCGCGGCGGCGGCGACCCTGACGTACGGGTACGGGGTGCTCGCCCTGGTGCTGGCGGCCGGATCGGCCGTCCTCGGGGCGGCCGGCGTGAGGCGGCGGGGCACGACCGCCGTGTGACGGGAACGGCCGGGGAGGGCCCGTGCCCTCCCCGGCCGCACGCGCCTCGCCTACTGAACGGCCGTCGGCCGCCGCGAGAGCGCCGTCGCGCGGTTCACGTCGGTCAGCGGACGCAGCCGGTAGGTGTAGGCGTAGTCGCGGTCGGCGAACAGCTTGTACTCGTCGTGGGTGTGCGCGCCCCAGCTGTTGTCGCCGCCCACGCCCATCTGCCGGTGGTTCACCCGCAGCACGACCTCCTCCCGGGCGGTGATCTGGTAGTCGTGCCGGACCCCGGACGACAGGTCCTCCGGGGTGACGTGGGAGGCGTTGATCTCCAGCAGCGGTTCGCCGCAGACCAGCAGGCCGACACCGTCACGGCCGGTCAGGGCGGCCCAGCGGACCTCGGTCTTGTTGCCGTTCTCCTGCGGGCGGAGGTAGGGCGTCCACTGCTCGGCGACGGTGCCGGAGTACAGGCCCACGTCGGTGGCGTTGTTGCGGTCCCACATGTTCTCCTCCGGGCCCCGGCCGTAGTAGTGCAGCCGGTCCAGGCGGCGCGGGAGGAAGAGCAGGGTGCCGACCTCGGGGATGTACGGCAGGTTCGGCGCGCCCGGGTGCAGGGTGTTGTCGACCTTGATCTCGCCGTTGCCGAACACCGTGTACGTGGTGGTGTACGCCGACTCGACGGACGTGGGCAGCGTGCCGGCGACCTTGATCTCGACGGCCCTGCCGTCGCGCAGCGCGCGCACCCGGACGTCCGTCACCGTGCGGCGGGCTCCGGCGTCCCGCCACGTCTGGTTGCGGGTGTGGTGGCCGTTGCCCCGGTCGTTGTCGGTGGGCGCCCGCCAGAAGTTCGGCACGGGGCCCGAGGTGATCAGACGGACCCCCCGGAACTCGTACGAGGTGAGGGTTCCGGAGCGCTTGTCCACGGTGACCGAGAAGTCTCTGCCCCGCACGGCGACGGCCGTCTCGCCGTCCTCGTGGCGCAGGGCGGGGACGGTGTCCAGCGGTACCGGGGTGACGGCGGGGCTGCCCGCGTCGACGGGGAGTTGCTGCTTGGCGACCTCGAAGCCGGGCTTCGCCCAGGGGGCGGGTTCCCTGGTGGTGAAGGACAGGTGCAGGAAGTACTCCGTGCCGGGCTCCGGGCGCTCCGGCAGCCGCACCGGCACGGTGATCTCCTTGCTGGACAGCGGGGGGACGTCCAGCTGGTCCCGGGTGAGTCTGCCGCGCCGGACGACACGGCCGTCGGCGATCAGGGACCAACGCCCGTCGAAGACCCGCAGGTTGGTGAACAGGTACTCGTTGGTGAGGGTGACCCGACCGGACGCGGTGACCCGGTCGCCGGAGGCCGGGGCGGCGTTGATCGCCTGGTAGATCTGCTTGACCTCCGCCGACTTGCCGGTGAGCCCCCGGTCGGCGAGGAGGATGCCGTCGCCCGAGAAGGCGCCGTCGTTGGGGTTGTCGCCCCAGTCGCCGCCGTAGGCGAGGAAGGTCTTGTCCCGGGGCCGCTTCTCGGTGAGTGCGACGGTGGCGGCGTCGAACCAGAACCGCACGCCCTCGTCGCCCGGGCCCCGCCCCTCGAAGGCCAGTTCGGCGGCGCTCAGGGCACGGGCGTACACCCGGGCCCGCCGGATCGTGCCGCTGAACTCCCGGGTGGGGTTGTCGACGTCGGTGGCCAGGGCCAGGGGTGCGGTGTTGCCGCTGGGGCGGCGGGTGGTGGTCCTGGTGGCCCGCACGGACCCGTCGACGTACAGGGTGAGCGTGCCCGCGTCGGCGTCGAAGACGCCCGCGATGTGGTGCTCGCGGCCGGTCCAGTCGTCCGGCAGCGCCCAGCTCGCGGTGACCCACTGACCGCCGCCGTGGATGAAGAACTCCAGCGTCCTGTTGGTCTGCTTGAGCGCGTACTGGGTGTCGCCCTTGGCGAGGATGGGCTGGTGATAGCCCGTCACGTGCGGGGTGACCCACGCCTCCAAAGTCAGCGAGCCCGTCAGTTCCAGGCGCTCGTCGCGGGGGAAGACGGTGGCGCCGAAGACGCCGTCGGCCCGGGTGAAGCGGCCGCTGGGGTTGATGATCTCCCCGCGCAGCCCGCCGGGCCCGGACTCGGTCAGCAGCGTGCGCGACGGGGTGGGCCAGCGCAGGGCCTGGTCGGCGAAGTCCCAGATCCAGCCGCCCTGGAGCACGTCGTGGCGGCGGACGATGTCCCAGTACTTCTTGAAGTTGCCGTTGGAGTTCCCCATGCCGTGCGAGTACTCGATCATCACGTACGGCCGGGTGTCGGCGGTGTCCTTGGCGCGGGCCTCGACGCGCTGCGGGCTGTCGTACATCTCGGAGCGGATGTCGCTGATGCCCGGGCGGTCGTCGCCCTCGTACTGGACGACCCGGGTGGGGTCGTAGGACGTGATCCAGTCGTACATGGCGGTGAAGGTGCTGCCGCCGCCCGCCTCGTTGCCGAGCGACCAGATGACCACGGATGCGTGGTTCTTGTCGCGGTGCACCATGTTCTGGGCGCGGGCCACGCACGCCTCGGTCCACTCGGGGTGGTTGCCGGGGTACTCGCCGCGGATGCCGTGGGTCTCGAGGTTGGTCTCGTCCACGAGGTACAGCCCGTACTCGTCGGCGAGTTCCAGCCAGAGCGGGTTGTTGGGGTAGTGCGAGGTGCGGACCGAGTTGATGTTCAGGCGCTTGATGACCGTGATGTCCTCGATCATGTCCGCGCGGGTGAGCGCCGAGCCGTGGGCGGGGTGCATCTCGTGGCGGTTCGTGCCGCGGAAGGAGACCGGCTTGCCGTTGATGCGCATCAGGCCGTCCTTCAGCGCGAACTCGCGCAGGCCGACCCGGTGGGACAGTGTCTCGACGACCCGTCCGGCGGGGTCGCGCAGCCGCAGCACGGCGGTGTACAGGTACGGCTGCTCGGCCGACCACAGCCGTGGGTCCGGCACGGCCCGGGAGGCCTGTACGGTCACGTCCTCGCCGGCCTTCGCCGAGCCGAGGTCGGCGGTCTGCTGGAGCGGGCGCGACCAGACGGGATGCCCGCCGGCGTCGTACAGCAGCGTCTCGACGGTGTACCGGCCGCCGTCGCCGCCGTAGTCCCGCACACTGGCCGTGACCTTCAGCTCGGCCGAGGTGTATGCGTCGCCGAGCGGGGTGTCCAGCTTGAAGTCGCGCAGGTGCACGGACGGGGTGGAGTACAGGTAGACCGAGCGGAAGATGCCGCTCAGCCGGATCATGTCCTGGTCCTCGAGCCAGTCGCCGTCGGAGTAGCGGTACACCTCGACCGCGATCTGGTTGGTGCCTGCCTTCAGGTGCTCGGTGATGTCGTACTCGGCGGGCGTGTAGGAGTCCTCGCTGTAGCCCACCAGCTCGCCGTTGATCCATACGTAGTGGGCGGACTTGACGCCCTCGAAGTGCAGGAAGGTCCGCCGTCCCCGCCAGTCGCGCGGGACGGTGAAGGTACGGCGGTACTGACCGACCGGGTTGCGGCGGGTGGGGGCGGCCGGCGGCTGGGCGTCCTCGCCCAGGCCGTTGGGGCCCCACCAGGGGTAGGTGATGTTGACGTAGATCGGTTTGTCGTAGCCGTGCAGCTGCCACACGGAGGGGACGGGGATGCTGTCCCAGCCGGAGTCGTCGACGTCGGTGCGGTAGAAGTCGGCGTCCCGGTCGTCGGGGCGGTCGGCGTAGGCGAACTTCCATGTCCCGTCCAGGCTCAGCCGGTACGGCGAGCGGGTGCGGTCGGCGGCCAGCGCCTGTCTGACGTCCGCGTACGGCATCAGGGTGGTGTGCGGGGGCTCGGTGCCGACGCGGAAGGTGGCGATGCTGCCGTTCCACTCCGGGGCGGCGTCCGCCGCCGCCCGCCGGCCGGTCGCGTACGCCCCGGCGGGCGAGGCGGACAGGGCCAGCGCGCCGAGCACGGCGGCCGAACCCTCCAGCAGGCGGCGGCGGCTGACGACCGGTCGTTCGGGACGGACGGGCCGGTCGTGGGATGACACGTGCGGGTGCGGCATACCGTGGCCTTCCTCGGTTCGACGGGGCGCCGCACGGACTGAGGGCACGTCAGAAAAGGTCTTCAACAGACCGTCGCGGCACGGGTGTTGCTGTGGGGGCGGAGCACAACGGGTGGTGACGGAGGCAACTGCTGAGCCAGCCCCACACCCTAGGACTCGAACACAATCGAAGCAATGATCCCGTCGGACTCTGTGCGGTCCTGATGGGTTCGCCGGCCGTCGGCGGATACGCGGAGCGTTGGGACACAACGGCTGGATCTCGTCGGTGTGCTGCGGGCCGGCCTGCGCGTGGGGCCGAACCGCGTGGCCGGCCGGGCGGGTGGCAGGGTCAGTTCAGGTGGGTGGCGAACGCCTGGTAGGCCCGCTCGTCGAAGAGGACGAACCTGACCTCCTCGACCGCCGTGTCCGTGTCGCGCACCGCCTGGACCGCGATGCGCGCGGCGTCGTCCATCGGCCAGCGGTAGACGCCCGTGGAGATGGCGGGGAACGCCACCGTCTTGGCGCCCAGGTCGTCGGCGACCCGCAGGGATTCCCGGTAGCAGGAGGCGAGCAGGTCGGAGCGGTCCTCGTCGCGGCTGTGGACGGGGCCGACCGTGTGGATGACCCAGCGGGCGTCCAGGTTGCCCGCGGTGGTGGCGACGGCCTGGCCCGTGGGCAGGCCCCTGCCGTACCGGGAGGCGCGCAGCATGCGGCACTCCGCCAGGATCGCCGGACCGCCGCGGCGGTGGATCGCGCCGTCGACTCCTCCCCCGCCGAGCAGGGAGGAGTTGGCCGCGTTGACGACGGCGTCGACGCACTGCCGGGTGATGTCGCCCTGGACGAGGGTGATCCGTGGTCCGGTCATGTCGATCTCAGCCTTCTCCAGACAGCTCGGGCGGCGTTGTGCCCGGACATGCCGTGCACGCCGGGGCCGGGCGGGGTGGCCGAGGAGCAGATGAAGACGGCCGGGTGCAAAGTAGCGTACGGGGACAGGGACAGGCGGGGCCGCAGCAGCAGTTGCAGTCCGGTGACCGCGCCGGAGGCGATGTCACCGCCGACGTAGTTGGCGTTGCGGGCGGCGAGTTCGGGCGGGCCGGCGGTGGCGCGGGCCAGGACCAGGTCGCGGAAGCCGGGCGCGAAGCGCTCCAGCTGCCGTTCTATCGCGTCGGTGAGGTCGCCGGTCCAGCCGCTGGGGACATGACCGTAGGCCCAGAACACGTGCTTGCCGGCCGGGGCGCGGCTGGGGTCCACGACACTGGGCTGGACGGTGATCAAAAACGGTGTGCCGGGCGCCCGCCCCTCGCGGGCCGCCGCGCGCAGCGCCGTGCCGATCTCGGCCTGGCTCGCGCCGATCTGCACCGTGCCGGCGACGCGGGCTTCCTCGGCCGTCCACGGCACCGGGCCGTCCAGCGCGTAGTCGATCTTGAAGACGCCGGGACCGTAGCGGTAGCGGTCGTAGTAGCCGCCGAAGCCGGCGATGCGGGCCAGGGCGGTGGGCGAGGTGTCGAAGACGTACGCGCGGGCCGGCGGCAGGTCGTCCAGGCGTTTGACTTCGTAGTCGGTGTGGACGGCGCCGCCGAGGTCCTTCAGGTAGGCGGCGAGGGCGTCCGGGATGGCCTGGGAGCCGCCGCGGGCGACGGGCCAGCCGCGGGCGTGCGCGGCGAGCGCGAAGACCAGGCCGACCGCGCTGGTGGCGAAGCCGCCGAGCGGCGCCATGACGTGCGCGACGAGACCGGCGAACAGGGCCTTGGCCCTCTCGTCGCGGAAGCGGCGCATCAGCCACGTCGACGGGGGCAGACCGGCCAGGCCGAACCGGGCGAGGGTGACCGGGTCGCGGGGCAGCGCGGTGCGCGGCAGGGACATGAAGTCGCGCACCAGGGTGTCCCAGCGGGGCAGGAAGGACTCGACGAGCCTGCGGTACGGGCCGGCGTCCCGGGGTCCGAAGGAGGCGGCGGTCTCGCCGACCGACCGGGACAGTACGGCCGCCGTGCCGTCCGGGAACGGGTGCGCCATGGGCAGGTCGGCGTGCAGCCACTGCAGTCCGTAGCGGTCCAGGGGCAGGGCGCGGAAGGCGGGTGAGTTGATGCCGAGCGGATGCGCCGCGGAGCACGGGTCGTGCCGGAAGCCGGGCAGCGTGAGCTCCTCCGTGCGGGCTCCGCCGCCCACGGTGCCGCGCGCCTCGAAGACCGCGACGGAGCAGCCGCGGCGGGCCAGCTCCACGGCAGCGGTCAGTCCGTTCGGCCCCGCACCCACCACGACCGCATCGAGCATCGACGGCACCTTCGGACCCCTTCGTCAGCCGACGGCCACAGGGATCAGGATATGCCGGGGGGCTGACACCCTCAGGTCACGGGGGTTCCCGGTGGCGGGCCGGCGGACTGGCCGGGCGTGGCCGGTCAGTCGCCGGGCCGGGCCGAAGCCGCCAGCAGTCCTGCCACCCGGCGGGCCGTGGCCGCGTCACGAGCCGCGGTGAACGGCAGGGCGTTGCCGCCGGTGATGCTAAACGGCTCGCCGTCGCGGGTCAGGTGGGCGCCGCCGGCCTCCTCGACGAGGAGCAGGCCCGCCGCGTGATCCCAGGCGGCTTCCCAGGAGAACGCGGTGGCGTCGAGTTCGCCGCGGGCGATGGCGAGGTACTCCAGGCCGGCCGAGCCGCAGAAGCGGGGCGCCACGCCCTCGGTGCGCAGGCCCAGCAGGGCGCGCTTTTGCTCGTCCGTCGTGTAGTCCGGGTGGGAGGTGGCCACGCGCAGGTCCCGGCCGGGCTCCGGCGCGCCCGCGTGCAGCCGTTCCCCGTCCAGGAACGCGCCCCGGCCCCGGACGGCCGTGGCGAGCCGGTCGTGAGCCGGTGCGAACGTCCAGGAGGCGAGCAGGACACCGCCTCGCGCCAGGGCGACGAGCGTGCAGAACCCGCTCTCGCCGCGGACGAACGGCCGTGTCCCGTCCACGGGATCGACGATCCAGACCGGCGCCTCGCCCCGTATCGCCTCGTACGACGCCGGGTTGTCGTGCACCGCCTCCTCGCCGACGACGACCGAGCCGGGCAGCAGGGCGCTGAGGGCGCCGGTGAGGTACAGCTCCGCCTTGCGGTCGGCGTCGGTCACCAGGTCGTGCGGGCCGGCCTTCTGGTCGACCTGGTGCGCGGCGAGCCGGCGCCAGCGCGGCATGATCTCCCGGGCGGCAGCCGTACGGACGGCTTCCTCCACGTCGAAGGCGTGCCGGGCGAGGAACTCGTCGATCGTTCCGCTGTCTTCGATCATGCCTCCATGAGAGCACGCGCCACTGACAATCCCCACCCGGCCCGTGCACCCCGGACGGGAGCCGGCACGCCCGGCCACCCCGATCCGGGCGGGGTGTCAGCGTCCCACCGCGTAGCCCTGCATGCCGCGCGGGTTGGCCGCCGCCGACAGGACGCCCGTCCGCGGATCCCGCGCGACCGCGCACAGCCGCCCCTCGGACCACGGGCCGCCGACGGTCACGTCGTGGCCGCGGCGCCGCAGCTCCTCGACGACCGCCGGATCCGTACGCGACTCGACGGTGACGCTCCCCGGGCGCATGCCACGGGGGTAGAACGAGCCCGGGAAGCTGTCGTTGTGCCAGTTCGGGGCGTCGATGGCGCCCTGGAGGTCGAGCCCGCCGCGGACCTGGCCGCGCAGCGCGAGGGCCAGGAAGAAGTGCAGCTGCCACTGGTCCTGCTGGTCACCGCCGGGCGTGCCGAAGGCCAGCACGGGCTGTCCGTCGCGCAGCGCGAGGGAGGGTGTGAGGGTGGTGCGGGGACGGCGGCCCGGCGTGAGGGAGTTGGGCAGGCCGTCCTCCAGCCAGGTCATCTGCAGCCGGGTGCCGAGCGGGAAGCCCAGTTCGGGCACGACGGGGTTGGACTGCAGCCAGCCGCCGCTGGGGGTGGCGGCGATCATGTTGCCCCAGCGGTCGACGACGTCGAGGTGGCAGGTGTCGCCCCGGGTGGTGCCGTCACCGGCGACCTCGGGTTCGCCGGGCACCGGGGAGGCCGGGCTCCTGGCGACGGTCGGCTCGCCGACGCCCAGCGCGTCGGCGTCCTGGCCGGCGGCGGTGGCCGCCACGCGCGCGTGCGCGGGCAGCACCGGGGAGCGTCCCCCGGGACTGCCGGGCCGCAGCTCGTGGGAGGCCTTGTCCCCGACCAGGGCGCGGCGGGCCGTGTTGTACTCCGGCGACAGCAGGTCACCGACCGGCACCTCGGCCGCGTCGCCGTACCAGGCCTCCCGGTCGGCCATGGCGAGCTTGCAGCCCTCGATCAGCAGGTGGACGTAGTCGGCTGAGCCGTACGGCGGCAACTCGGGCGGCAGCAACGCGAGTTGCTGGAGGAAGACGGGGCCCTGGCTCCAGGGGCCGGCCTTGCACACGGTCCAGCCGTTCCAGTCGTACGTCGCGGACCAGGCGGCGAGGTCGGCGGCGGTCAGGGTGCCGGTGTGGTGCCGTCCGCTGGTGTCCAGGGTCGGGCGCCGGGCCTGCCGCACCAGGGCCTCCGCGATGAAGCCGCCGCGCCACACCTCCCGCGCCGCCTCGATCCGCGCCTGCCGGTCCCCGGCCCCGGCGGTCTCGGCGAGCAGGCGTTTCCAGGTGGCGGCGAGCGCGGGGTTGCGCAAGAGGGTGCCCGGGCGCGGGGCCCTCCCGCCCGGCAGGTAGACCTGCGCCGAGGAGGTCCACTCCGTCTCGAACAGCTCGCGCACGGTCTCGACGGTCTCGCCGACGCGCTCCACGGGCGCGTGCCCGTGTTCGGCGTATCCGATGGCGTACTTCAGGACGTCGTCGAGCGACTTGGTGCCGTGATCGCGCAGCAGGAGCATCCAGGCGTCGAACGCGCCGGGGACGGCCGCGGCGAGCGGCCCGGTGCCGGGGACGAGGTCCAGCCCCAGGCTCCGGTAGTGGGCCACCGTCGCCCCGGCCGGTGCCACGCCCTGCCCGCACAGCACCCGTACCGCCCCACCGGCCGGGGCGAGCAGGATCGGCACCTCGCCGGCCGGGCCGTTGAGGTGCGGTTCGACGACGTGCAGCACGAAGGCGCCCGCCACGGCGGCGTCGTAGGCGTTGCCGCCGTCCTCCAGCACGGCCATCGCCGACTGGGAGGCGAGCCAGTGGGTGGAGGAGACCATGCCGAAGGTGCCCTGGAGGGTGGGGCGGGTGGTGAACATACGGCCTGTCGTTCCCTGCGTGCCCGTGCGGTACGCCTCTGCGGGCGCGCGTACGCGCGGCTCAGGCGCGACACCGTCTTGATCGACACCCCCGCGCCACAAACCGGAAGGGCCGCCGGTACGGCACCGTGACCGCCCCTGCACGGAGCGAGTTCGCCCTTCCGCCCCACAAGGACTCATGTGACACTGGCGTCCCGTCCGCAGTGCGGACCCTCTTCCGCACCGTCCGTCCCCCACGAGAAGTGCGCCGTGCGTGATCTTCCCCTGCCGCTCGCTCTGACCGCGCGTCTGTCCCCGGTGGCCGTGCTGGCCGCGGCGGGCTGGGCACTGTCGTCCGGTCCGCCCGCCGCGCCGCAGGCCGCCGAGCACAAGCCGGCCGCGCAGACCGGGACCCGGTCCGCGTCCGCCCCCTCGACCGAGGCGGTGTCCAGGACGTACACCGCGGCTCCCGCGCCCTGCGCCGCCCTGGCCGCGAAGACCGTCGCCTCGCTGGTCCCGGGTGCGAAGACGGCCGGGAAGGAGATCCCCTCGACGGACTCCCGGCTGCGCCGCACCTGCTCCTGGAACGCGCTCAAGGGCTACGACTACCGCTGGCTCGACGTGTCCTTCGAGGTCCTGGACTCGGACGAGGAGGCACAGAAGTCGTACCAGGAGCGCACCGGGAAGAACAGCGGCGGAGGCGCGGTCCCGGGGCTCGGCGACGCGGGCTACTCCGTCGTGAACCTCACCACCGAGGACAAGCAGCAGACCCGCGAGGGCGTGGTGTTCGCCCGGGTGTCCAACGCGCTGGTGGTGGTCACCTACAACGGCAGCGACTTCGAGACGAAGAAGGCGCCGGGCACGGACGAGATCAACAAGGGCGCCATCCGGGCCGCCAAGGAGGCGGTGGCGGCACTGGAGGGCGGCCGGAAGGGGTGACCGCCCTCCCCCGCGGGCGTCACACGGGGGCCCGGTCCCGGCCGCGCGCCGCCATCAGCACCAGGTACACCACCATCGACGTGCCCAGGCCCACCGCCCAGCCGTAGTCGGCCAGTCCCGCGAGCGCCGGGATCGGGCGGCCGTCGATCAGCGGTTTGAAGCTGGCGCCTCCGACGGCGAGGACACCGCCGGCCGCGAAGGCGACGACGGCCCGCCAGTTCCAGCCGCCCTCGTACCAGTAGCGGCCGCCCGTGCGGTACAGGTCGACCAGGTCGAGGCGGGTGCGGCGCAGGATCCAGTAGTCGGCGATGAGGATGCCGGCGACGGTGCCGAGCAGGCCGCCGACCAGGCCGAGCCAGGTGAAGATGTAGCCCTGCGGGTCGGAGTAGAGCTTCCACGGGAAGATGAGGACACCCAGTACGCAGGTGGCCAGCGCGCCCGCCCGGAAACTGATCTTCCGGGGCGCGATGTTGGAGAAGTCGAACGCCGGGGAGACCAGGTTGGCGGCGACGTTGACGGACAGCGTGGCGACCAGGACGGTGACCAGGGCGTACAGCAGTCCGACCGTGCTGTCCGTCTTGGCGGCGAGCTGGACCGGGTCCCAGATGGCCTTGCCGTACACCGCCTGTGAGCCCGAGGTGACCATCACCGACAGGAAGGCGAACAGGGTCATGGTGGTGGGCAGGCCGAGCGCCTGGCCCCAGGTCTGCGCCTTCTGGCTCCTGCCGTAGCGGGTGAAGTCGGGGATGTTCAGCGACAGGGTCGACCAGAAGCCGATCATGCCCATGAGGGCCGGGGCGAACAGCTTCCAGAAGTCCGCGCCCCAGCCGAGCTTGGACGGCTGGTCGAACAGCGGCCCGAACCCGCCGGCCTTGACGCTCATCCACCACAGCATCACGAACGCGCCGACGAGCACGAAGGGCGCCGCCCAGTTCTCGAACCGGCGCAGGGTCTCCATCCCTCGGTAGATGATCGCGACCTGCAGCGCCCAGAAGAGCGCGAAGGACAGCCACATCGTCCAGGCGTACCCGCCGAACGTCGCCGCGTTCGACCAGCTGTCGCCGATGAGTTTCCCGGCGAGGAAGTAGATGGCCTCGCCGCCGATCCAGGTCTGGATGCCGAACCAGCCGCACGCCACCAGGGCCCGCACGACGGCCGGGAGGTTGGCGCCGCGGACACCGAAGGAGGCGCGGGCGAAGACCGGGAAGGGGATGCCGTAGCGGGGTCCCGCGTGCCCGGTCAGCAGCATCGGGATCAGCACGATGACGTTGGCCAGGGCGATGGTGAACACCGCCTGCCTCCAGTCCATGCCGACGGCGATCAGACCGGAGGCCAGGGTCCAGGAGGCGGTGTTGTGGGCCATGCCGACCCACAGCGCGCAGAAGTTGTACGTGGTCCAGGTGCGCTTGGCGGCCGGGACCGGCAGCAGGTCCTCGTTGGCGTAGGGACCGCTGGGCGCGGGGGTGCCCGGGGCGATCTCCACCCGGCCGTCGGCGAGGGTGACTTGGGTGGTCGGCGCTATGGCCGTGGGAGCGGTGTCGGTCATGAGCAGGCCCATCAGGGGAGGTGGGACGGGAAAGGCCATGCGGGTGGGCCAGGGGGGTGCGCTGTGGGGAGCGTCCTGGGCCCCTTCCCGGGACAGGCGGGAAGGGGAGTCCATAAACTGCGGTTTCCGGCTGCAAATGTCAACCGTTGACGGCCGGGATCACCTGGGCCCCGTACGCGTCGATCACGGCTTCCTGCGCGTCGTGCATGTCGTAGACCGCGAACTGGTCCACGCCGAGCGCGCGCAGCGCGCGCATCTTCTCGATGTGTTTCCCGACCGGGCCGATGACGCAGAACCGGTCGACGATCTCGTCCGGCACGAACCGCGTGTCCGGGTTTCCGCTGCGCCCGTGGTGGGAGTAGTCGTAGCCCTGCCGGGCCTTGATGTAGTCGGTGAGTTCGTGCGGGACGACACTGCCGTCGGCGCCGTACTTGGCGACCAGGTCGGCGACGTGGTTGCCGACCATCCCGCCGAACCAGCGGCACTGGTCGCGGGCGTGGGCGAGCGCCTCGGGCGAGTCGTCGGCGGTGACATAGGCCGGGGCGGCGACGCACACGGTCACCTCACCGGGGTCCCGGCCGGCCGCGGCGGCCGCGTCCCTGACGGCCCTGACCATGTACTCGGTCAGGTACGGGTCGGCGAGCTGGAGGATGAACCCGTCGGCCTCCTCGCCGGTCATCTTCAGGGCCTTGGGACCGTACGCCGCCATCCACACGGGCAGGCGGGCGTCCGGCTTGATCCAGGGGAACCGGACGACCGTGCCGCCGCCGAGGTCGGCCTCCAGTCCGCTGCCCAGGGCCCGGATGACCTTCATGGCCTCGCTGATCCGGGCCAGGGTGTTGGGCTTGCGGCCGGCCACCCGCATCGCGGAGTCGCCGCGTCCGATGCCGCAGACGGTGCGGTTGCCGAACATGTCGTTGAGGGTGGCGAAGGTGGAGGCGGTGACCTCCCAGGTGCGGGTGCCCGGATTGGTCACCATGGGCCCGACCTTCAGGGTCGTGGTGGCGGCCAGGATCTGGCTGTAGATCACGAACGGCTCCTGCCACAGCACCGCGGAGTCGAAGGTCCAGCCGTGGGTGAAGCCGTTGTGTTCGGCGCGTTGCATGAGGCTGATCACCCGCGAGGCCGGCGGGTCGGTCTGCAGGACGAGTCCGAAGTCCATGGGCGCCACTCCTAGTTCAGGTACTGACAGGTGGAGCGCGGGGTGTAGACGCCGTGACCCTTGTGTCCGGTGTACTCCCGCTCGGTGATCACGAGTTCGCCGCGCGAGAGCACCGTCTCGACGCGGCCGGTGACGCGCTTGCCCTCGTACGCCGAGTAGTCGACGTTCATGTGGTGCGTCTCGGCGGACAGGACCTGCTCGGCGTGCGGGTCGTAGAGGACGATGTCGGCGTCGGCGCCCGGGGCGATGGTGCCCTTCTTCGGGTACAGGCCGAACATCCGGGCCGGGGTGGCGCAGGCGATCTCGATCCAGCGGCGGCGGGAGATGTGCCCGTCGACGACGGCCTGGTGGAGCAGGTCCATCCGGTTCTCGACGCCCGGCAGGCCGTTGGGGATCTTGGAGAAGTCGCCGCGGCCGAGTTCCTTCTGCCCCTTGAAGCAGAAGGGGCAGTGGTCGGTGGAGACGACCTGGAGGTCGTTGGTGCGCAGCCCCTTCCACAGCTGGGCCTGGTGCTCCCTGGGGCGCAGGGGCGTCGAGCAGACGTACTTGGCGCCCTCGAATCCGGGTTCGGCGAGGTTGTCGGTGGACAGGAACAGGTACTGCGGGCAGGTCTCGCCGAAGACGTTCAGTCCCTCGTCGCGGGCCCGGGCCAGCTCGGCGACCGCCTCCGCCGCCGAGACGTGCACGACGTACAGGGGCGCCCCCGCGACCTGCGCGAGCCGGATGGCGCGGTGGGTGGCCTCGGCCTCCAGCAGGGCCTTGCGGACCTCCCCGTGGTAGCGCGGATCGGTCTCGCCCCGGGCGAGGGCCTGCTCCACCAGGACGTCGATCGCGATGCCGTTCTCGGCGTGCATCATGATCAGTCCGCCGTTCTCGGCGGAGCGCTGCATGGCGCGCAGGATCTGGCCGTCGTCGGAGTAGAAGACGCCGGGGTAGGCCATGAACTGCTTGAACGAGGTCACGCCCTCCTCGACCAGCAGGTCCATCTCCTTGAGCGTCTCCTCGTTCACATCGGAGACGATCATGTGGAAGCCGTAGTCGATGGCGCAGTTGCCCTCGGCCTTGGCGTGCCAGGCGTCCAGGCCCTCGCGCAGGCCGTGCCCGACGCTCTGCACCGCGAAGTCGATGATCGTGGTGGTGCCGCCCCAGGCGGCGGCGCGGGTGCCGGTCTCGAAGGTGTCGGAGGCGAAGGTGCCGCCGAAGGGCAGTTCCATGTGGGTGTGGGCATCGACGCCGCCCGGGATGACGTACTTGCCGGTGGCGTCGATGACCCGGTCGGCGGTGAAGGCCTCGGCGGCCGGGGTGCCGGTGGCGGCGAGGGCGGCGATGCGGCCGTCCTCTATCAGGACGTCGGCGTGGATCTCGTCGGACGCGGTGATGACGAGGCCACCGCGGATTGCCGTTCGGCTGCTCATGCTGGGTCGCTCCTCACGGTCTGGAGGGTGCCGGTGGTCGGTGGTTGCTCGCGCAGTTCCCCGCGCCCCTCGGGCGTTACGGTGCCGTCAGGGGCCCGTACGTGCCCGGGGCCCGGTCCCGGTAGAACTGCCAGCGGTCGCGGACCTCGCGCAGCTTGGCCATGTCCAGGTCGCGCACGACCAGTTCGGGCTCCTTGTCGCTCGCCACCTCGCCGACGAACTGGGCCTCGGGGTCCACGAAGTACGAGGTGCCGTAGAAGTCGTTGTCGCCCAGCTCCTCCACGCCGACCCGGTTGATCGCGCCGACGAAGTACTCGTTGGCGACGGCCGCCGCCGGCTGCTCCAGCTGCCACAGGTAGGAGGAGAGCCCGCGGTGGGTCGCCGAGGGGTTGAAGACCAGTTCGGCGCCCGCGAGGCCGAGGGCCCGCCAGCCCTCCGGGAAGTGGCGGTCGTAGCAGATGTAGACGCCGATCCTGCCGACCGCGGTGTCGAAGACGGGCCAGCCGGAGTTGCCCGGGCGGAAGTAGAACTTCTCCCAGAACCCCTTCACCTGCGGGATGTGCGTCTTGCGGTACTTGCCCAGGTAGGAGCCGTCCGCGTCGAGCACGGCGGCGGTGTTGTAGAGGACGCCGGGCTGCTCCTCCTCGTACATCGGCAGCACCAGGACGATGCCGTGCTCCCGGGCGAGGGCCTGGAAGCGGCGGACGGTCGGGCCGTCCGGGATCTTCTCGGCGTACTCGTAGAAGGCGGGGTCCTGGACCTGGCAGAAGTACGGTCCGTAGAACAGCTCCTGGAAGCACAGGACCTGGGCGCCCTGCGCGGCCGCGTCGCGGACCGCCTGCTCGTGTACCTGGATCATCGATTCCTTGTCGCCGGTCCAGGCGGTCTGGAAGACGGCGGCACGGATCACTCGGCTCATCGGGACCTCCGGTCGCTCGGTGTGCGCCGAGCCTAGGAAGTCCGGATGTTCCCTTTGAGGTGCACTGTGTCACGTCTGCGGGCGTGTGGCGTGTCACCGTGTCACCCTGCCGTGGGCTCATGTTTCACCGCCGTTTCCCCAGGTGGTTACGTGTTTCCCGGCTGTTGCGCGCTGTGTCGTCTCAGCCCTGCTGCGCGTCGTGCGCGAGGAGGGCGATGTGCACCGAGGCGGCCTGCTCGAAGTCGTCGAGGTCCACCCCGAGCCGGGCCTGTATCGCCTCCAGGCGCCGGTAGAGCGCGGGCCGCGAGACGTGGTGGAGCTGGGCGGTGCGGGACTTGTTGCGGCCGGTGGCGAGATACGTCCGCAGCACCGCCAGCAGATCCTCGTCGGCCGCGCACAGCAGCCCGTCCAGCTCGCGTTCCGCGAACGACTGCACGTGCGGGTCGTCCCGCAGCAGCCGGATCAGGCCGCGCAGGTGGACGTCCTTCAGGCGTACCACGGCCGGGAGGTCGAGGGCGGCCGGGGAGTCGGCCACGGCGTCCGCCACGTGCTGGGCCTCGCGCAGCCCGGCGGGCACGTCCTCCCAGGCGGTACGGGCGTCGGCCGCGGCCACCACGGTCCGGCCGGCCCCCGGCTCCGACCGGAGCCGGGCCGCGAAGTGGGCGGTGAGCGCCTCGGCGTCCTGGTCGCGGGCGAGGCTGAGCAGCACGGCGACGGCCGCGTCGGCGAGCTCCGCGACGATCCCCGGCAGCCCCAGCAGGCGCAGCGCCCGCTCCAGCCGGTCACCGGCCCGGCCGCGGACAACCAGCGGCACGAAGGTGCGCCGGCCCACCGGCAGCCCGGCCGCCCGTGCCCGGGGCAGCAGCTGCCGGGCCGGTACGACTCCGCTGACCAGGTCGGTCAGCAGGCTCTGCGCGGACTGCTCCTCCCAGGAGCAGGCGGCGTTGCCGCCGAGCATGCGGTGCAGGACCAGGGCCTCGGCGGCGCGGTCGGCGAGCAGCCGGCCGGTCGCCCGGTCGCCGCGGTAGCCGCACAGCACGATCCGGCCCCACCGTTCCCCGCGCCCGCCGAGCTCGGCGCGGATCCAGCCGTCGCCCTCGGTGCCGCCGGCCTGCCGGGCGATGCGTTCCCAGTCGCGCAGCACGTCGTCCACGGCGGGCCGCTCCCCCGCCGTGCCGAGGACGCGGTGGGCGAGGTTGGTCACGACGACCGGGCAGCCGCTGTGCCGGGCGACCTCGTCGAGGAGGCGTTGCAGCGGGGCGCCGGCGGTGATGAGGGCGGTGAGCTCGGTGCGGACGGCCTCGGAGAGGCTGACGGCGGCGAACTTGCGCCGCACCAGCCGCGACTGCACCTCCTCGGTGAGCTGGGCGAAGGGGAAGGGCCGGTGCAGCACCACCATGGGCAGCCCGCACCGCTCGGCCATGCGCCGCATCGCGTCGGGCGGATCGGTGAAGGCCCGGCCGAGCCCGAGCACGACGGCCGCCGCCTCGGCGCGGTGCAGGGAGCGGATGTACTCGGCCTGTCTGTCCTCGTCCCCGGCGAGCAGCACGCCGGTGGTGAGGACCATCTCGCCGCCGCTGAGCATCACCCCGACGTCGGCGGCCTCGGCGACGTGCACCCAGCGCACCGGCCGGTCGAGGTGACCGGCCCCGGCCACCACCTCGGGCTCCCCGGCGAGCACGCGTTCCAGGGTGAGGACCTGCCGGACCGACAGGGTGGGCTCCGATGCGTCCGAGGTGGTGGTCATGGCGGCTTCCCTTACTTCACACGGCGGCTGCTACTGGATGCTCCTCAGAGCGCTCTCGAGGATCTCGGCGCCTTCCTCGGCCTCCGCGACGGTGAGCGACAGCGGCGGGGCGATGCGCAGGGCGCTGGTGTTGTGGCCGCCGCCCTTGCCGATCAGCAGGCCGCCCGCGCGGGCCGCCTCCAGCACGGCGGACGCCGCCTGCCAGTCGGCCTCGCCGGTGCCCGGCCGGGTCAGCTCGATGCCGATCATCAGCCCGCGCCCGCGGACCTCCCGTACGTGCGGGACGTGCGCGGCGGCGGACCTGATCCGCTCGATGAGCATGCCGCCGACCCGCCGGGCGTTGCCCTGCAGATCGTGTTCCAGCAGGTAGGTGAGGTTGGCGAGTCCGGCGGCCATGGTGATCTGGGTGCCGCCGAAGGTGGAGATGCTGTTGGCGTCGAGGCAGTTCATGATCTCGGCGCGGGCCACGACCCCGCCGATGGACATGCCGTTGCCGATGCCCTTGGCGAAGGTCATGATGTCCGGCGGCCCGTTGCGGCCGTGCGCCTGCCAGCCCCAGAAGTGCTCGCCGGTGCGGCCCCAGCCGGTCTGCACCTCGTCGGCGATCCACAGGATGCCGTGCTCGTGCAGCACCTCACGGAAGGCCGCGTACAGGCCGTCCGGCGGGGAGGTGAAGCCGCCGACGCCCTGGATCGGCTCGGCGATCAGCGCGGCGGGCGGCCGGGTGTGCCCGAGCAGGTCCCTCAGGTCCTCGACGCAGGCCGCGATGAAGGCGGCGTCGTCCAGCTGTGCGTAGGGGCCCCGGCTGCGCACGCCGCCGTGCACGTACAGCGTCTGCAGCGGGGACAGCGAGGTCGGCGACCAGCCGCGGTTGCCGGTGATGCCGACCGAGCTGAAGGAGCGGCCGTGGTAGCTGTTGCGCATCGCCAGGACCGTGTTGCTGCGCCGGTAGGTGGTCGCCAGCAGCAGGGCGGTGTCGTTGGCTTCGGTGCCGGAGGTGGTGAAGAACACCCGGGCGTCCGGGATGCCGCTCAACTGGGCGATGCGCTCGGCGAGTTCGACCATCGGCCGGTTGAGGTAGAGGGTCGAGGAGTGGATGATCCGCCCGGCCTGCTCGCTGACCGCCTTGGTGACCTCGGGCAGGGCGTGCGCGGTCATGGTGGTGAGGATGCCGCCGAAGAAGTCGAGGTACCGGTTGCCCTCAAAGTCCCAGACGTGGCGGCCTTCGCCGTGGGTGATCTCGATGGGCTCCTCGTAGTAGAGGGCGAGCCAGTCGGGGAGCACGGCACGGTGGCGGCCCAGCAGGTCGTTGGTCACGGCTGCACCAGTCCTTCGTAGGCGTCGGGGCGGCGGTCGCGGTAGAAGGCCCACTGCTGCCGCACTTCTTCGATGAGGTCGAGGTCGAGGTCGCGGACGACGAGTTCCTCCTTGCTGTCGCTGGCGACGTCGCCCACGAACTGCCCGCGCGGGTCGACGAAGTAGCTCGTGCCGTAGAAGTCGTTGTCGCCGTACTCCTCCTGCCCCACCCGGTTGATCGCGGCGATGTAGTACGCGTTGGCGACGGCCGCCGCGGGCTGCTCCAGCCGCCACAGGTGGGACGACAGGCTGCGGTGGGTGGCGGAGGGGTTGTACACGAGCTGGGCGCCGTTCAGGCCGAGCTGGCGCCAGCCCTCCGGGAAGTGGCGGTCGTAGCAGATGTAGACGCCGACCCGGCCGGCTGCGGTGTCGAAGACGGGCCAGCCGAGGTTGCCGGGCTTGAAGTAGTACTTCTCGCGGAAGCCCTTGAGCTGCGGGATGTGGTGCTTGCGGTACTTGCCGAGGTAGGTGCCGTCGGCGTCGATCACGGCGGCGGTGTTGTAGTAGAACCCCGGCTGGTCCACCTCGAACACCGGCGCGACGATCACCAGGCCGGTCTCGCGTGCGACCTCCCGCATCCGGCGCACGGTGGGCCCGTCGGGCACCGGCTCGGCCCAGCGGTAGTGCTCCGGCTCCTCGACCTGGCAGAAGTAGGGGCTGTTGAAGACCTCCTGGAACCCGATGATCCGCGCGCCCTGGCGGGCCGCCTCGCGGGCGTGCTCCTCGTGTTTCGCCACCATGGACTCGGTGTCGCCGGTCCAGGTGGCCTGGACCAGAGCGGCACGTACGACGTTGGGCATGAGCTGCTCCTTCGACGCGACGTCAGCGCGTCTACGCGCGTGTACGCCGACGGTAGAGGGCAAAGTCGCCGCCGGGAAGATTGCCCGCCTCTCCGTTCGAGTGAATCGCGTTTCGGGGCGCCGCGGAAACCAAGCGTGCGTGTTCTTTTCCGGCGGGTGGGACGAGTTCTTCCCGGCGGGCGGGACCGGGCCGGCCGCCGGCCCGGTCAGGCGGGGAACCCGGCGACTCGCAGCGCGTGCAGCAGGTCCCAGTACCGCTCGTCCGACACACCCCGTGCCGCCTCCAGCAGTAACGGCACGAGCTGCCGCGGACCGGGCCCGGCGCTGCGGGCCGCCTCCTGCGGGGTGCGGACCCGGACGTACGCGTCGAGCAGCGCGCGCACCTCACGGCGGCGCCCCTCGGCGGCCAGGGCGAGGACGGCCTGCCCTATCTCGTGCGCGGGCCGCAGCACGCCCTGCCGCAGGATCTGCTGCCCGTCCTCGGCGTGCCCCGCGTCGGCGAGCGCGTCGGCCGCCGCGACCAGCCGGTCGGCCGGCAGTGAGGCGGCCTCCCACAGCAGGGTCGCCCAGTCGGCGCCCAGCCCGGCGCGCCGCATCTCGGTGGCGAGCAGCGGGAACCGGTCGGCGGGCCAGTACGCCACCTCCACCAGCAGGGCGTGTGCCTCCCCGCTGCGTCCCTCGCCGCGCAGCCGGGCGAGCGTCTCCACGGTGCGGGTGACCTCGCGCCGGTCGTCGGGGGCGTCCGTCCCGGTGGACGGCGCGGCCGGCCGCTCCCCGCGTTCCCCGGGGTCGGCCGCCCCGGCGAACCGCGCACCGCGCAGGATGCGCCGGGTGGCGGGCGCGGGCGGGCTCACCACGGGGGCCGGAGGTACGACGACGGGTACGGCCTCCTCCTCGACCGCCCCGGCGAACCAGGCACTGCCACGACGGCGCTTGCGCGGCTTGGGGGCGGGGCCCGGCCGGGAATCGGCGGAGGGGGGCTCCGCCTGAACCGGGTGAGGGGCGGCGGGCCGGGGGCCGGTGGCCTGCGCGGGGATGTCGGGGGGTTGGGGGGACAGGGACGGGGACGCCACGGCAGCCGGGTGCCCCGGCTGCGCGGCGCTGCGGTCTGTGACCCACCGGGCACCGGCCCCGCGCGTGGCACCGCCGCCTCCGTCCGCGTCCGCCGGTACGCCGTCAGTCCGCGTGCCGTCCGCCCAGATGCCGTCGGTCCGCGTGCCGTCCGCCCAGATGCCGTCCGCCCGCGTGCCGTCCGTCTGGATGCCGTCCGCCCGGCGGATGCCGTCCGCCCCGATGCCGTCGGTCCGCGTGCCGTCCGCCCAGATGCCGTCGGTCCGCGTGCCGTCCGCCCGGCGGATGCTGTCCGCCCCGATGCCGTCCGTCCGCGCGTCGTCCGCCCGGCGGATGCCGTCCGCCCCGATGCCGTCCGTCCGCGCGTCGTCCGCCCAGATGCCGTCGGTCCGCGTGCCGTCCGCCCGGCGGATGCCGTCCGCCCCGATGCCGTCCGCCCGCATGCCGTCCGCCCGCATGCCGTACCGGGCCGGGCCACCGTCCCCGGAACCGGAACCGGAACCGGAACCGGAACCGGCACCCGCACCCGCACCCGCACCCGCACCCGCACCGACACCCGCCCCGGCACCGGCACCGGCACCCGCACCGTTCTGCGGTGCGTGCTCCGCGCTTGCGCCCAGCTGCTCCGGTCCGGCGGACCCGGCGGACCCCTCCGCGCGGAACCAGCCGTCGGCCCGCAGGCCGGCGTGCTCGCGGCGCATCGCCGCGACCCGTTCGGCGCGCCGGTCCAGCTCGGCGATGCGAGACCGCAGCTCCGCGCAGCGCGCGGTCGCGCGTTCGTGGTCGTCGTGGGCCCAGGCCAGGTCGACCCGGAGGGCGTCGGCTTCTTCCCGTCCGGCGGCACCGGCGAGCAGCCGGGCCAGTTCGATCTGCCGTTCGGCCGCGTACCTCTGCTCGCGCAGCATCGCCTCGAGCCGGTGCCGGAGGGCGTCCCGGCCGCCCGGCCGGGCGTCGTACGCGGCGAGCGCGGCCGTGTGCAGGGCACGGGCCCGTTCCGTCTCCGGCCCGGCGGCCCCGGGTCCGTGCGCGGCGGCGAGGTCCTGCAGCAGTGCCTCGACCACGTCCCAGGGCGGCACCTCGCGGCCGTCGAGGCAGGCCCGCATCCCGTCGGGGTCACGCTGCCAGAACACCGCGCACCAGCCGCCGCCTGGATCGAGGCGTGCCAGCAGGCCGTTCAGGTACTCCGTGAACTCCCGGAGTCTCGCCGGGAGTTGTTCCACCGCCATCGCCCAGCTCCCGCCCGACCGGATCACTCCGGTCCGTAGGCAACACCAGGCGTGTTACAACGCGGCTACGGCCAGTTTTCGAAGTGGACGCAGGAGCCTCCGCCCGGCCGGGCCGCTGCGGCGGGCGACTTTCAAGCGCGCGCAAAGACGCACTGTCCGGCCAGCTCGTCCATCGACAGTCCCAGAGCGCGGGCCAGCGCGGCGACGGTGAAGAAGGCCGGGGTCGGCGCCCGCCCGGTCTCGATCTTCCGCAGCGTCTCGGCGGAGATCCCGGCGCTCGCAGCGACCTCCGTCATGCTGCGATCGCCGCGCGCCTCGCGCAGCAGCCGCCCGAGCCGCTCGCCGCGTTCACGCTCTTCCGGAGTGAGGGGGGTGCGCACCATGCCGCCCATTCTAATACCGGTATAGTAATTGGCATGGTGGAGCTGAAGACGAACACATCGATCGACGCGATGCACGAGGCGGGCCAGGTGGTGGCCCGCGCCCTGACGGCCGTACGGAAGGCCGCGGACGTGGGCGTCTCCCTGCGGGAACTGGACGAACTGGCGCGTGATGTGCTGCGCGAGGCGGGCGCGGCCTCCCCGTTCCTCGGCTACCGGCCGTCCTTCGCACCCACACCCTTCCCGGCGGTGATCTGCGCCTCCGTCAACGACGCGATCGTGCACGGCATCCCCACGGGGTACCGGCTGCGCGACGGCGACCTGGTCTCCATCGACTGCGGCGCCCACCTGGGCGGCTGGGCCGGCGACTCGGCGATCAGCTTCGTCGTGGGCCGCCCGCGCCCGGCCGACGTGCGGTTGATCGAGACCGCCGAGCGCGCCCTCGCGGCCGGCATCGAGGCCGCCGTCGTCGGCAACCGCATCGGCGACATCGCCCACGCGATCGGCTCGGTGTGCCGCGCGGCGGGCTACGGCATCCCGGACGGCTTCGGCGGCCACGGCATCGGCCGCCGCATGCACGAGGACCCGTCCGTGCCCAACGAGGGCCGCCCGGGCCGCGGCCTGCCCCTGCGCCCCGGCCTGGTCCTGGCGATCGAGCCCATGCTCATCGCCGGCGGCACGGACGGCTTCCACGCGGCTCCCGACGGCTGGACCCTGTGTACGGACGACGGTTCCCGGGCGGCCCATGTGGAGCACACGGTGGCGATCACCGAAGCCGGACCGCGGGTGCTCACGGCGCGGGACGGCCTGTGAACCCGGCGCCCCGCCACGGCGGATGATGCGCGCCGGCGGCCTGCGGTGCACCCCGGCCGCTCCTCCCGCGGGATCGCGCCGCGCGCGGGGCACTCGCTTCCTCCTGAAGCGGCACTCGCTTCCTCACGAAGCACCAGGGCAGCGGCGCCGCCCGCGCCGGACATGTCCGCACATGCCCCTAACGGCAGAACATGTCATCGTGGCATGAGCGAGCCGATACCGGGTTACCCGCCCCGGGCACGTCGACCCAGCGAAGGAACGGATGACGATGACGAGCGGTTTCATCGGCCCGGAGGGCGACCCCTTCGCAGATTTCCTCGCCCGCTTCTTCGGCGGCCCCAGGCCCCGCCAGGTGGACATCGGCCGGCTGCTCAGCCAGCCGGCCCGTGAGCTGGTACGCGGAGCCGCCCAGTACGCCGCCGAACACGGCAGCCGGGACCTCGACACCCAGCATCTGCTGCGGGCCGCCCTGTCCACCGAGCCGACCCGCAGCCTGCTCAGCAAGGCCGGCGCCGACCCCGACTCGCTGGCCTCGGCGATCGACGAGCGGTCGGGCCCGGCGCAGCACGCCCCCGACGCCACGCCGCCGCCGACCTCGCTGTCGCTGACCCCGGCCGCCAAGCGCGCCCTGCTGGACGCGCACGAGCTGGCCAGGGCCCGCGGGTACGGGTACATCGGCCCCGAGCATGTGCTCAGCGCGCTGGCCGCCAACCCGGACTCGGCCGCCGGGCACATCCTGAACGCGGCCCGTTTCGGACCCGCGAACCTGCCCCAGGAGACCCCCGAGGCGGCGCCGCCGCACGCCGAGCGGCCCCGGCCGACGAACACGCCGACCCTCGACAAGTACGGCCGCGACCTCACCGACCTGGCCCGGCAGGGCCGCATCGACCCGGTGATCGGGCGGGAGCAGGAGATCGAGCAGACCGTCGAGGTGCTCTCCCGGCGCGGCAAGAACAACCCCGTGCTGATCGGTGACGCGGGTGTCGGCAAGACGGCCGTCGTCGAGGGGCTGGCGCAGCGCATCGCCGACGGGGACGTGCCGGACGTGCTCACCGGCCGGCGCGTGGTCGCCCTGGACCTGACGGGGGTCGTCGCCGGCACCCGCTACCGGGGCGACTTCGAGGAGCGGATGAACAACATCGTCGAGGAGATCCGCAGCCACTCCGACCAGCTGATCGTCTTCATCGACGAACTGCACACCGTCGTGGGTGCCGGGGGCGGCGGCGGTGACGGCGGATCCATGGACGCCGGGAACATCCTCAAACCGGCGCTGGCCCGCGGCGAACTGCACATCGTCGGCGCCACCACAATGGAGGAGTACCGCCGGATCGAGAAGGACGCGGCTCTGGCCCGCCGCTTCCAGCCGATCATGGTGCCGGAGCCCACGCCCTCCGACGCGATCGAGATCCTGCGCGGCCTGCAGGACCGGTACGAGGCTCACCACCAGGTCCGCTACACCGACGAGGCGCTGGTGGCGGCCGTGGAGCTGTCCGACCGCTACCTCACCGACCGCCGCCTGCCCGACAAGGCGATCGACCTCATCGACCAGGCCGGTGCCCGGGTGCGGCTGCGGGCCCGCACGAAGGGCTCGGACGTACGGTCCATGGAGCGCGAGCTGGAGCAGCTGACCCGGGACAAGGACCAGGCGGTCGCGGACGAGCAGTACGAGCAGGCCACCCAGCTGCGGGACCGGATCGTCGAGCTGAAGCGGCGCATCACCCAGGCCGGCGGGGACGGCGAGGTCGACGAGGGACAGGACCTGGTGGTCGACGCCGAGGCGATCGCCGAGGTGGTGTCCCGGCAGACCGGCGTTCCCGTCAGCCGCCTGACCGAGGAGGAGAAGGACCGGCTGCTCGGCCTGGAGGCGCACCTGCGCCAGCGGGTGGTCGGCCAGGAGGAGGCGGTGCGCGTGGTCGCGGACGCGGTGCTGCGCTCGCGCGCCGGGCTGGCGAGCCCGGACCGGCCGATCGGCAGCTTCCTGTTCCTGGGGCCGACGGGTGTCGGCAAGACGGAGCTGGCCCGGGCGCTGGCCGAGGCGCTGTTCGGCAGCGAGGACCGGATGGTCCGGCTCGACATGAGCGAGTACCAGGAGCGGCACACCGTCTCCCGGCTGGTCGGCGCCCCGCCCGGTTACGTCGGCCACGAGGAGGCCGGGCAGCTCACCGAGGTCGTCCGGCGGCACCCGTACTCCCTGCTCCTGCTCGACGAGGTGGAGAAGGCGCACCCGGACGTCTTCAACATCCTGCTCCAGGTCCTCGACGACGGCCGGCTCACCGACGCGCAGGGCCGGACCGTGGACTTCACCAACACCGTCATCGTGATGACCAGCAACCTCGGTTCCGACGTCATCACCCGGCGCGGTGGCGCGCTCGGTTTCGCGGCGGGCGGGTCGGACGCGGACGAGGAGGCGCGGCGCGAGCAGATCCTGCGGCCGCTGCGGGAGCACTTCCGGCCCGAGTTCCTCAACCGCATCGACGAGATCGTGGTGTTCCGCCAACTGACGGAGGACCAGCTGCGGCAGATCACCGACCTGCTGCTGGGCCGCACCCGTCGTCTGACGCAGGCCCAGGGCATCACGGTCGACTTCACCGACGGTGCGGTGGACTGGCTGGCGCGGCGCGGCTACGAGCCGGAGTACGGCGCCCGGCCGCTGCGCCGCACCATCCAGCGGGAGGTCGAAAACGAGCTGTCCCGGCTGCTGCTGGACGGCCGGATCAAGGAGGGCGGCCGGGTGACGGTGGACGTCACGGACGGACGCCTGACCTTCCGCACGCAGGAGACCCCGGCCCCGGAACTGTGAAACACCACAGCCGACTGCACCACGGCGGAACACGCCACGCCGCCCGGCCGTGGCGCACGGCGCCTCGCTGGGGTGCGCGGCCCGAGGCCATCACGCGCGCGGTGCGCGAGGGCGCCCGGCCCGGCCCGCGGCGCACGGCTGTGGCGCGTAGCGCGCGGGACGGGGCGTGACACCGGCACCGAGGCGCACGCCGGCCGTCGCGCATGGCGCGAGACCTTGGCGCCCAGGCGGTCGGTACCGCCGCGCGGGCGCCACCCGAATCGGCCCTACGCGCCGCGGCGTACGGCCGGTCAGGTGCTGCTCGCCGCCCAGGGACCGCTACGAAGCCGGCGTCACCACCATCGCCGAGCCGCCGCCCCGCCGGACCTTCTCGGCGGCGGCGAGCCACTTGCCGCCCGGCAGGCGCTGGACGGCGGTGGCGGCGCCGATCTCCGGGTTGGGTTTGAACGAGTGCCCGAGTGCTTCGAGCCGCTGCCTCAGGTCACTGTCGTACAGGCCCGGTTCCAGCTCCGTCTGGGCGGCGTTGCGCTGGCTGGCGCGCGGCGCGGCGATCGCGTCGACGAGCGGCAGGCCGCGGTCGAGGAACCCGGTGAGGGTCTGCAGCACGGTGGTGATGATGGTCGCGCCGCCGGGCGAGCCGAGCGCCACGACGGGCCGGGCGTGCCGGTCGAGCACGATCGTCGGCGCGATCGACGAGCGCGGCCGCTTGCCGGGGCCGGGCAGGTTCGGGTCGTGCACGGCCGGGTTGGCCGGGGCGAAGGAGAAGTCGGTCAGCTCGTTGTTGAGGAGGAAGCCGCGGCCGGGCACGGTGATGCCGCTGCCGCCGGTCTGCTCGATGGTGAGCGTGTAGGCGACGACGTTGCCCCACCGGTCGGCGACCGTCAGGTGCGTGGTGCTGTCGCCCTCGTACGTCGTCGGGGCCGCCGTGCCGCCCGCCGCGCAGGGCGCCGGGTGGCGCGGGTCGCCGGGCGGGACCGGGCTGGTGAGCACCGCGTCGTCCTTGATGAGGCACGCGCGCGAGTCGGCGTACCGCTGGGAGAGCAGTTCCCTGGCCGGTACGTCCTCGAAGGCCGGGTCGCCGACCCAGCGGCCCCGGTCCGCGAAGGCGATCCGGCTGGCCTCGATGAAGCGGTGCAGGTACCGCATCTCGCTCGCCTTGGACAGGTCGGTCCGCTCCAGGATGTTCAGGGCCTCCCCGACCGTGGTGCCGCCGGAGGACGACGGGGCGATGGAGTAGACGCCGAGACCCCGGTAGGTGGTCTTCGTCGGGGCCTGGACCTTGGCGCGGTAGGCCGCCAGGTCCTGCTCGGACAGGTCGCCGGGGCGGGCGTTCCAGCCGGAGTCCGGGTCCACCGGGGGCTTGTTCACGGTGGTGACGACGTCCCGCCCGAGCTGACCCCGGTACAGGGCGCCGACGCCCTTCCTGCCCAGCTCCGCGTAGGTGCGGGCCAGGTCGGGGTTCTTGAAGGTGGAGCCGACGGCGGGGAGCTGCCCGCCGGGCAGGAACAGCTCGGCGGTGTCGGGGAAGTAGCGGAACCGGGTCTCGTTGGCGGCGGTCTGCGCGCGGAAGGTGGAGTCCACGGTGAAACCGTCGCGGGCCAGGCGCTCGGCGGGCTTGAGCAGCGGGCCGAGCCTGCGGGTGCCCCACTTGTCCAGCGCCGTCTGCCAGGTGGCGGGCGTGCCGGGGGTGCCGACGCTCAGCCCGCTGCTGACGGCGTCGGCGAACGGCAGGGGCTTGCCGTTCTCGACGAAGAGGTTGCGGTCGGCGGTGAGCGGCGCGGTCTCGCGGCCGTCGATGGTGTGCACGGTACGGGACTTGGCGTCGTAGTAGACGAAGTAGCCGCCTCCGCCGATGCCGGCCGAGTAGGGCTCGGTGACGCCGAGCGCGGCGGCGGTGGCGACGGCCGCGTCGACGGCGTTGCCGCCCTTCTTCAGGACCTCGATGCCGGCGGCGGAGGCGTCCGCGTCGACGCTCGCGACGGCGCCGCCGTACCCGACGGCCACGGGAACCTTCGCCCGGGGTGTGCTGGGAGCGGCGGGTGGTGGCGCTGTCGCCCCCACCGACACCACGGCGGCCGAGACCGCCAGGACCGACAGTTTGCGTGCGACGGGACGACGCATCCGCACCTCCAGTCAGGGACCGTCCGGGCAGCCTAGCCCAATGCCATGACCCCGTCAGGCATCTCGAACACGGGTGCGTGTCGCGGCCGCTACCATGCGCGCCCATGAACGACGACGTGCGCAACATCGTGCTCGGCGTGCTGGCCACCGGCATCAGCGCCGCGCTCGGCTGGGTGGCCCGGACCTACCTGTGGCGGCGCAGACTCCGCCGCCAGCAGGCCTTCTTCGGACTGCCGGACCACTCCGAGGCACTGCTGGTGGTGAACCGTCAGGCGGGCGCCGGCGAGAACTCGGTGACCCGGCACGATGTGTTCGCCCTGCTCGAACTGTCCGCCCTCATCAAGGACTGCCACGCCAACGCGCAGATCGTCGGCCACGACACGGCCCGCCAGGGCTTCGGGGAGCGCACCGAGTTCTGCGTGGGCGGGCCGTACTCCAACGTCCGTATGGCGGCGCATCTTGAGTCCCTGCTGCCGGGTGTCCGGGTCGACGTGGACACCGAACCCGGGCCGGACCGCGGCTCCTTCCTGATCGGCGGTGAGCGTTACCGCCTGGACCGGGGCAAGGAGGAGTACGTCCTCCTCGCCCGGCTCACCGCGGGCCGCCGGCGGGACGAGCGGCCGGTGTTCCTCTTCTGCGGGCAGCGCGGCATCACCAACCAGGCCGCCACGCGCTACCTCGCCCGCAACCACGAGCGGCTGGCCCGTACGTACGGCACCAAGCCCTTCGTGCTGCTGCTGAAGGTGATCAACTCGCAGGCCTACGGCCCGGATGTGGTGGAGCTCGTCGCGGACGTGACTCAGGCGGCGCGCAGTCCGCTGCCGGATCCGGCTCCCCGGAGCCCGCACGGGACCTCCTGAACTCCTGCACACGCCAACAACCTTTACCGGTACGTAACTTACCGACGGGTTACCAGTGGTACAGCACTGCGGTTACCGTCGGGTCACTTTTCATTGACACGAGTGAGGAGTGCCCCGTGGGACCCCACCCTCAGGCCCTGCGCACCACTGCCGTAGCCGCCGTCTCGGCGACCCTGGTCGCCGGCAGCGCCCTCGGACTCGCCCCCACCGCCCAGGCGTCGCCCCACCCGGTCCGCTTCGTCGACATCACCGGCGACGGCGGCACCGTCCTGAAAGCCAACGTCGTCACCCCGCAGGACGCCGGCACCACCCGCCGCCACCCCTTGCTCGTCCTGCCCACCAGCTGGGGCCTGCCCCAGGCGGAGTACCTCGCCCAGGCCCAGCGGCTCGCCGACTCCGGGTACGTCGTGGTGACGTACAACGTGCGCGGCTTCTGGCAGTCGGGCGGCGAGATCGAGGTCGCCGGGCCGCCCGACGTCGCCGACGCCTCGAAGGTCATCGACTGGGCGCTCGCCCACACCCCCTCCGACGCACGGCACATCGGCATGGCGGGCGTGTCGTACGGGGCCGGCATCAGTCTCCTCGCGGCCGCGCACGACCGGCGGATCCGCGCGGTCGCCGCGCTCAGCGGCTGGGCGGACCTCACCGGCTCGATCTACTCCGGCCGCACCCAGCACGTGCAGGCAGCCGCCGTACTGGACGGCGCGAGCGTGGTCACGGGCCGTCAGGGCGCCGAACTCCGGCAGATCTTCGACGACTTCTACGCCTCCGATCTGACGAAAGAGCCGGAGCTGCTCGCCTGGGGGAAGAAACGTTCCGCTGTGACGTACGTCGACCAGCTCAACGAGAACGCCCCGGCGGTGCTGCTCGCCAACGCCTGGGGGGACACGGTCTTCCCGCCCAACCAGTACGCGGACTTCTTCGAGAAGCTCACCGGCCCCAAGAGACTCGCACTGCGCCCGGGCGACCACGCCACCCCGGAACTGACGGGCCTGTTCGGCCTGCCCAACGACGTGTGGACGGACACCGCGCGCTGGTTCGACCACTACCTCAGGGGCGAGGCCAACGGCGTCGACCGCGAGCCGGCCGTGTGGCTCGCGTCCCGCTCGTCGGGCGGCTACGAGACCTACCCCGACTGGAAGTCGGTCGGCGCGACGCACCGGAAGATCGCGCTGGCCGGCACCACCACCATCCGGGCCAACGTCAACTCCGGGGCGGACGGCGGGATCGTCTTCCTCTCCAGCGTCCTCGACCAGGTGGCCCACCTGCCCCCGATGGCCTCGATCCCCCTGCTCCCCCGCCGCTGGGCCGCCGTGTGGCAGTCGGAGAAGTACGCGACGGCCCAACACGTGCGCGGCACCGCGCGGTTGCACACCACCCTCACGCCCACGAAGGACAGCGGCACCCTCGTCGCCTACCTCTACGACGTCGGGCCGCTCGGCCTCGGCAAGCTGGTCAGCACCGCGCCGTACACCTTCCACGGGCGCACGCCCGGGCAACCGTTCGGCGTGGACCTGGAGTTGTACTCCACGGCGTACGACGTCCCGGCCGGGCACCGTCTCGCCCTGGTCGTCGACACCGTCGACCCGCTCTACATCGAGCACAACCCGTCCGGCGCGCAGCTGACCTTCTCCTCGCCGGCGGACGACCCGTCGTACGTGTCGGTTCCGCTGCGCGAGCAGTGATCGGCGGCTGCCGCCGGACGGGCCTGGCCGATGGCGCACCGGGCGAGCGGTACGCACCTCCCGGCCGAGCGGCGAAGTCACCACCGCCGACGGGATGAAGGGCACATGGTAGTCGAGGCCCGGTGCGGCCGCGCCGCCCGGGCAGCGCCCCGTTTCAGTGCTGGAGGATCTTGGAGAGGAAGTCCCTGGCCCGGTCGCTGTGCGGGTCCGTGAAGAACTCGTGTGGCGTGCGGTCCTCGACGACGCGGCCGTCGGCCATGAAGACGACGCGGTTGGCTGCCGACCGGGCGAAGCCCATCTCGTGGGTGACCACGATCATCGTCATGCCCTCGCCGGCGAGCTGCCGCATGACCTCCAGCACCTCGTTGATCATCTCCGGGTCGAGGGCCGAGGTCGGCTCGTCGAAGAGCATGACCTTCGGATCCATGGCCAGGGCGCGGGCGATGGCCACCCGCTGCTGCTGGCCGCCGGAGAGCTGCGCCGGGTACTTGCCCGCCTGGTCGGCGACGCCGACGCGCTCCAGCAGTTCACGGGAGCGCTGGTCGGCCTCCTGCCTGCCGCGGCCGCGGACCTTGACCTGCCCCAGTGAGACGTTCTCCAGGACGGTCTTGTGGGCGAAGAGGTTGAAGGACTGGAAGACCATGCCGACGTCCGCGCGGAGCCGCGCGAGGGCCTTGCCCTCGGCGGGCAACGGCTGCCCGTCGACGACGATCGTGCCGGACTGGATGGTCTCGAGCCGGTTGATCACCCGGCACAGGGTCGACTTGCCCGACCCCGAGGGGCCGATGACCACGACGACCTCGCCGCGGCCGATGCTGAGATCGATGTCCTTGAGGACATGCAGCTCCCCGAAGTACTTGTTGACGTCACGCAGCTCGATCAGCGGATCGACGGCCATGGTCAGCCCTACTCTCAGCTGTGTGGTGGTGGCCGCAACGTATCCACGCAAGATCACGCAACACCGGCGACACGCACCTTCCGGGCAAAAGCCGTATTTACGGCGAGCTTATCGAACAGGCGAGCGTGGGCCCAGGGGGTGTCAGGACTCGGCGACCTCCGCGTACAGCTGGGACAGCTCGGGGACGCCGTTGGTGGCCCACTCCAGTCCGGAGGCGACGACGTCGAACTCCCGGCCGGAGGCCAGCCGCACCACGGGCTGGCCGTCGGGCCAGATCTCCCAGGCGGCACCCGGTACGGTCTTCACGATCACGGTGCCCAGGTACAGCCCGGCGTCGTTGCCGAGCCAGGGCAGCATCTCCTCGTCGTCCCGCCAGCGCGGCAGCAGCTGGTCGAGCGCCTCCAGCGAGGCGGCGGAGTCGTCCAGCCGGACGCCCGCCTGGGACGCCTGGGAGCGCAGCAGTTCACACTCGGCGAGGAGATCCGCGAGACCCTCGGGGTCGGGGAGCCCGAGCTTCTGGCGCCGGTTGCCCAGGAAGGGGATGTTCATACGTCCAGCGTGTCATTCGTACCGCCGTACGCACCACAGGCGCGCGCGGCCGGTTGGTCGCCACCGGCCTTGCACGCGGTCCGTGTTCTCCCTAGACGTCCAGGTCCACCACCACCGGCGCGTGGTCGGAGGCGCCCTTGCCCTTGCGTTCCTCACGGTCGACGTAGGCGTCCTTGACGGCCTGGGTGAACGGCTCGTTGGCGTACACCAGGTCGATGCGCATGCCGCGGTTCTTGGGGAAGCAGAGCTGGCGGTAGTCCCAGTACGTGAAGGGGTGCTCGTACTTCAGGGGGCGCGGGACGACGTCGCTCAGGCCCGCCTCGCGCAGGGACGCCAGGGCGGCGCGCTCGGCGGGGGTGACGTGGGTGGAGCCCTCGAAGGCGGCGGGGTCGAAGACGTCGTCGTCGGTCGGCGCCACGTTGTAGTCGCCCAGGACCGCGAAGGGGCGGCTGCCGGCCGCGTCACCGGCGACGGCCGCCTTGAGGGCCTCGAACCACTGGAGCTTATACGCGTAGTGGGGGTGGCCCACCTCTCGCCCGTTCGGCACGTACACCGACCAGACGCGGACCGGGCCGCAGGTCGCCGAGATGGCCCGGGGCTCCACGACGCCGTCGAAGCCGGGGTCGCCGGGCAGGCCCTTGACGACGTCCTCGATGCCGACGCGGGAGAGCACCGCGACGCCGTTCCACCGGCCGTCGGCGTGCACGGCCGCCTCGTAACCGAGCTCGCGCAGCTCGGCGAACGGGAACTGCTCCTCGGCGACCTTGGCCTCCTGGAGGCACAGCACGTCCGTGCCGCTGCTCTCCAGCCAGGCCAGCAGCCTCGGCAGACGGGCGGTGATCGAGTTGACGTTCCAGGTCGCGATGCGCATGTCCCACAACCTACAAGGCGGGTGTGACAACGCCCCCGCCCGGCCGCCCCGGCTCAGACCTCCGCCGACTCCCCCGGCGTCAGACGCAGGTGCTCCGAGCCGCCGAGCTGCCCGATCTGACGGTCGTAGATGGGCCGGGCGAGGTCGGTCAGGAGGGCGTCGTGGATGTCGTACGCCCGCTGCGGCCGGACCTCGCGGACGTAGTCGATGACCTCGGAGATCTTGTTCCAGGGGGCCATCACCGGCAGCATCAGCGTCTGCACCGGGTGGTCGGGGACAGTGAGGGCGTCGCCGGGGTGGAAGACCGTGCCGCCGTCGATCAGGTAGCCGACGTTGGTGATGCGCGGGATGTCCGGGTGGATCACCGCGTGGAGCTCGCCGTGCACCTGGACGTCGAAGCCGGCGGCGGTGAAGGTGTCGCCGTGGCCGACGGTGTGCACCCGGCCCGGGAACGCCGCCGAGATCTTCTCCGCGACGGCCTTCAGGGTCCAGATCCGCGCGGCGGGGTTGTTCTCCATCGCGGCGCGCAGCCGGAACTCGTCGAAGTGGTCGGGGTGCTCGTGGGTGACGAGGATCGCGTCCGCGCCGAGCGCGGCGTCCTCCTCGCTGAAGCCTCCGGGGTCGAGGACGAGCGTCTGCCCGTCCTTCTCGAGGCGGACACAGGCGTGCGACTTCTTCGTGAGCTTCATGATTCCATCCTGCCTCCGGGCTCCCTGTGGAGCTCACTCCTGGGGGGTGGTCTCCTCACGGATGACCTGCTGGGCCACCTTGAACGCGCTGTTCGCGGCCGGTACGCCGCAGTAGACGGCGGTCTGGAGCAGTACTTCCTTGATCTCGCCCGGGGTGAGGCCGTTGCGCAGGGCGGCCCGGGTGTGGAAGGCGAGCTCCTCCAGGTGGCCGCCGGCGACCAGGGCGGTGAGGGTGACGCAGCTGCGGGTGCGCCGGTCCAGACCCGGCCGGTCCCAGATCTCGCCCCAGGCGTAGCGGGTGATGAACTGCTGGAAGTCCCCGGAGAACTCGTCGGCCTGCGCCAGGGCCCGGTCGACGTGCGCGTCGCCGAGCACTTCGCGGCGGACCTTGATCCCGGTCTCGTACGGGTCGGGCCGCCCCTGCGCCTGTGGCGGTACGGCGGCCGGGGCGATCTCGGCGACCGGCCCGGGCGGCGGGGGCGCCACGGCCGGGACGGGGGCGGCGGCCGCGGGCAGGGCCGTCTGGCCGGTGGAGTACTCGGCGGCGGGCTGCCAGGCGGTGGAGAAGTGGCGGACCAGCAGGTCGGTGACCGCGGCGGGCTGTTCGACCGGCACCAGGTGGGAGGCGCCGGGGACGACGGCGAGGCGGGCGTCGGGTATCCCGGCGACCAGGGTGCGGGCCTCGGCGGGGCCGGTGACCTGGTCGTCCGAACCGACCAGCACCAGCGTGGGCACGCCGACACGGGCCAGCTCGGCCCGGACGTCGAAGGAGGCCAGTGCCTCGCAGGCGGCGATGTAGCAGCCGGGGTCGGTGGTGCGCACCATCTGCACGGCCCACTCGGTGATGGCGGGCTGCGCGGCGGCGAACCCGCCGGTGAACCAGCGGTCGGGGGCGGTACGGGCGATGGGGTCGAGGCCGTTCGTCCGGACGATCACCCCTCTCTGCCGGAACTCGTCGGCCGTGCCGAACCGGGGTGAGGCGGCGATCAGCGCGAGGGAGGCGAGCCGCTCGGGGTGGCGCAGGGCCAGCTGGATGCCGACGGCCCCGCCGAGCGCGCAGCCCGCGTAGCCGAAGCGGTGCACGCCGAGCGCGTCGAGGGTGGTGAGCAGCCGTGCGGTGAGGTCACCGACCGAGCCCGCCGGGTACGCCGGGGCGCCGCCGTGCCCCGGCAGATCGAACCGGAAGACCCGCCACTGCTTGGCGAGCTCGGGGACCTGGCGGTCCCACATGTGCCAGGTGGTGCCCAGTGAGGGACCGAGGATCAGGACGGGAGCCTCTTCCGGCCCGTCAAAGCGGTATTGCAGGGTGTTCGACGGTGTCTGACTCACGGGTCAGACCCTCTCACGGGTCGCGCGGTCCCTCACGGCCGGGGGAAGCCGGCGGCGGTTGACCCTTGCGGCACGGCACGTCCGGCGACGGCTCCGGCCGGGACCGGGAGTGCGGGCGGTGTCCCCGCTCACCAGGGCCTGGTGAGGGCCGCCCCTGGGCCTGCCCGGCGGAGAGCCCGCCAGGCCTGCGCCTGCCGGCAGCCGGCTCAGAAGGCCGGTGCGGACTGCCCGGTGGCCTGGCTCTGGCGCCGTGCTCCGATTACGGCGTCGCGCAACCGTTCATGAGCCATCGTGAGACACGCGTACACCGCGCCTTGTGCCGCCGACAGGCCGATCAGGTGCGGCACCGTCCTGATCTCGGGGACCGCCGGAAGAGTCCGGTCCAGTCGCCTGCGCGCCTCGGGCAGCACCTCCTCGACGAGCGGCCGCAGACGGCCCACGAAGTAGACGGACTCCGGATCCAGCGTCACGGCGACGACGCTGACGGCGGTCACGATCGCCGTGGTGAACGCCTCGAGCACCTGGGCGCGCGCTGCCTCGTCGTGCGTCCCCTGCCAGAGATCCTCGATGCGCTCCAGGTCGAGTCCCTGCTTACGGGCGAAGCGGAGGAGACCTCTGGTGCTGAGCAGCTCGTCGAGGATGCCGTCGCCGGTCCCCGAGGAGAGCATTCCGATATCGCCGAAGGTGGGCGTGCTTCCGCGGGCGAGCTCGTGATCGGTGCAGCTGGCGAAGTTGAGTATGGTGCTGACGCTGAAGAGCGCGGCATTGGTGACGCTGGGGTCGTTGGTGAGGATCCCGAGCAGGGACGCGTTGGCATCGCTGTCGAGCAGCACGGGGGCGTCGACCAGGTCCTGGATGGCCCGGTGGAGTTCGGAGCCCGCGAAGATCCTCATCGACTCCGCGGGGCCGAAGATCTCTCTGCCGTCGCGGACCCGGCCGGGCACGGCGGCGACCAGTTGACGCAGGGGGCCCTGCGCGGACACCGCGGTCTGCTCGACCAGATCGACGAGCCACCGGGCCGCGGCCCCGACGTCCTCATGGTCGACGGTGGGAACCGTGACGTGCTCGATCTCGCGGCCCCTGAGGTCGGTCACGAGGACACCGGTCGTCTGGAGGCCGAAGCTGATCCCGACGACGTGCCCGGTCGTGCCGGGCAGGTCGAGATACGTGGACCGGCGGCCGCGGCCGCTGACCTCGTCGACCCCGCCGTCGACGACGAAGCCGTCGGCTCGGAGCTCCTCCACTGCCCGGGACACCGTGGCCTTGCTCAGGCCCGTCAGCTCGATGAGCTTGTTGCGTGTCAGGGGCGCGTGGGAGAGGAGGACGTCGAGGACCGACGCCTTGTTGTAGTCGCGAGAGGTCGGGTTGGTGGTCACGGGATGACCATAGCGAGCCCGGCTCTCCGATCGGGCCGGGAGTGGCTTGGGCGTGATGGTCCTGGGCTTCGGGGCGGGGAGGAGGGAGTTTCAGGTCGGAACTGGAAGAGAGCAGCGACATGAGGTTCCCCTACTGGCTCGACACCGCTCCCCAGGGTCCGGACCGGTGGACGGTGCCCCTTGCCGCGCAGGCCGGAGCCTAAGACGCCGTTTCTTATGGGGCGAGTGAGGGCTGGCTGCCAGGGAGTGGTGGATTGGCCTTCGCTGGGGTCACTGCGTATGCGGGAAGGCTGTTCCAGACAGAGTCTTTGCGGCGAGGCGTACAGCGTTCTCCCAGGCCCGGACCTCTTCGGGTGACATGTAGTCGAGGTGGTACTCCAGGCCCACGGCCGCCACGAACTTCCGCTCAGGATCTGTCACCGCCTCGATCCCCTGCCAGACTCGAGCTGCGGCCTCCTTCGATGACATGGCACCGGCGGACAACTGTGTCGCCATGTGATGCAGGAGGCAACGTTCAGCGGTCTCGTCGTCTGGGATCTGGATCCCCAGCTCCTGCATGGTGTGCCCGAAGAGCTGGCGGATCTCTGCTGGGTGCTCATGCCGGGAACGGCCGGCCAGGTCACGCAGTGAGGGAGAGTCGTGGCCGGCAGCCAGTAGGTGGGCCGCCACCATGGGCAGGTCTTCCACGGGGATGAGGCTGACCGCGTACTTCCAGGCGATGGTGGCGGGCTGGTCCATGGCCGAATCCTGACCGAGGAACCACAGTCAGGGGAGCGGGCGGTGGGGGCGGGGCACCTGCGGGCGGCGGAGGGGGTGCCTGTGTGGGCTCTGGGACGTGCTGCCAGTCTGGGTCTACCACTACGTGAGCCTGCGGTCTAGGCGCTGCGCGGTCGGCGTCCCGTCGTCTTCTTGGTGGTCTCCTTGGCGGCGGTCTTTCTGGCCGGCTGCTTCTCCGCGGCCTTCTTCGGCTGCGGCATCTCGTGCACCTCGGCGTCCTCGCCGCGGGCAGCCCGAGCCTTCTGCACGGACTCCTGCAGGGCAGCCATCAGGTCGACGACCTTCGCGGGCTGCTCCGGCTCCGGTGCCTCGGGCAGCTCCCGATCTTCCCGCTTGGCCTGGATGATCTGCGCCATGGCCTCGGTGTACTCGTCGCGCACCCCGAGCTCTGCAAGGTCGTCGACGGTCATGGTGTCCATCAGGGCGAGCGCGCTGTCGATCTCCTCGTCGCTCACCTTGACCGGCGGCGGGAGCAGCTCGGTGGGGTCGCGGATCTCGTCCGGCCAGTGCATCGCGTGCAGCACGAGGACGTCGCCGCGGACTCGCAGCAGGCCGAGGCGCTCGCGGCCGGACCAGGCGTACTTCACGACGGCCACCTTCGACGAGCGGCCGAGCGCCTGGACGAGCAGCTTGTAGGGCTTGGCCGCGACGGGCTGGGCGGGCTGGAGGTAGTAGCCCTCGCCGATCCGGATGGCGTCGATGCTCTCCAGCGGTACGAACGCTTCGATCTCGATGGCCTTCGCAGTGGGGAGCGGCAGGTTGCTGAGCTCCTCGTCGCTGATGGGGATGACCTGCTCCTTGGTGAGCTGGTAGCCCTTGCCGATCTCGGACTGGGCAACCTCCCGGTCCTCGAGCTCGCACACCTTCCGTACCCGGACGCGGCCCATGTCCTCGAGGTGGTACTGGTGGAACCGGATCGAGTGGTCCTCCGTGGCGGACGCCACCTGAATCGGGACCGTGACCAGGCCGAACGAGATCGCGCCGGACCAGATCGCTCGGGGCACGAGAGACCTCCGTGTGAGCCCCGAGCACCTTCAGCCTACGACTGCCACGGCGGGTGCGCACGGAGGCCCGGTCCGATCTCGATGCCGCGAGGGAGGCCAACCGGGACCTGACCAGAGCTCTCAACCAGCGCGGCTGAGACGTTCTCCCAGCACCGCCTCCTGCACAAGACCTGCCCGGCGGATGAGGCCACGAACGCCAACAGCAAGCGCCCAGAACAGGAGGGGAAGGGCGGCGACTCGCTCCATGCCTCCCATGCCGAGACCGAGGTAGTGGTGGGAAAGGAACAGCCCGAAAGTTGTGATCGCGGTGACGCCCAGCACGCTGGTGCCCCACCGCAGCGGGGCAGGAACGTGTTCTGCCAGGCCGAACCCTGCCAGGAAAAGACCGATGTTGCCCATCGCCATGATGAGAAGGGCGCCCAAGACGTGCTGGTTCTCGTTGACGTCCGCGGGAGCCAGCCCGGCCAACACGAATCCCACGCCGGCGCCGGCGAGCAGCAGACGAGCTACGGCAGCGGCCGGGCTTCTGCGCCACAGGACACCACCAGTCAGGGCGGCGCCAACAACGAGCAGCGCTCCCAGAGTGATGAACGAGGCGTTCATCAGGCTGTGCTCGGGGGAGCAGATATACCGCGGCTCAGGCTCTGACTGCAGAGCGCAGTGAGCGTTTCCTAAGTCGCTGATGTTGTTCCGTGCCCAGCTATATGGTCTCGCCCAAGCCGACTCGGCAATCCCGTGGATGACGAAGAACTGCACTACGCCCACGATCCAAGCCGAATACCCGATCCGGACCCTCACCTGTCCACCTTCCGTCACGCGAATCCCGTGCGGACAGCCGATCATGCGACGCCGGACTCAGGCACTCCGACCAGCCCCCAGGAACGGGGTGGGGAAGGCCCCACCCCGGCCGGGGCACAGGAGTTCTCGGAACGAAACTCAGGACTCTAACCAAACGAGTCCCGTCACAAGTAGCGCCACAGGTGTTGCACGCGACAGTGGCATCTGCACCGTCGCTGAGCTGCACAAAGTGGTCTCCACTCGCCTCGAGCCACACGGTTACCCCCCGAGAACCCATGTCCTCGAGGTGGTACTGGTGGAACCGGATCGAGTGGTCCTCCGTGGCGGACGCCACCTGAATCGGGACCGTGACCAGGCCGAACGAGATCGCGCCGGACCAGATCGCTCGGGGCATGATGACCTCCGTGTGGTGCCCCGAGCAGCACCAGCCTACGAGCGGCATACGGCTGGCGCACCCACACCGTGCGCGCCCTTGACCGCGCGGGCACCCTGGAGGCATGGCAGTCCACGTCGTCGTCTACCCACCCAGCGAGGGTGGCGGCCGGCGGGTGCGCGTCGGCGGCGAGATCCTGGGCACCGCCTATTCGCTGCAAGACCTGACCGTGTTCTTGCAGCACGCCGGCCTGGAGGA